>JBDSDB010000189.1:0-4235 GCA_039920785.1 Gemmatimonadaceae bacterium
GCCGTGGCGACATCAACTATCTCGCGGACGAGCGCACGCTCACGCTGCACGAGGACATTCGCCCGCTGTGGGTTCCGGGTCCGGTGCGGTTCCGGCAGGAGCTCGACGTGCTGATGGCACTCGCCGACGTCGCCGCGCCATTGAATCCGGGCTGACGCCAGACGAGTCGCGCCGTCCGGACGGAGGATGTTTCGGCGCCGGGGCCGGTATCCTCATGCTTGCGTCGCTCGGCCTGATGGGACTCACCAACATCCATCAGATGGACGGCCTGAAGAATTGGCGCGCGCTCTGCTTCAACCTCGTTGCGGCGGTGCTCGTCGTCGCCGCGCATCGCGTGCAGTGGCCGATGGCTCTGACGATGAGTGTCGGGACGGTGATCGGGGACTACGGAACGTCCGGGGATCGCCCAACGACTTCATCAGGCCGTCATCCGCGCTACGGTCGTCGTGTCGGGGTGCATCAGCGTGGCTTGGCTGCTCCTCGCCCGTTAGCGGAGATCGCACGCGGCCGCACCGTCACGCACCCGCGCCGAACGGGAATTTGAATCGGGCACGCGGAAGCATGAGGTGGGGCCCCACGTGACGCGACGACGAGTGGCGGCGCGCCCGCTACGCCTCGAACGTAGCGGAGGTGTGGAAGCGTCTTTCGACCGGGCGAGGATCACTGAGACCCCCACTCCTTGGGACGGACGATCTCCATGAACGCCGGTACACCGCGCAGTGCCGCGAAATCACCTTCCGCGTGCACGGTGATTCGCGTGCGTCCTTGCTGGAGGGCTTCACGGAGCAATGCGACGGCACGCTCTCGATCGCCAAGGAGCGCCGCGATTCGGGCACGCCAATGCGTGGGCCGGCCGAGCAGGTGCGGCCCGACGAACGCCGCGAGCGCGGTGTAGGCTGCGAGGGCGCAGCCCGGTCACCGCGCCGCGCCGCGAGCGCGCCGAGGTGCCCGCGGTAGTCTACCGGGCCGACCGGTGTCAGGCCGAATGTCCCGAGGTCGCCCGCACGACTCCGTGTCGCGAATTGGCAGCTCGAGCGGGGCAGGGAAGAGCGTACGTGGCCTCACCTGTCGTGCCGCTGCGCATCGTCACCTCCTTCACCTTGTTCTCGGGCTTCATGATCACCGCGCGACACGCCGCCGACCAAGCTAACGCGCGAGGGTATAGGCGGCCCCGAGAGTTTCCTTGAGTTGATCGCGCAGCTCCATTATCGCCGCGCCGGTTCAAAATTTCTCAGCAGCCAGACATCGGCGACGATCGATCGGATCGTCACCACGCCGCGGCGGCCGTCGGCGGAGAGATCCATGTCCCAGTCGCCACGGAAGGGCAGCTCTCCGATGCGCTCCTGGCCAGTCGGAGTCACACGGTACAGGCCGAACGTCCTCGCCGGGCTCGCGAACCCGTCGAGCCAAATAGTTCCGTCTTTCAGCCAGTGCATGGTATTGAAGTTCCGTATCGCCAACACTGCGAATGTTCGCAGCTCGCCCGACTCGGTCGCGACGATGACAGGTGCCCTAAAGTTTCCGTCGGCGCCAGCGGACAAATTTCGAGGGTAAACGAACAGCGCGACCGCGTGTTCTCGCGCCGACCCCACGCCAAACCCGATGACACCCACCGAGTCGGGCACGGTCACTCGCCGAATCATTCGCAGCGAGTCGTCGAGAAACATGAGGGTATGCTGTGTCCCGACCGCGATCCCGCCGCCGCCGATCGCGGTCATCCATTCAAGCGTGTCCCGAAAGGCAGCGGTCTTGACGATTCGGCCGGTCGCGATCTCATAGGCAGCGAGGTGGAGTGTGTTGGACCCGCTGACGGTAGCGACGATCAACCGTCGTCCATCCTTGGTAATTGCCTTGTTCGTGACGTTGCCGAGCGGCGGCGTCACCGCCGTTGGTGCATTGGCGCCGAATGGCGATGCCCACACCTGCCCCTGCATCGCAGAGCCCGCGGCAGTCATCGTCACATACGTGGTGGTCGCGCCGTCTGCCGAGATCCTGCCATCGCTCACCGCCGGACCCGACGTCACGCGTCGTGTGATGCGCGGAACTCCGCCCTTCGCGCCCACTTCGAGCGCCCATACCGTGGCGTCGCCCGTCTGGGCTTCCTCATACGCCGCGACCGAGCCGTCGGCAGACAGGCTCCAGACGCGCTCTGCGTTCGGCGAAACAATAATCGTGTCCATTGCGCCGATGTGGCCATCGCGAGGGTTGACCGCGATGCGCTCCAGTCCTCCCTGGTTGGCAGTCCGAATGCCTCGCAGCAGCGCAGTCCCATCCGCGTTCCAGATTATGGGAGCCGTTTGCCGATCCAACAGCAGGCGCGAGGAAGTCGTCGTTCCTTTGCGATCAAATACGCTGAGCATCGTTTGCGTCTGTGCGCGCGCATCCGACATCGCCGCGATCCAGTTTCCGTTCGGCGAAATCGCAAGCCGGCCGAAGTTCAACGCTCCATCGGGCGGCGTGACGCGCACACTGTCCAACGGCTGCGTCCACGGCGCGACCAGGCGCTTCAGATACACTGGCAGGCCGTTGGTCGGGTCTCTGTTCGTTAGGACCAACGCCGTGTCGCCTCGCGGAGTGAACGCTACCGCCATTCCAACCGTCACTGCCGGCCCTCCGAGGCGAGACTGGATATCTGTGTGTGTGTCGAAGGCCATCGCCAGCCAGGTACCGGTCGCGCTCCAGATCGTCCGAAAAAACGCGCCGTCCGCGCTGTCGAGGACAACCTGCCGCGCGCCGCTAGCGATGTCCTGCACAACCACTCGTTGGCGGCACGGGACGCTGTCGGACAGGCAGATCGCTTCGACAAATGAGACCTGCTTGCCGTCGGGTGAGACAGCGGGCCTGAATGCCGACCCGCTCGTCGTGAGTCGCACGCGATCGAATGTGATCGGTGTCTTCTTCGTCGAGCCGCGACTCATGAGCGCCGCCGCGGTCGCGCCGAGGACAACGACAATCGCGCCCGCCACGAGCAGCTTGCCGCGAGCCGTCCGCGCAGTCGTATCGGTCGGGTGTGTGTGCGTCGGCGTGATCCCGGTGCTCGGCGTCGCCAGCGGTTCGAGCGCCGCGTACAACTCGACCGCGCTTTGAAAACGGTCGGCCGGCCGCTTCGCCAGACATCGCATGACGACTTGCTGGAGCTCCGCCGGAATTGCCGGACGCCGTTTCGATACCGGATCCGGTGCTTCCGTCACGTGTGCCGCCAGTACCTGCTGTGGCGAATTGCCGACGAACGGTGGGCGCCCCGTGAGCATCTCGTACGCCATCACCCCCACGGAATAGATATCCGAGCGATGATCGACGTGCGGGTCCGCGGCTGCCTGCTCCGGTGACATGTACGTCGGCGTGCCGACGGCGACGCCGAGCGTGGTGACCGCATTGCGTCCGGTGGCTTCGCTGATGGCCTTCGCTACGCCGAAATCCGTGACGAGCGCGTGGCGCGCCGAG
Organism: Gemmatimonadaceae bacterium; assembly: GCA_039920785.1. GTDB lineage: Bacteria > Gemmatimonadota > Gemmatimonadetes > Gemmatimonadales > Gemmatimonadaceae > AG11. The sequence continues at coordinate 3,445 of JBDSDB010000189.1, forward strand.
AGCATCACGTTGTCCGGCTTGATGTCGCGATGTACCACGCCGTGCGCGTGCGCTTCGACGAGCGCGTCCACGACCTCGGTGAGCAGGCGCACCGCATCGTGCACCGGCAGCTCGCCGTCGCGTGCGAGGCGTTCACGCAGCGACTGCCCCTTGATGTAGGGCATGACGAAATACAGGACGCCGGCCGCTTCGCCGGAGTCGAGCAACGGCAGGATGTTCGGATGCTGCAGTTGCGCGGCAATCTTTACTTCGCGCAGGAAGCGTCCCGCTCCGAGCGACGCCGACAGGTCCTCGCGAAGGACCTTGATCGCTACCTCGCGCTCGTGCCGGCGGTCGCGCGCGAGGTACACGGTGGCCATGCCACCGGCGCCGAGCTCGCGCTCGATGGTGTATCGGTCCGCCAATGCCGCAACCAGACGATCAATCACGGATTGTTGAGGGGTCGGCCCCGAGAACTCCGTCGTTCATGTGTGGCGGGAAGGGAGGAACCAAGGTCCATCGGTCGCTCGGCGAGTTGGCGCCAAAAGCTACGACTGGCCGGGCCATTGCGCCACTAGAGAGAGCGGCTGTTAAGAGATCTGAGCATGACACTCGTCTTCGCTCGAACGGCGAGGCCACCAACGCTGGCTTGACATAGTGGAGGGGGGTATGCTAGTATACCCCAAGCCCCTATGCATAAAAGCCCCTGGAGCACACTCATGACACAGGCCAATCTCACGATCGACGGCATGCACTGCGGCGGTTGTATCGCGAGCGTTCAGCGCGCGCTGGAGAGCATCGATGGTGTGACG
>JBDSDB010000190.1:0-4008 GCA_039920785.1 Gemmatimonadaceae bacterium
CGCGGAGTCCGCGAGCGCGACACGATCGGCGCTCCAACGCGGCATCGAGCGCTCTCCGCTCATGTGCGGCTGCGGCTCCTTCGTGAACGTCGTGTCCTCGGTGAGACGCACCCCTTCGGCGTAGTCCACCGTCGCGCCGCTCGCGCGCTTGCGGATGCCCTCCAGAATGCTCACCGAGAATCGCGGCCGTCCCGCGTAGCCGCCGAGCAGCACCTCGGCCGCATGGGGTCCGATGACGGCGATGCGCCGCGCAGCGTCGACGCGCAGCGGAAGGGCGCCTCCCTCGTTGCGAAGCAGCACGATCGACTGACGCGCCGCGTCGAGCGCGAGCGCACGGTGCGCGGCGGCGCCCGAGATGCTGTCGGCGCGCGCGGCGTCGACGAACGGGTTCTCGAACAGGCCGAGCGCGAACTTGGCACGCAGGAGCCGGCGCACGGCCGCGTCGATCGAGCGCTGCTGCACGCGTCCGGCACGCACCTCGTCGGCGATCCTGGTGAAAGAAGCGATGTCCGGAAGGTCCACGTCCACCGTGGCGGCGAGCGCCTGGCGCACCGCGTCGGCGGTGTCGGCGGCCACGTGATGCCGGTTCACCAGGTCGGCGATGGCGAACCAATCCGAGACGATCGTGCCGTCGAAGCCCCATTCGCCGCGCAGCACGTCGCGCAGCATCCACACATTGGCGTGCGACGGAACGCCGTCCACCTCATTGTACGACGGCATGAGGCTGCCCACGTGCGCCTCCTTCACTCCCGCCTCGAACGGCGGGAAGAAGTAGTTGCGCAGCGTGTTCTCGCCCAGCGGTGCGGGGCCGGTGTTGGTGCCCGACTCCGGCTGCCCGTGCCCGGTCATGTGCTTGAGGGTGGCGATCGTGCGGTCGGCGGGCATCGATGGTGTCGCGCCGGTGAGACGTCCCGTGCCCTGGAATCCGCGAATCGCCGCGACGCCAAGGCGCGAGGCAAGGTACGGGTCCTCACCATAGGTCTCCTCGATGCGGCCCCAGCGCGGCTCGCGCGCGACGTCCACCACCGGCGCCAACACCTGATGCGCCCCGCGCGCGCGAACCTCGGCGGAGACGGTGGCGAAGACGCGCTCCACCAGCTCGGGGTTCCAGCTGCTTGCCATCGCGATCGCCTGCGGGAAGCTCGTCGCCTCGGGCCCTTGAAGGCCGTGCAGCGCTTCCTCGTGGAAGAGCACGGGAATGCCGAGCCGCGTGCTGTCGCGCGTCCATCGCTGGACGGCGTTGGTGAACTCCGCCTCCGCGCGCGCCCCATGCCCGTCGCTCGGCCGCTCGATGCGGCCGATGCCCACTCGGAACCAGCGCGGCGCTCTCCTCGGATCGAACTGCTGGGTGGTGGCGTCGGTGATCATCCCCTTGCCGGTCTGCCAGAAGCTGAGCATCTGCGCGACCTTCTCCTCCAGCGTCATGCGACGGAGCAGATCGTCGATTCGGCGTTCCACCGGCAGCCGCGAGTCACGATACGGAAAGCTCGCCGCGCGCGTGGGGCCCTGAGCCATGGCCGTGCTCGAGAGGAAGACCAACGAGGCCGTGGCGACAGCGCCGACCGTGATTCGCAGAGCGGACATTGATCTGGTGATTGGATGACTGGGGAACGGGCCGACCGTCGCGGGAATGTACGCGAGCGCGCGCACGCCGACAGTGAGCCGATCGTGCGCGCGCGTGCGCGGAGCAACTCCGCGCGGTCTGTTCGCCTGCCCCTGCCCCGCTTACTTGACGGCCACGTACTGCTCGAGCCGCGCGACCTCCGCCTTGTCCACGTACTTGCCGATCTCTCGGCGGAACTGTTCGATCGACTTGTACGGGCGATACTCCTCGAACTCGTGCCGCATGCGCGCGCCGACGCCGGGAACGAGCAGGATCTCCGGCCCCGTGGCGGTGTTGAGGTCGAGCGGCTTGAAGACGCGCGCGTACACGGTCTTCCGCACCTCGGCGCCGAGGTGCTTGGCGAGGACCTGATCCACGGCGAGCATCGTCTGGTGCGGGCGCCCCGCGATGAGCGCGTCCGCAGCGGCGGCGGTCATGCCGGGGACGGCGACGAGCTCCACGCGCGTCGCCGTGTTGGGATCGAGCAGGGCGACTGAGGTGGCGGCCATGCCGGCCGCGGAATCCACCATCCCAGCGGGGCGATTTTCCAGTTGGACGGCAGTCGTGGGTGCCGACGTGCCGGCCGCCGAGGCCGCGGACGTTGCGGCGCTGTCGGCCTGGGCGGCGTCGCTCGAGCCGGATTGGCAGGCGACGACGAAGACGACGAGGAGCGCGGCCGCCGCGCGGGCGGTGAGGGATGGGCTGCTGGCGATGCGAGTGCGAGTCATGGTGTCTCCGGAGAGTTGGCGTTCGGCCCTGGTGCCGAATGTGCTACGGGGCGGCGAAGCGCGGGATGGCGGAAGGTGTACGCCAGCCCCAGGAGCCCGAGTTGCGACAGCGCACCGGGAGCGAGCGCCGGCGTCGCGCCGCGGACGGCCTCCCAGAATAGATCGAGCCCGTGTCGCAACGGTTCTCGCTCCAGTTCGAACTCGACGTTGCCACGGTAGTGCAGGTAGACGCCGAGCACACCGGCGACCACGCAGAGCGACATCAGCGCTTGGAAGATCCGTACCGCGCGCGGACTCGGCCGCCACGCCAGCACGGCGCCGAGTCCGAGAACGCCTGCGAGCAGTACGAGCGGTGTGAACTGCCACGCGGACTCGAAATGTTCGATCAGGAGCAGCTCGAGCTCGAGCCCTCCTGCACCGATGAGCACGATCGCCAGCATCACACGCCTGAGCGCGGCGGACGCGTCGCCTTCGACGCTCGGCTCACCGCGCTCCGTGCTCGTCATGCGGCGGAGACCATGCTCACGGCGTGCTGGCTGCCACCTCGCCGTCGCGCGCGCTGCGGAGCGCGGCGATGTCGAGCTTCCGCATGCCGAGCATCGCCTGCAACGCTCGGCCGGCCTTCTCGCGATCGGGATCGCCCAGCAGCGCGCCGAGCTCGTTCGGCACGATCTGCCACGAGACGCCGAAGCGGTCCTTGAGCCAGCCGCACTGTCCTTCCTCGCCGCCCTCGCTCACGAGCGCATGCCAGTAAAGGTCCACGTCGGCCTGCGTCTCACAGGGCACCACGAACGACACTGCGTCGGTGAATCCCACACTCTGCCTGCCATTGAGCGCCATGAACGGTTGTCCATTGAGCTCGAAGTCCACGGCGATCACTGCATCGCCGGCGCGCATCACGCTGCCCATCCGCGAGTCCGGAAAGAGCGACACGTAGTACGTCGCCGCGGCCTCGGCTTCGGTGGCGAACCAGAGACACGATTTGATTCCACGCATGATGTAATCCTCGAAGTAAAAGACTGTTGGTCGCGATCGAGACGGGAGGCGTCCGGTGCCGGAGGTAGACATCGGCGTTCCGGGTTGGGTGATGGTCCGTCGTCGTCCTCACCCATGAGTCGGAGCCGGCCCGCGGTTCTCGACATCGGTCTCGAGGTCATTCCTGGAGCAACCGCGCTACGGCACGCGCTTCTGTGCGAGGGCGGCCTCGAGCCCCGCGCTCCAGCCCGACACGACGACCAGCTCGTCCTCACTGACGGGCTTCAGCAGCAGCAGGTGCGTGCCATCGGGCGACGCGTCGAAGTTCGCGTGCGGATTGGTGGAGTGCGCGAACTCATCGAGGAAGAGCGTATCGCGTCCGACCACGCCGAACGCCGGAACGGCGTGCACTCGCGCGGCGATCATTCGTCCGTCGGCGCGATAGAACACGCGCGCGCCGTCGCGCGACCACACGGGCTCCGTGCCGCCCGCCGTCGAGAGCTGGGTACGCGCACCAGGCCCCGGAAAGGGCTGCACGACGACCTGGTTCACTCCCGACTCATCGGTCACGAAGGCGATCCACCGGCCGTCGGGCGAGATGCGCGGCATGATCTCGATCGCGGCGCTGTTGGCCACGGGCTTCGGCGTCGTGTCGCCCTGGAGCGCCCGGTAGTACACGTCGGCGCCCGCCGTGTCGAGCTG
>JBDSDB010000191.1:0-12545 GCA_039920785.1 Gemmatimonadaceae bacterium
TGGAGATGGCCTGCTGCGCCGCCTCCATCGCACGGTTCTCACCGCGGCCGATGCCGGTGCCCATGAGCGCCGACCCACCGCTCTGCATCACGGTGCGCACGTCGGCGAAATCGACGTTCACGAGACCCGTGACGCTGATCAGCGAGGAGATGCCCTGCGTGGCGTGCAGCAGAACCTCGTCGGCCTTCTTGAGCGCGTCCTGGAAGGGAATGCCCTTGCCGACCACGGCGAGCAACCGCTCGTTCGGCACGACGATCATCGTGTCGACGTGCTTGCGCATCTCGGCGATGCCCGCGTCCGCCTGCCGCATCCGCTTGCGTCCCTCGAAGAGGAACGGGCGTGTGACGATGCCGACGGTGAGCGCGCCCTGCTCGCGCGCGAGCGCGCAGATTTCGGGAGCCGCGCCGGTACCGGTGCCGCCACCCATGCCGCAGGTGATGAAGACGAGGTCCGCACCGGAGACCGCCTTCATCATCTCCTCGCGACTCTCCTCGATGGCCTGCTTGCCCACCTCGGGCCGCGCGCCGGCCCCAAGGCCGCGCGTCAGCTTCTTGCCGATCTGAATCTTGAGATCCGACTTGGACGACAGCAGCGCCTGCGCATCCGTGTTGACGGAGATGAACTCCACGCCCTCGAGATGCTCGTCGATCATCCGGTTGACGGCGTTACCCCCGCCACCACCGACGCCAACGACTTTCATGCGAGCGTTTTGCGCCGCGCTCTCTTCGAATTCGAAGATCATTGAAAACGACACTCCCCTACGACGAGGTGTGCGAGGGTGAACCAGGAAGGCGGGGCACTACGGGGCACTGCCACGGTGGGAGCGGAAGGAAAGGCGGAACCGGAGGCCCTTGAAACGATGGGGCAATATAACGTTCTCCAAGATTCCGGCCAGCCCTTTCTCTGCGATGCCTGAAGACGAACGAGAACCGCAAATAGTACACGAAAAATGCCGCTGCGTTATCCACAGCGGCGTCTCGTACATCACGTTTATGACTCCGCCGAAGCGTGATCACGCGCAGCCGCCGTCGCACGGCGCCGAGCAACTAGAAGAAGTCCTGCAACCAGAACTTGATCTTCTCTCCGAGCTTGTCCATCCCGCCGCCGCTCGGCAGCTTGATCCGCTTGGCCGACGCCGTCGCCGAGCCGAGCGCGATGCGATGCGCGCCATAGAGCGCGAGCCCCACCACGGTCGCGAACCGCGGCGCGTCGACTGAATCGCTCAGACCACTGAGCTGCTCCGACGGCGCGCCCACGCGCACGCCCGTCCCGAACACGTCGCTCGCCAGCTCCGCGCTGCCCTGCATCGCCGCCGCGCCGCCGGTGAGCACGACACCCGCGCTCAGCTTCCCCGCGAATCCGGCCGACGAGACGTCGCGCTGCACAAGGTCGAATATTTCATCCATACGTTGGTGGATGATGTGCGCCAGAAGCTCGCGTGGAATCTGGCGGTCGCCCTGCGCCACGGTGCTCGGAAGCTGGATGATCTCGCTCGGATCGACGAGCGGCTCGTACGCGCAGCCGTACTTCTCCTTGAGCCGTTCCGCGTCGGCCTGCGTCACGCCCAGACCGTGCACGATGTCGCTCGTGACGTTGTTGCCGCCGAATGCGATCGTGCCCAGATGGCGGATCTTGCCTTCGTGGAACACGGCGAGGTCCGTCGTGCCCGCGCCCATCTCCACGAGTGCGACGCCGAGCTCCTTCTCGTCCTCGGTGAGCACGGCTAGCGCGCTCGCCAGCGGCTCGAGCACGAGCTCGCGCACCTTGTAGCCGGCGCGCTCCACACTCTTGCGCAGGTTGAGCGCCGGCGACGAGCCGATCGTCACGAGATACATCTCCGTCTCCAGCCGAGTGCCGCTCATCCCGAGCGGATCCCGAATGCCGGTGTCCTTGTCGACGGTGTACTCCTGCGGGATGGCGTGCAGCAGTTCGCGGTCCTGTGGGATCGCCTGCGCGCGCGCCACCTCGTTGGCGCGATCGACGTCGGACTTGATGATCTCGTCGTTGCTCACGGCGACGATCCCCTTGGAGGTCATCGCCCGCACGTGCTCCCCGGCGATGCCGGTGTACACCTCGGTGATCGATGCGCCCGCCATCCGCTCGGCATCCTGCAGCGCTTTCCGGATGGAGCGTGTCGTCTCCTCGATGTCCGAGACGACGCCTCGCCGCATCCCGGTGGTGCGCGCCTGGCCTACTCCCAGCACCTTCACGGTGGTGTTGCCTTGCGAGGTCGCCATGACCTCGCCAATGATGGCGGTCGTCTTGGCCGAGCCGATATCCAGTCCAGCGACGAGGCGGTCCGAGTTCATGGCAGTCTAGCGATCACTTGGTCGCGGTAACGGAGATCGATTTCAGCGGGGCGTAGCTGGCGCCGCGCGAGGTCGCGCTCGACGGGGTCGATGTCAGCCAGACGCGCGAGCGTAACGCTCGTCATCGCCCGGACGGAGAGGTCGGCGATCTGTAACATGATCTCGTCCGCGCCCGTGGAGCGGATCGAGCTGAGCTTCGCATAAAGTGCCGGCGCCTCGCGCTGCATCGCGCCCAGTAGATGATACACCATGGTGTCACGCGGCGCCGCCGTGAGGATCGGCGCATCCACGGGCGTGCGGCTGGGGTCGAGCGGCAGGCGCACGCCTCGCTCGTCCACGGCGCGCAGCCCGCCCGGTCCATTCACGAGCGCGACAGGATGACGCTCCGTCACCTGGACGACGATGGTGCCCGGCAGCCTGCGCGACACGACAACGCGCTCCACCTGCGGATGCGAGCGAACGCGCGCCTCGAGCGGAGCGAGCGGATCCCAGACGCTGCGCGACGTGTCCACCCGCATGCGCTCGAGCAACTCGCCCGGCGCAGTATAGCGGAGCCCAAGGATCTCCACCTTGCGCACGCGGAAGTACGCGAGGCGGCGCAGCGTGCCTGGTCCCCAGAGCGGACTCGTCGCGAGCAGCAGGAGGCCGATGCCGACGAGCACGATGCGCCAGCGACGCGCGAGGAATCCGCCGGTGGGCTGCTCCGCACTGTCCGGCGTCATGACGGGGTCCCACCGAGCGCTGCGAAGAGCGCGGGCCCGACGCGAGTGACGTCGCCCGCACCCATCGTGATGATCAGGTCACCCCTCGCGAGCGCCTTGGCGAGCGCGGGAGCGAGCGCCGCACATGGGCCTCGCCAGAACGGAGCCCTCCCCTGCTCGGCCATCTCGGCGGCGATCAGGTCGCTCGTGACTCCCGGTAGTGGCGCCTCACGCGCCGCATAGATGTCGGCCAGATATACGACGTCGGCGAGCAGCAGCGCGTCGGCGAATTCGCGAGCGAAGTCCCGGGTGCGAGAGAAGAGATGCGGCTGGAACGCCACGACGAGACGCTGCTCGGGTGCCGCACCGCGCGCCGCCTCGATGGAAGCGCGTACCTCGGTTGGATGGTGCGCGTAGTCGTCCACCACCATCGCGCCGTTGATCTCGCCGAGGAGCTGAAAGCGTCGCTCCACCCCGCGGAACGCGGCGAGTCCCGGCGCCATCGCGGACACCTCGGCGCCGAGCGCGATGCCTGCGGCGAGCGCGGCGAGCGCGTTGCGCACGTTGTGGTCGCCGGGCACGGCGATGCAGACGTCGCCCTGCGGCTCGCCGTCGTACACTACGGTGAAGACGGTGCCCAACCCCTCGCGCCGAAGATCCACGGCGCGCAGCCGAGCGTCGGGCGAAGTGATCCCGTAGCGGATCACCTCGGCGCTGGCCGGCGTGGGCAACGCGTTCGCGCCGATGTCGTCGGCACACAGCACGACGTAGCGTGCGCGGCGGACGAACTGTGCGAAGGTGCGCTCCAGGTCGGCCAGGTCGGCGTAGATGTCGAGGTGGTCGACCTCCAGGTTGGTGACCACGGCGACCGTGGGCGAGAGCGCCAGGAAGGATCGGTCGTACTCGTCCGCCTCCACGACGAACCGCTCGGCGCTGCCGGCTCTGAGATTGCCGCCCCACCGAGTCACCCGTGCGCCCACGTACCCGGTGGGATCCAGACCGGCGGCGGCCAGTGCTTCCGTCGCCATCACCGTGGTGGTGGATTTGCCGTGCGTGCCGGCAACGCCCACGAGCGTGGCTCCCGCGGTGGCCTCTCCCAGGGCCTCGGCGCGCCGGATCACGGGAAGGCCGAGCTCGCGTGCACGTACGATCTCGGGGTGGTCCTTCGGCATTGCCGACGTGACCACCAGCGCGCGGGCGCCGGCAACATGCGAGGGCGAGTGACCGGACGACACCGCGATGCCCCGTCGGATGAGGTCGGGCGCGTTCTCGGGGTGTGCGTCGCAGCCCGTGACATGCAGGCCGCGAAGGGTGAAGAGCTCGGCCAGAGCGCTCATTCCGGCGCCGGCGATGCCGACGAAGTGGATGGGGCGCGAGTCGGCGGGATCGAAGAGGCGGGTCATGACGGCGGGGCAATATAGACCACCGCGTCAGCGCTCCTCAAGAGCGAATCTGCTGGAGGTCGAGCAAGGTAAGTATGCGCCGCGCAATGGCCTCCGCCGCGTCGGGCCGAGCTCGTGCCGCGGCGCCGGCGGCCAGTCGGGCCATCGCGGCCGGATCGGCAAGCAGCTCGAGAACGACGGAATCTAGTCGAGCGGCGGTGAGCTCGGACTGCGGCAGATGGATCGCCGCTCCCGCGGCCTCGAGCGCGCGCGCGTTGTGGCTCTGGTGGTCCGCGGCCGCAGTCGGAAGCGGAACGAGGATGGCGGGGATTCCCCACGCGAACAGCTCGGCGGTGGTCATCGCCCCGGCCCGCACGAGCGCCAGGTCCGCCGCGGCGTAGGCATCGGCGATGGGAGACAGATATTCCCGCACCTTCACACGCGCGCCGTCCAGAGCGGCGAACTCGGCGTGGCTCGCCCTGCCCGTCATCCAGACAACGTGCAGGTCGTCGGGCAGACCGGCCTTCACCCATTCGGCTACGACCAGATTCATGGCGCGCGAACCCTGGCTGCCGCCGTAAATGAGCAGCACCCGGCCGCCGGCCGGCGGAAATCCCCAGGCGACGCGTGCCGCGGCGCGGTCGGGACGAGGCTCGGGCGGCGGCTCGATCGGCGCCCCGGTGTCGACGAGCTGCGACGGATCGCCGCCGAGGACCGTCGCGGCCTCGGGGAACGCGAGGTAGGTCTCGCGCGTCCAGCGCCGGAACGCGCGGGCCGTGAGCCCTGGGTGGCTATCGCCGGCCTGCTGCACGATCGGGATACGGTGCGCAACCGCGTACGCGAGCGCGACACCGGCCGCGTAACCTCCCGTGCCGACGATCAGCGCGGGCCGCTCCCGGCGGGCGAGCGCGCCGACGGCTCGCCAGGCGCCGAGTGCACCGCGAATCGTCCGCCAGTTCTGGATAGGATGATCGCGATAGAGCGGGTGGAGGTCGAGCAACAGGTGCGGGAACTCGGTGGTCGGCAGCACCTGCTTCTCCACGCCGCGCTCCGCGCCGATGAAATACGGTCGCACTCGAGGCTGTAGCCGCACGAGGGTGCGCGCGATGGCGATGCCCGGGTAGAGGTGTCCACCCGTCCCTCCCCCCGCGAACAGAACCGTGACCCGGTCGGGAGCGACGGCCATCGTCAGGCCGAGGTGTGCGAGAGCGGATCGGTGGCGCGCTCGCCGATCACTCGCTCCTTCGTACTCCCGATGTTCACGAGAATGCCAGTGAGAAACATCGACAGCACGATGTTGGAGCGGCCATACGAGACGAACGGCAGGGTGAGCCCCGTGGTCGGCAGCAGCCCGATCGCGACGCCGATGTGCAAGTACGCCGTGATGACCGTGACGAAGGTGAGTCCGACGGCAACGAGCTGCAGGAAGGGCGTTCGTGCGCGGCGCGCGATGCGGAAACCGAGCAGGGCGTACGCGGCAAAGGCGAGCGTGATCGCGGCGAGTCCGAGGAACCCCCACTCCTCGCCGATGTTGCTCGCGATGAAGTCGCTGTAGGGAAAGGGGAGGAAGCCGTACTGCTGTCGGCCCTGTCCGAAGCCGACGCCGAACAGGCCGCCGGAGCCGACGGCGATCAACGACTGCTTGAGCTGATAGCTGACCTCGGCCGGCGCCGTGCCCGGGTCGAGGAAGGCGCTCAGTCGCATGAGGGCGTACTGCGCGTGCTGGATCTTGGTCCAGAGCAGCGGGATGGCCAGCGCGCAGAGCAGCACGAAGTGCGCGATGCGCACACCGCCGGCGAACAGGAGCACCGCGAGCACGAGCGTGTAGAGCATCGCCACCGACAGGTCCGGCTCGAGCGCGGCGAGCACGTCGAGCAGGCCGATCACGACGAAGAATGGAAGTACGCCTTTGGTGAGTCGGCGCAGCTGGTCGCCCTTCTTCACGATGAGCATCGAGGTCCAGATGACGACGGCCAGCTTGCCGAACTCCGACGGCTGGAACGAGCTGCCGAACAGGAAGCGCCGTGAGCCGTTGATTCGGGGCGCGACGCTCTCGGGCAGCACGAGGCAGAGCAGCAGGCTGACGATGGCGATCCACATCACCGGCCACGCCCACGCGTGCCACTTCTCCGCGTCCAGCTTGGCCGCCACGGCGAAGCCCACCATGCCGGCACCGACCCCGGTCATCTGGCGAGTGATGTAGTACCAACTTTCCCGATTGCGCTGGACGGCGTCGATGGCGCTCGCGCTGTAGAGGACCGCGAGCCCGAACGCGAGGACCATCGACATCACGAGGATCAGTCCGCGCGCTTCCGCTCCCATGCGCCAGCGCTCGCGCACCTGCGCCATGGCGATGGGCCGGTCGCGCACGGCGGCAGCCGTGCTCACGGGGCGGCGTCGCCGAGCTGCGCGGCGATCCGCTTGAACTCGCGGCCTCGCTGCTCGTAGTTGTCGAACATGTCGTAGCTGGAACAGGCTGGGGAGAGCAGCACGGCGTCGCCCGGCTGCGCCAGCACACGCGCGCGCGCGAGCACGTCCGCGAACGACGCGTCCAGCCGCTCCACTGGCACCACGCCGTCGAGGTCGGCCTCGACGATGGGAGCGGATTCGCCATAGGCGAGCACCGCTCGCGCCGTGCGACGCAGCTCGTCGGCGAGCGCCGTGTACGGCTCGCCCTTGTGCCGTCCGCCGATCAGAAGGACGGTGGGCTGTCGCATGCCGCGCAGCGCCACGAGCGTCGATGCCACGTTCGTCGACTTGGAGTCGTTGATCCACTCGACGCCGGCGTAGCTGCCCGCGGGCTCGATCCGATGCTCCAGGGCGCGGAAGCTCCGAAGCGCGTCGCCGATCCGGCCTCGCGCATCGTCGGTGCGATGCGACTCGTCGGCGCCCATCACGGCGAGTGCCGCAGCGAGCGCGTTGGCGACATTGTGATCGCCGAGCAGCGCAAGATCGGAGCGCGCGACAAGCGGCGCGCCGAGCACGATGAGGAGGTCGCGCGCACGATCGTAGTAGCCGCCGCCTTCGCCGGCGTGTGTCGTGAAACGGTGATGCCGGCCGGGGACGCCCGCAGCCATCGCTTGCGAGTCGGAGTCGTCGGCGTTCGTCACCCACACCGAATGCGCGGTCGCGTTCCGGAAGAGCAGCGCCTTGTCGGCGAAGTATTCCTCGACGGTCGCGTACCGGTCCAGATGGTTCGCCGACAGGTTGGTCAACACGCCCGCCAAGGGCGCGATGCTCGGCGTGTCGTGGAGCTGGAACGACGACGTCTCGAGCGCGATCCAATCGGGCTGTTCGGCGCGCAGTGCCACCTCGGCGAGCGGCGTGCCGATGTTTCCCGCCGCGACGCTGTGGTAGCCCAGCCCCTCGAGCAGACGATGGATCAGCGCGGTCGTCGTCGTCTTGCCATTGGTGCCGGTCACGGCGATGTAGCGCTGGCCGGGCAGATACTGCAGCGCGACTTCGAGCTCGCTGACGATTCTGACGCCGGCATCTCGAGCCGATTGGAGCGGGGGTGCGTCGGGTGGAACGCCGGGACTCGCGACGACCAGCGCGCTGGCCGCGATGCGCGCGAGGTCGTGACCGCCGCGCTGCACGACGACGCCCAGCGGTGCGAGCACCCGCGCGGCACGATCCACCGCATCGTCGGAGCCGGCGTCGCTCGCGTACACCGCCGCACCGGAGCGTGCGAGCAACTCGGCGACGGCGCGCCCGCTTCGCGCGAGCCCGATGACGCTGATCTCGCCGCGCGTCCAGGCCGCAGGTAGCGCTTCGGTGAGTGAGCGGACAGGCACGTTACCGGACCTTCAAGGTGCTCAGCGCCAGAAAGGCGCCGATGATCCCGAGAATCCAGAAGCGCACCACCACCTGCTGCTCGCTCCAGCCCTTCACCTCGAAGTGGTGGTGCAGCGGCGCTCGAAGAAAGACGCGATGCTCGCGCGCGTATTCGAGCCCATACCGGCGCTTGCGGTACTTGAACACGAAGCGCTGCAGCAGCACGGAGATCGTCTCGGCCAGAAACACGCCGGCGATGAAGATGAGGAGGAACTCGGACTTGAGGAGGATGGCGACGGCGCCCATCGCCCCGCCGAGCGCCAGCGAGCCCGTGTCGCCCATGAAGACCTGTGCGGGATAGGTGTTGTACCAGAGAAAGCCGATCAGCGCGCCGAACATCGCCGAGCAGTAGATCGTCAGTTCGCCGGCGTGGCGGAGGTAGAAGATGCCGAGATAGGCCGACGTGTCCACGCGGCCGATCAGGTAGGCGAAGATCGCGAGCACGGCAAAGGCGATCGCACTCAGTCCGGCGGCGAGGCCGTCCAACCCGTCGGTGAGGTTCACCGCGTTGGACACGCCCGTCAGGATGAACGTCGTGAAGAAGACGTACAGGATGGGCAGGGTCGGCACGAGCAGCACGTACTTGTAGAAGGGCAGCGTCGTCGATGCGCCCGGCAGATTCTCAGCGATGGGCCGCAGCCAGAGGTAGGTGCCGAGCGCGAGACCCATGGACACCTGCCCGACCAGCTTGTAGCGCTCGACGAGCCCTTCGTTCTTGAGGCCGAGCCGCTTCTGCTTGAGTTTGAGCAGGTCGTCGATGAGGCCGATGCCGCCCATCCAGATCGTGACCCCGAGGGCGGCCAGCACGTAGTGGCTGAATACGCGCGACCAGAGCACTGTCGCGCCGAGCGCCGAGAAGAGGAAGATCAGCCCGCCCATCGTGGGGGTCTTGGACTTGGCGGCGTGCGAGTCGGGCGTGCCTTCGCGAACGACCTGGTAGTTCGACGCGTTGTCGAGCCGCTTCAGAATCATCGGCCCGACGATGAAGCCGAGCAGGATCGCGGTGACCGCCGCGGCCGCCGCACGAAACGTGATGTAGTTGAAGATCCGGAGCGCGCCGTAGTACGGGACGAGCTTGATGGCCAGGTAATAGAGCAAGTGATCCAGTCGTGGGGCGTGGTCCGGCGAGATGCGAGCGAAGTGGTCAGACGGTGGCCGACGCCCACTCCGAGATCAGGGGCACAAGCCGCTCCAGGCGAACGCCGCGCGATCCCTTGAGCAGAATAACCGCGTCCGGATGGACGCGCGAACGCGCCGCGTCCCACGCCGCGGCGGGGTCGGCGCCCATCGCGACGCGCGAGTCTCCGGGCGCAACACGTGCCAGCGCCTCGGCAAAACCCCCGACGCCCACCACCAGCTCGATGGGGCCATCCAGCGCGGCCAGGGCCATCTCGTCGTGTAGACGGTCGGCCTGCGCGCCGAGCTCGAGCATGGTGCCGAGCACGGCGACCCGTTGCCGCCCAGCGCCCGCGTGCTCCAGCAGCTCGAGAGCCGCGCGCGCAGAACCAGGATTCGAGTTGTACGCGTCGTTGATCACCGTCGCGCGGCCGTGCGACTCGAAGTGCACGCGCATCGGAGGCGACGGCATCGCGCCGATCCCCCGCGCCGCGTCGGCCAGCGACACGCCGGACTCGCGCGCGACGACGAGCGCGAGCATCGCGTTGCGCAGGTTGTGCACACCGCGCAGGGGCACGCGCACCATGCTGCCCTCCAACTCGAGCCATCCCTGCCCGTCGGCATCGATCCCCCAACGCTCCGCGCGCGCATCGCCTTCGTCCAGACCGGCGCTCACGGTGCGACGCGCGCGCGAGCGCGCCGCGTCGACGACCTCCGTCTGCGATGCCGGTACCACGGCCAGCGGGGCAGCGTCGCATGCGCTCATCTCCTCGCGCAGCACGCCCGCCAGGTCTCCGAGACCTTCGAGATGCTCCTCGGCGATCGACGTCACCACGACCACGTCCGGCTCCACGATCGCGCGCAGCGCCGCGACCTCGCCTGGCTGATTCGTTCCCATCTCGATCACGGCGACGTCGGCATCGTCGGGCAGGGCGAACAGGGTGAGCGGCACGCCGACGAGGTTGTTGTAGTTCCCGACCGTCGCATGCACGCGCAGCACACTGGACAGCGCGGCGCGAAGAAGCTCTTTCGTGCTCGTCTTCCCGTTCGTGCCGACGACGCCGATCACGGGCCTCCCCCATACGCGCCGACGGTACAGTGCCAAGCGACCAAGCGCTCGCTGCGTGTCGGCGACCTCGAACACGGGCACGCCGAGTCCGGCGGCGCGCTTCGCATCGTTGACGACGAGCGCCGCCGCGCCCTTGCCCACCGCCTCGGCGAGGTAGTCGTGCGCGTCGAACGTCTCTCCCACGAGGGCGACGAAGCAGTCGCCCGCGGCGATGCTGCGCGTATCGGTGGCGATGCGCGCGAGCGCGGTGGATCCGCGCGGCCCGTCGCCCAGAGCGTCAGCCACGCGATCGAGAGTCCAGAAGCGCGGCTGCTCGAGCGCACTCGCCTGCGGGGTCGCGGCGTCGGCCATCAGGTCACTCCGTCAGAGAGAATCTCGTGCACGATCATCCGTTCGTCGAACGGCAGCCTGGTGGTACCGCGGACCTGGTACGTCTCGTGCCCCTTCCCCGCGAGCAGCACGAGATCGTCCGGTGTCGCGATCTCGAGCGCGCGCGCGATGGCGTCGCGCCGGTCCTCGATGCGCTCGTGCGCCGTCGCGCCCATCCCGGCCTCGATATCGTCGAGGATGCGTTCCGGGTCCTCGGTGCGCGGGTTGTCGCTCGTGACGATCGCGACGTCCGCTCCGGCGGCGGCGATGCGCCCCATCTCCGGACGCTTGCCGCGATCGCGGTCGCCGCCACAGCCGAACACCACGATCAATCGTCCGGTCGTGAACGGTCGCACCGCGTGGATCGCGCGCTCGAGCGCATCGGGCGTGTGCGCGTAGTCGCGAAGCACGGTGGGTCGCGCGCGCACGATCTCGAGACGGCCAGGCACCTGAGGCAGCGTCGCGAGTCGCGTGACGATCTCCGCCGGCGCGAGCCCGAGCGCCCACGCACACGCCGCCGCCGCGAGCGCGTTGGTCACGTTGAAGTCACCGAGGAGCGGCAGCTTCACATGATACTCTTGTCCGCCCATGGCCATCGTGACGGTGCTGCCGTCGGGCAGACATCGGACGTCGCTCGCGCGCACGTCCACGCCCTTTGCAGTGCCGTAGCGCACGGTGCGCGGCGCTGGGGGGAGCGCGCTCCACGCCACATCGTCGGCGTTGACGACGAGTGCTCCTCCCGCCGACAGCTGACCGACGAGCAGCGCCTTCGCGGCGAGATACGCCGCCATCGTCTCGTGATAGTCGAGATGATCGCGCGTGAAGTTCGTGAACACGGCTGCCTCGAACTCGAGGCCCTCGACGCGCCCCTGGTGCAGCGCGTGCGACGAGGTCTCCATCGCGACGGTGCGCACCCCCCGATCGTGCAGCACGCGCAACACGCGCTGGAGCTCGACCGGCCCTGGCGTGGTGAGCCCGCCCCCCCCGTCGAGTGGCTCCCCTGCTCCGCCTACGAGAACGCCGAGCGTCCCGATGGATGCCGCGCGCGCCTCGGGCTCGTCGAGCAGGTGGCGCAGCATGCCGACGGTGGTGGTCTTGCCATTCGTGCCCGTGACGCCCACGAGCCTGAGCGACGCCGCCGGTTTGGAATAAAATGCGGCGGCGGCCGCCGCCGCGGCACGGCGAGTATCGGTCACCACGAGCGCGGGGAGCGCGGTGCGAGTCGCATCGTCCACGATCGCTGCCACCGCGCCGCGCTCCGCCGCCACAGCGAGAAATCCGTGGCCATCCCGCTCCGATCCGCGCACGGCGAGGAACAGTGCGCCCGGCACGACCGCGCGACTGTCGTCCGTGATCGACGTCACGATCTCGGGTGAAGCTCCGCTCTCGCTCACGAGCAAGCCAGCGGCGCGCAGCGCATCGCGGATGGAGCTCACCGAAGCCGGCACGCTCACTGCGCACCCGTGAGCTGCACCGTGCTGCCGACGGGCGCGAGCGATCCGGCCGCGGGCCAAGTGTCCGACGTGGTCCCTGCGGCGAGCTTCACGCGGAAACCTGCGGAGTGAAGCGCGAGCACCGCCTGTCTGAGCGAGAGGCCGCGCACGTCGGGAACGACGCGAGGTTGCATCGCCACGGTGCGCGACGCGCGCGGTGCCGGCAGTGTGGCGACGAACGGCGTGGGGCCAGCCGTATCGGCCGCGGCCCGCTCGGCGGCGAGCGCGCGGGCGCTCGCGCGCGCGGGCGCGACGGTGACGCTCTCGGCCGC
>JBDSDB010000192.1:0-4600 GCA_039920785.1 Gemmatimonadaceae bacterium
GCGCTGTTCGGCGTCGTGATGCTCGCCATCCCCATCGCGTCGACGCTCCTGCCGGGCGCGTGGCTTCGCACGCCGACGATGACGACCTACCGCCTGGCGCTTCCCTGTCTCGCCATCTGGCTGGCGATCCAGCGTGAGCTGCTGCGACGGGAAGGCAAGGCGACCGAGTCCGACGAGCCGCTAGACGAGGCTCGCGTCGAGCTCGATCTGGACGTTGCCCTTCAGCGCAGCTGACACCGGACAGCCTTCCTTCGTGGCCTGAGCGATCGAGGCGAACTTGGCCGGATCGATGTTGGGCACGGCGGCACGCACGGTGAGCTTCATCCGCGTGATCTTCCACCCCTCGCCTTGCCGCTCGATGGTGCAGTCGGCCTTGGTCTCCACGCTCGTCGCGGGAGTGCCATCCTTCTCGAGCGCCAGGCCCAGCGCCATGCTGTAGCACGCCGCGTCGGCGGCGGCGAGCAGCTCCTCCGGATTGGACCCCGCGCCGCTCTCGAAGCGAGAGCTGACGTTGTACTGCGCGGCGAGCCCCGTCTGGCCACGAAAGCTCCCCTGCCCCTTCAACCCGCCCTTCCACTCCGCAGTCGCGCTTCTCGTTGGCATCGTCGGTTCTTCCTCTGTGCGTGAAAGATGGATCGTGTCCCGCGGGGAGGCACGACGCTTGACGCATCCTCCTCCACGCGGTTTATCTCCTGCCATGACGGAATCGGCCGGCGAACACCCGCTCCCCCCATCCGTGGCGCGTGTGCTGAGCACGTTCCGCGCCCTGGGCCGCGAAGAGAAGATGCAAACCCTGCTGCACTTCGCGAAGAAGCTCGAGCCCGTTCCCGAACGGTTCCTCGCGCTCGACCGTGCCCAGTTCACGGTTCCCGAATGCCAGACGCGTGTCGACCTCTTCCCCGAGGTCCGCGATGGCAACCTCTACTTCTACGCCGATCTCAACCCGCGCCAATCACCGACGATCGCGGCATTCCTCGCCATCCTCTTCTCGGCGATCAACGGCCATCCCCCGGAGACGACGCTCGGCATCCCCTCCGACTTCGTGCGCCAGACGATGGAGGGGATCGGGCTCGCGGGACGCGAGGCCGGCCTCAATGCCATGCTCACGCGCATCAAGCGCCACGCGCAGGCCGCGGCCACGGCGACTCGGTGATGCCCACCGTGATGCCCCACCTCCCTCGCTGAGCTGTACATGACCGCGACGCCCCAGAGCTACGCCAATCATCGGCGCTTCTTCTCTCTCTATCATTACGTCGCGCTCCCGATCCTCCTCGTGAACGTCTTCGTCACGCTGGTCGTCGCGGTCCGGCAGCCGTCGCTCTGGACCGTCTGGCTGTTCGTCGTGGCCATCGCGCTCGCCGTCGGTCTGGTGGCCAGCCGCACGTCGGCGATCATCGTGCAGAACCGGGTCATCGGTCTCGAGATGCGACTGCGGCTCGCGACGATCCTTCCGGTAGCACTGTGCCAGCGCATTCCGGAACTGCACTTGAAGCAGCTCGTTGGCCTGCGCTATGCCGGCGATGCGGAGCTGCCGGCGCTCGTGGAGCGCTGCCTGCGCGGAGAGCTGCTCACCGCCGACGCGGTCAAGCGCGCGGTGCAGCAGTGGCGCCCCGATTTCGTTCGTGCCTGACCTTGGCGGCGCCCTCGGCTCCGTCCACTCGAGAGGACTCCGACATGCAACGCATCCGCAGCGCCTGGGCGTGGATCGCGGTGGTGTTCGTCGTCATCGTGGGGTTCTGCTACGTGAGTGCGGTCTGGCTCGTCACCGCCCCGTTCGACAAAGGCCGATACCGCGCCGGCCGAGCGTTCCGACAGCTCGCCGTGGCGCACGTAGCCCTCCACAGGCTGTGGCGCTTCGAGACGGACGGGTACACGCCCGACGACCCGCGCCGGCCGTACGTGGTCGTCTCCAATCACGAGTCGTACGCGGACGTCTTCATCGTCTCACACTTTCCCTGGGAGATGAAGTGGATGGCCAAGCACACGATCTTCCAGCTCCCGATCATGGGCTGGATGATGCGCATGGCCAACGACGTGCCCGTACGGCGCGGCGAACGTGAGAGCGCGCTCGCCGCGCTCGCCGAGTGTCGCGATCGGCTCGCGCGCCGAGTGAGCGTGATGATCTTTGCCGAGGGTACTCGCTCCCGCACCGACGAGCTCCTGCCATTCAAGGACGGCGCGTTTCAGCTCGCCATCGAGACGCAGACGCCCATCCTGCCGATCGCCATCGCCGGCACGCGCGACTGCATGGCGAAGGGCAGCTTCGCCTTCCGTCCGGCGCATGCGCGCGCACGCGTGCTCGCGCCCATCCCTACCGCCGGCCTCACTCTGTCCGATGTCGCCACGCTGCGCGATCGCACACGCGCGACGATCGACGCCGCGCGCCGCGCACTGCAGGATGAGCTCAGCGCCGACCGGGACGGCAATGTCCGCTCCTCCTGATCCGCCAGGCGGCGAGCCCGCACCCGGCACCGACGCGGAGCTCGAGGAGCGACTCTCGCGCCCGACGCCCGCGCTCTCCGCCGCGCTCGCGCACGTGCCCGGCGATCTCATCGTGCTCGGCGCGGGCGGGAAGATGGGCCCGTCGCTCGCGCGGATGGCCAGGCGCGCGGATCCGAGTCGCCGCGTGCTCGCGGTGTCGCGCTGGTCGAACGCGAGCGCCGCGTCGATGCTCGCCTCCGACGGGATCGAGCCGATCACCGCCGATCTGCTCGATCCTCGCGCCCTCGACGCGCTTCCCGATGCGGCGAACGTCGTGTTCATGGCGGGCCAGAAGTTCGGCACCGCGGGCAACCCGGCCTCCACCTGGGCAATGAATGCGGCCGTGCCTGCGTTCGTCGCCGAGCGGTTCGCAGGCTCGCGCATCGTCGTGTTCTCGACGGGGAACGTGTATCCGCTCGTGCCCGCAATCAGCGGGGGCGCACGCGAGAGCGACGCACCCGCGCCCGTGGGCGAGTACGCCTACTCGTGCCTCGCGCGCGAGCGGATCTTCAGCGCGGCCGCCGCGCGGCATGCATCACCCACGGCAATCGTGCGGCTCAACTACGCCCACGACCTGCGCTACGGCGTCCTCACCGATCTCGCGCTCCGCATCGTGCGCGGCGAGCCGGTGGACCTGGCGATGGGATTCGTCAACGTGATCTGGCAGGGCGATGCCAACGCGCTCGCCCTCGCCGCGCTTGGAGCCGCCTCCGCGCCGGATCCATTCATCGTGAACGTCGCGGGGCCAGACGTGCTGCGCGTCGCCGATCTCGCGCGGGCGCTCGGTCAGCGGCTCGGCGTCGAGCCAGTGCTCGTGGGCACGGAAGCGCCCGACGCACTCCTCAGCGACGGTACGTACATGCGCGCGCTCCTCGATCACGTGCTGCTCCCGCGCGAGACGCTGCTCGATTGGGTCGCGGCGTGGGTGCGGCGCGGCGGGACGATCCTCGACAAGCCGACGAGCTTCGAGCGACGAGATGGCCGCTTCTGACCGCGCCGACCGAGTGAAGGATTGGCTGCGCGCGGGTCAGGTGATCCCGGCGCATCCTCTCGCGCTCACCGCTGAGCGCCGGCTCGATGAGCGCCGCCAGCGCGCGCTGACGCGCTACTATCTCGACGCGGGTGCCGGCGGTGTCGCCGTCGGGGTGCACACCACGCAGTTCTCCATCCGCCGCGCGGAGCACGGCCTGTATCGACCGGTGCTCGAGCTCGCGGCGGAGACGGCGCGCGCCTGGCCTGTCGCCGATGGCCAGCCGGTCGCGCTCGTCGCCGGCGTGGTCGGTGACACCAAGCAGGCGGCGGCCGAAGCCAGGTTGGCGGCGGACCTCGGATACGACGTCGCGCTGCTCAGCCTCGGTGCGCTCCCCGACGCGAGCGACGCGGCGCTGATCGCGCACTGCCGTGCGGTCGCCGAGGTGCTCCCGCTCTTCGGCTTCTACCTGCAACCCGCCGTCGGCGGCCGAGTGCTCGGTTACGACTTCTGGCGTGCGTTCGCCGAGCTCGATCGGGCGTGGGCCATCAAGATCGCGCCATTCAACCGGTATCAGACGATCGACGTGGTGCGCGCCGTCGCCGATGCGAGCGGGAGTGAGGTGGCACTCTACACCGGCAACGACGATGCGATCGTGCCCGATCTGCTCACACCCTTCCCCGTGATCGTGAATGGCCAGCCGTCCACTCGGCGCATCGTCGGCGGTCTGCTTGGCCAGTGGGCCGTGTGGACGCGTCGTGCCATCGAGTTGCACCGCCGCGTTCGCGCGCTCGGCGACGCGCCGGTCGTCGACGGGGCGCTGCTGCGCGAGGGCGCCGCGCTCACCGAGGCCAACGGAGCGATCTTCGACGCGGCGCATGCCTTTGCCGGCTGCATCCCAGGCATCCACGAGGTGCTGCGGCGGCAAGGACTGCTACGCGGTACGTGGTGCCTCGATCCGAACGAGACGCTCTCGCCTGGACAGGCCGACGAGATAGAGCGCGTGTGTCGACGCTATCCGGAGCTCGCGGACGACGAGTTCGTTCGCGAGCACCTCGATCGCTGGTTGGCCTAGTCGTCCGGAAACCCGAGGATGCTCGCCGCCCAGCTCTTTCGCGCCGCTCGCTCGAAGCAGCTGCGCAGGGAGCC
>JBDSDB010000193.1:0-37961 GCA_039920785.1 Gemmatimonadaceae bacterium
GGATCTCGACGCTCGCGATGGGCGAGGCCGCAACGTCCACCGCCCACTTCTCCGACGCGCTACCCGCGGTCGCGGAGATCGTCGCGCGTCCTGTTGCCTGCGCGACCAGGATCCCATCGCTAGACACGCGAACGATCGCCGGGGCGCTGCTCGTCCACTGCACGCGATCGTCGCGCCGGTCGCTCGCCTTCGAAAACACCGTCGCGCCGAGATGAACGCGCTGGCCGATCGCCAGGCGGGCGGGCTTCGGCGTGACGGCGACCCGCGCCGCCGCGCCGGGCACCATCGCCACCTCGAATCGCTGCACGACCGGCTTCTCACCCGAGATCAGGCCGATGACGGCCATCGGAAGCGTGCCGACCGCGCCGGCGCGCACGAGGCCCGAGGAGTCGACCGATCCCTCGAAGTGTCCGCCAGCCGCCTGGAATCTGACCCGTGCGTTGGGTACGGGCGTGCCCGCCGCGTCCACCAACTGCGCGCGCAGCTGCAGCGAGTCGCCCGCGACCACCGAGCGCGTCGACGGGGTGATGACGAGGCGTGGCGCGGCATTCGGGGCCGCCGCAACCTGCGCGGCAGCCGTGCTCACGAGTGTGCCGAGTGCGCCGAGGACGCAGGCAATCTGGAGAACGTTCCGCTTGGTCATTGTGCAGCATCTCCTTCGAGATATGTGTACCCCTCAAGCCCGGCGACGTAGTCGGCGATGAAGGCGTTCGCGTCCGCGCGGCTCAGATGCTTCACCTGCGTCACCTTGCGGCGGAAGGTCTGCAGTAAGTCGGATGCGCGGAACTGCACGTAGTTCAGCACCTCCGTCACCGTGTCGCCATGAACCAGATCGGTGATCTCATAGCCGCTCCCGGCGAGTCGAATGTGGACCGCGTTCGTGTCGCCGAACAGGTTGTGCAGATCGCCGAGGATCTCCTGATACGCGCCGGTGAGGAAGACGCCCAGCATGTACGGCTCCCCATCCCGCCACTCGTGCAGCTCGAGGGACGGGTTGCCGCCCTTCTCCCCGACGAAGCGGTCGATCTTGCCGTCCGAGTCGCAGGTGATGTCCTGTAGCGTCCCGCGCCTCGTCGGCTCCTCGTTCAGCCGATGGATCGGCATGATCGGGAAGAGCTGGTCGATCGCCCAGCTGTCGGGAAGCGACTGGAAGAGCGAGAAGTTGCAGAAATACCGGTCCACCATCGTCGCGTCGAGATCGGCGAGAATGTCGTCGTACTGCTCGCGGTTCTGTCGCACGATGCGGAAGATCGCGTTCATCGTGGCGTGATACATCTGCTCGGCGGTGGCGCGGCCTCGCAAGGTGAGCACCCCGCTGGCGAACAGCTGCTGCGCGCGCTCCTTGTCGAACGTCACGTCGTGGAAGACCTCCTTCACACGCCGCTTGTTCGCCGTCTTCTCCGTCAGCGCCTGGTGATCCTCCCACATCTCGTGCAGAACGGTGTGGTCGTCGTCGCTGAGCTCCGGCACCGGCACCTCCACCACGGATTCCACGTCGATCACCTTGAGCAGCAGCAGCGCGTGGTGCGCAGTCAGCGCGCGGCCCGACTCGCTGATCACGTGCGGCATCGGCAGCTCGAGCTCCCGGCATGCCTCGGCGAGCGTGTAGATCACATCGTTGGCATACTCCTGGAGCGAGTAGTTCACGCTCGCGTCCGACGTGGAGTTCGTGCCGTCGTAGTCCACGCCGAGCCCCCCGCCCACGTCCACGTGAGTGACGTCGACTCCGAGCGCGCGCAGCTCGGCATAGAACCGCGCGACCTCCTGGAGCCCTGCCTTGATGTACCGGATGTCGGTGATCTGCGAGCCGAGATGGAAGTGAATCAGCTTCACCACGTCCAGGCGTCCGGCGGCGCGCAGCTTGTCCACCGCCTGCATGAGCTGCGCGGCGTTGAGCCCGAACTTGGACTTCTCGCCGCCGCTCTCCTTCCATCGGCCGTAGCCTGTGGACGCGAGCTTGATGCGGATGCCGGCTGTTGGATTGACACCCAGTTCATCTGCAACCGAGAGCAGCACGTCGATCTCGCTCAGCTGCTCGATGACGATGAAGACCTGGTGCCCGAGCTTCTGCCCCATGAGGGCGAGGCGCATGAACTCCTCGTCCTTGTAACCGTTGCAGACGATCAGGTGTTCGGTGCTCTCGGACAGACCGAGCACCGCCTGCAGCTCCGGCTTGGATCCGCACTCGAGCCCGACGCCGTGCTTGCCGCCGAACTGCACGATCTCCTCCACGACGTGACGCTGCTGATTGACCTTGATCGGGTAGACGGTCGTGTAGGCGCCCGTGTACTCGTACTCCTGGATCGCGTTCTGAAATCGCTCGCTCAGCGCCTCGATGCGCGAGCGAAGGATGTCGGAGAATCGCAGCAGCACGGGGAGCGCCACTCCCTGTTCCTCCAGATCGCACGCGAGCTCGTGCAGGCTCAGCTGACGATCCGGATGCTCCTTGTCGGGCCGCACGACCACGTGCCCCCGCGCGTCGATGTCGAAGAAGCCCGCGCCCCACCCTTCGATGTTGTAGAGCGCGCGCGCCATGTCGGTCGTCCACTGCGTCGGCGGAACGGTCGCCGGAGCGGTCTCGATGATCTCAGTCGCCATCGAGCAAAGATAACGGCGCGGTGCGCCGTGCGCGCCCTCGCGCGATGCTCGACGTCACGGGTAGAGCACTTCCGTGCGCCACCCGTCGCCGTCGCGCGTGTAGACGTGTCGTTCGTGGAGGCGACTGGGCATGCCATGCCAGAACTCGACGCGCTGCGGCGCGAGCCGGAAGCCCGACCAGTGCGGAGGCCTCGGCACCGGCACGCCGGCGAAGCGCGCTTCCATCTCGCGGACGTGTTCGACCAGATCGCTCGGCTGCGACATGGCGCGGCTCTGCTGCGATGCCCACGCGCCGATCTGGCTCCCCCGCG
Source organism: Gemmatimonadaceae bacterium (assembly GCA_039920785.1). Lineage (GTDB taxonomy): Bacteria > Gemmatimonadota > Gemmatimonadetes > Gemmatimonadales > Gemmatimonadaceae > AG11. The sequence goes on from JBDSDB010000193.1 coordinate 2,910, forward strand.
GCCGGGAGGCGAAGTAGGTGTCCGCCTCGCGCTCATTCACCGGGGTGGCGATTCCTTCCACGCGAACCTGACGCTCCAACGGCTGCCAGTGAAAGCACATCGCCGCCTGCGGATGGGCGAGCAGGTCGACCCCTTTTCGGCTCTCGTAGTTCGTGTAGAAGACGAACCCATGCTCGTCCACCCCCTTGAGGAGCAGGATCCGCGCGGAGGGCTGCCCACCAGACCCCACCGTCGCGAGCGCGAACGCCGTGGGCTCGGGCAGCCGCTCCGGCCCGACGTCGCGCGCGGCGGCGAGCAGTTCGGTGAAGCGGTCGAACGGCTCGAGGAGCGGGGAGCGGTCGGGCATCAGTCGTCGTTCCCGAGCACTCCGCCGAGCAGGGCGCCACCGAGCATGCCGCCGAGCACTCCGCCTTCCTGCTGGCGCGAGCCACCGGCGCGTGGTGACGCGGCGAGGATGCGGTCCGCCAACCGCGAGAAGGGCATCGTCTGTAGCATCACGCGGCCCGGACCGGTCAGCGTCGCGAAGAAGAGACCCTCGCCGCCGAACAGCGCCGTCTTGATGCCGGGCACCATCTTGATGTCGTACGTCACCTGCTGCTCCATCGCCACGATGCATCCCGTGTCGACGCGCAGCGTCTCGCTCGGCAGCAGCGTCGTCTCCCAGATGGCGCCCGAGGCGTGCAGCACCGCGACGCCGTCGCCGCTGATCTTCTGCAGGATGAAGCCTTCACCACCAAAGAAGCCCGCCCCGATGCGCTTCGTGAAGGCGATGTCCACCAGCGTACCTTTCGGTGCGCAGAGGAACGAGTCCTTCTGCGCGATGATCGTCCCGCCCCACTCCTGCAGATCGACCGGCTTGATCTTGCCCGGGAAGTGCGACGAGAACGCGACGCGCTTGCGGCCGCGGCCGTTGTTGAGAAAGGTCGTGATGAAAAAGGTGTCGCCCGAGAGCACGCGCTTGGCGCCCTGGAACAGCTTGCCCAGCATGCCGCCGCCCTGCTTGTTGGGGTCGAGCGTGGTGTTCATCTCGATTCCCTGCTCCATGAACATCATCGCGCCGGCCTCGGCGATCACCGTCTCGCCGGGGTCGAGCGTCACGATCACCGCCTGGAGATCATCGCCAATGAGCTCGTAGTCGATCTCATCCGAAGTCCTCGCCATCGTCGTGCTCCTGATCTGAAAGGTGTCAGCCCCGTACGTCGCCGGTGTCGTCGCGTTTCGCCCATGCATCCTCCGCTCGCTGCATCAAGCGGTCACGCACCCTTGCCGATCTCGCGCGATCACGACAAATGTTCGTCGCGGGCGAGCGTCCGTCTACCCTATCCGCCATGCCGCGCACCTCCGAGGCGTTCATGACTCGCATTCCGTCAGCCATTCGCGCCGCGGCGACGGCCCTGCTCGTCGCCGCCGCGCCTGCCGCTGGAGCCCAGGCGCCCCTCGCCTCGGCCGACAGTGCGGCCGCGACCCTGTTGCTTCCGGACCGCGTCTTCGACGGCCTCGACATGCACGACGGCTGGGCGGTCCTCGTGCGCGGCGAGCGGATCGTCGCCGCCGGCCCGTCCGGATCGATCTCGGTGCCCGCGTCGGCGCGGCGCGTCACGCTGGCCGGCTCCACACTGCTGCCTGGTCTCATCGAGGGACACTCCCACCTGCTGCTTCATCCATACGACGAGACGCCGTGGAACGATCAGGTACTGCACGAGCCGCTCGCGCTACGCGTCGCCCGTGCGACCAATCACGCACGAGCGACGCTGCGCGCGGGCTTCACGACGACGCGCGACCTCGGCACCGAAGGCGCGGGCTATGCCGACGTCGGCCTGAAGCGCGCCATCGCGCAGGGTATCATCCCGGGCCCGCGCATGATCGTGACCACGCGCGCGATCGTCGCCACGGGGAGCTACGCGCCGCGCGGCTTCACGCCGGAGATGGACGTCCCACAGGGCGCCGAGGAGGCCGATGATGCGACACTTTCGCGCGTGGTGCGCGACCAGATCGCGCGCGGCGCCGACTGGATCAAGGTCTACGCCGACTACGGCTGGGGACCGAACGGCGAGGTGCGCCCCACGTTCACCCAGGACGAGCTGAAGCGCATCGTCGAGATCGCCGGCGGTTCGGGACGGCCTGTCGTCGCGCATGCGACGACGCCCGAAGGGATGCGCCGCGCCGTCCTCGCCGGCGTCGAGACCATCGAGCACGGCGACGCCGGCACGGCCGAGGTGTTCCGCCTCATGAAGTCGCACGGCACGATCCTCTGTCCAACGATTGCCGCAGGCGACGCGATCAGCCGCTATCGAGGCTGGCAATCGGGTGCGCCCGAACCGCCGCGCATCGCGGAGAAACGCGTGAGCATGCGCGCCGCGATCGATGCAGGCGTCGCCATCTGCAACGGAAGCGACGTCGGCGTGTTCACCCACGGCGAGAACGGCCGCGAGCTCGAGTTGCTCGTGGGATACGGGCTCACTCCTGTTCAGGCGCTGCGCGCCGCCACGACGGTCAACGCGCGCATGCTGCACATGGAGACGACGATCGGCGCCGTGAAGCCCGGGCTGCTCGCTGATCTCGTCGCCATTCGCGGCGACCCGCTGCGCGACATCCACGCGATCCGCGACGTCCGCTTCGTCATGAAGGGCGGAGCGACGGTCAGGGCAGATCCGTGACGCTGGCCCGGCGGCGCTGCCGATTCGCCATCGCGTAACACAGCGGTCCGAGCGCGATCGCCACGCCGGCGCCGATCACCGCGGGCACGCCGTACTCGCCGTCGGCGAAGCTGAGGCCAACGACCAGGAGCAGCACGGCGAGCGGCATCGCGGCGAGCAGGGCGACGCCGCCCGTGCCGACCGGGATGCGAAAGCTCCCGCGCAACGACGGCTCCCGGCGACGAAGCGCGATCAGCGCGCTCAGCTCCAGCATCAGCGCGAGTGAATAGAGCAGCACGTCGGCGACCACGAGCCCACTGAACGGCAGCAGCATGAACAGCGAATAACACACGGCAGCGATCAGCACGGCGGTGCGAGGCGTCCCGCGCGAGTCGGTGCGGCCGAGCGCGGCGGGGAGCAGTCCGTCCTGGGCCATCACGAAGGGGATGCGCGAGTAGGCGAGCAGCAGTGCGTTGAACAGCGCCACCGCGCTCACCATCCCGGCGAGAGCGATCCAGGCGGCCAACCAGGGGCCCAGCGTTCCTCCCACGGCGAGGGCGATCTGCGGCCAGCCCCCCTCTACCCAGGTCGTCCAGTCGGAGGCGGAGAGCGCCGCGAGCAGCGGGATCAGGTAGCCGGCCGCGACGAGCGGCAGTGCGATGGCGAGCGCGCGCGGGTAGCTGCGCGAGGCATCCTTCACCTCGCCCTGCACGGTGGACGCATTGTCCCACCCGATGTAGTTCCACAGCGCGATCGAGAGCCCCACGGCGAGGCCACCAGTGCCCTCGCGGCCCGCGACAGTGAACGGTCGCCACGGCACGTGCGTCGCATGCGCGAGGGCGGCAATGGAAAGCGCGACGAAGCCGGCGATGATGAAGCCGCCCGCGATGACCGAACTCTTACCGACACGCCGCGAACCCGCCAGGTTAATGGCGGTTGCGCCCCAGATCACGGCCAATCCCACCGCCCAGATCACCGAGGGGCTGATGCCCGGGACGAAATAGGCGAGGTACGACACGAACAGCTTCGGGTAGATCGCCATGTCGACCAGCGAGTACATCCACGTGAGCCAGCCATTCTGAAATGCCCAGAAGGGCCCGAAGGCGCGCTGCACCCAGCGGTAGTAGCCTCCCTCTTCCGGCAGCATGCTGGCCAGCTCTCCGACGATCAGGATCTCGGGGAGCGAGTAGACGATGGGCACGAGGATGAGGATGAGCAACGCCATCCCCGGCCCGACGGAGGACACGAGCGTCTCGGTGGTGAATGCGCCGCCCGAGGTGCTGAAGTACAGTATGAAGACGAGCGAGAGCGTCGTGATCGAGCGGACGAGGGTCATGCGGCCAAAGGTGCCCTCGTCGAGCGGTTGCGGCAACGCATCGATCAACCACATCATCCCAGCGTGACCACATTGTCGATCCAGCTGACGAAAGCATCGCGGCGTCCGTTGTTCGCCCTTCTGTTCCTTCTGGTCCTTCTGGCGTCGTCCGCGGCGAGCGCCCAGAGCGCACCGGCCATCGCGGTGATCCCGTACCCCGCCGTGGTCACCGTGGACTCGAGTGCGCGCTACGTGCTCGGCCCCCGCGCCACGATCGGGCTCTCCTCGCCGAACAACGCCGAGCTGCGCGCGCTCGGGCAGGTCGCGGTGGACATCCTGCGTGAGGAGCTGGGAGCGAGCGCGGTCGTTTCCCCGAGGCGATCAGCGGCACGAACCAACAGCATCGTGCTCGAGCTCGCCCCTCGGGATACGGCCGGCGGCGCGGAGTCGTATCGCCTCGACGTCGGTCGTCGCGGAGTTCGGATCACCGCGCCTCGCCATACGGGCTTGTTCTACGGGCTGCAGACGCTGCGTGGGCTCATCGTGGCGGAGCGCGCGCGATTCGATACGTCGCGCGCCGCGCTCGACTCCACGCGCCTTGCGGCGGTCGCCGCGACGCGTCCCAACCGAGTCACGCTCGCCGGTATGCACATCGAGGACGCGCCGCGCTTCACCTATCGTGGTCTCCACATCGATGCAGGCCGTCACTTTCCCCCTGCGGCATGGGTCAAGCAATTCGTCGACGTGATGTCGCGGTACAAGTACAACACGCTCCATTGGCACCTCACGGAAGACCAGGGCTGGCGCATCGAGATCAAGAAGTACCCGCGCCTCACGGAGGTCGGCTCGTGCCGGAAGGAGACGCAGGTCGGCCGCAATCGGAACCCGTACGTCGGCGACGGCAAGCGGTACTGCGGCTTCTACACGCAGGCGGAGATCAGGGACGTCGTCGCGTACGCCAAGGCGCATCACGTGACGGTGATTCCCGAGATCGAGATGCCGGGGCACTCCAAGGCGGTGCTCGCGGCCTATCCGGAGCTGGCGTGCACCGCAGGCCCGTTCGAGGTGCGGACCACCTGGGGCGTGGACGACGACATCGTCTGCCCCAGCGAAGCCACCTTCAAGTTCGAGGAGAACGTGCTCACCGAGGTGATGGCACTCTTCCCGAGCAAGTACATCCACATCGGTGGAGACGAAGCACCGAAGGTGCGCTGGAAGGCGAGCGATACCGCGCAGGCGGTGATGAAGCGAGAAGGGCTGAAGAGCGAGGACGAGCTGCAGAGTTATTTCATCCGGCGCATCGAGCGGTTCCTGTCGGCGCACGGGCGTCGGCTCATCGGGTGGGACGAGATCCTCGAGGGCGGCCTCGCGCCGCAGGCCACGGTCATGTCGTGGCGCGGCATCACGGGCGGCATCGCCGCGGCGCGCGCCGGTCACGACGTCGTCATGACGCCGGGCTCGCACACCTACTTCGATCACACCGAGGGCGACGTCCGCTTCGAGCCGCTCAACATCGGCGGCTATCTGCCGATGGACACCGTGTACTCGTACGAGCCCATCCCCGACTCACTCACCGCGGAGGAAGGGAAGCACGTGCTCGGAAGCCAGGGCCAGCTCTGGTCGGAGTATTTCCCGACCACCCAGCAAGTGGAGTACATGGCGTTTCCGCGCGCGCTCGCGCTGTCCGAGGTGGTCTGGACGCCGAAGGAGTTCCGCAACTGGGACAGCTTCCGGCGCCGATTGCTTCCGCACGTTCTCAAGCTGGACGCGCTGGGTGTGCGCAATCGCTTCCCCGCTGTGGCGGGGCTCGAGAGGGACCGTACCGTTGCGGGTGACGCAATGACCCTCGAGCTGCGCACCGCTCTGCCCGAGAGCGAGATTCGATACACGCTCGACGGCAGCGAGCCCACTCGGCAGTCCGCGCTATACACGGCGCCGCTTCGCCTGCCGCTCACGTCCGAAGGTGTGAAGGTCAGCGCGAAGGCGTTCCTCGGCGATCGGCGTGTGAGCCCACTGCGGTCGGCGACGTTCAAGAAGCAGGTGCCGTAGCGCAACCAGCCTGGCACGACGCGCCGCTCTGGGGGATTAGGTTGAAACGATGAGCATCCCGTTTCGACTGACGTCCCCGCAGGTGGCGATCCCCGACGACGAGCGCCCCCGCGGGTTCCGCGAGCGCCTCGCGGCGCTGCGCTATCTGCCGGCGCTCGTGCGCCTCGTGTGGCAGACCCACCGCGGCTTCACGGCGACGATGATCGCGCTGCGGCTCGTCCGGTCGTTCGTGCCCGTCGCGTCGCTCTGGGCGGCGAAGCTGATCATCGATCAGGTCGTCCAGCTGACCCGGGCACCGGGCCAGTCGCTCACGCCACTCTGGCGCGTGGTCGCCCTGGAGCTCGGCATCGTCATCTCCGGCGAGCTGCTCGCGCGCGCCTCGGCGCTGGTGGAGTCGCTGCTCGGCGATCTCTTCTCCAACAGCATCAGCGTGCGCCTCATGCGGCACGCCGCCACGCTCGATCTGGCGCAGTTCGAGGATCCGGATTTCTACGATCATCTCGAGCGCGCGCGCCGGCAGACCACGGCGCGCATCGGCTTGATCGCCATGCTGTTGACGATGGGCCAGGATCTGCTCACGCTGCTCACGCTCGGCGCGGCGCTCGTGGCGCACAACCCGTGGCTCCTGCTGCTGCTCACCCTCGCCATTCTCCCGAGCTTTCTGGGCGAGACGCACTTCGCCGCGCTGAGCTACTCCCTGCTCTTCCGGCGCACGCCGGAACGGCGCGAGCTGGATTACCTGCGCTTCGTGGGCGCGAGCGACAAGACGGCGAAGGAAGTTCAGATGTTCGGGCTCGCCGGATGGCTCACCGACCGATACGCAGCGCTCGCCCAGCGGTACTACGAGGAGAACAGGCAGCTCAGCATCAAGAAGGGTCTCGTCAGCGCGCTACTCTCGCTCGTCGGCACCGTCGGCTATTACGGAGCGTACGTCACGATTCTCCTCGGCGCGGTGGCGGGCGCGATCAGCCTCGGCACGCTCACCTTCCTCGCCGCGGCGTTCGGACGCAGCCGCGATCTCATCCAGCGCCTGCTGCTCTCGGCCAGCGACATCTACGAGCAGAGCCTGTACCTCAAGGATCTCTTCGTCTTCTTCGAGATGCAGCCGTCGATACGTTCCAAGGTCGGCGCCGAGCGCGTGCCGCGGCCGATCCGGACCGGCTTCGTGTTCGACGACGTGGGCTTCCAGTATCCAGGCAGCGAGCGGTGGGCGATCAGGCATGTGAACCTCGTCATCGTTCCTGGCGAGCGCATCGCGCTGGTCGGCGAGAACGGCGCCGGCAAGACGACGATCACCAAGCTGCTCGCACGGCTGTATGAGCCGACCGAGGGCCGCATCCTGCTCGACGGCGTCGACCTGCGCGACTACGACCTCGCGTCACTGCGCGAAGCGATCGGCGTGATCTTCCAGGACTTCGTGCGCTACGACATGCGGTTCGACGAGAACATCGGCGTCGGCGAGATCGATGGGGTGTCGGGGTACCTCGCGGAAGTCCGGGACGCGCCACCCGGCGCCGTCACCGCTCCACCGGACGCACTGGTCGACGCCTCCGAGCGCTCGCTCGCCTCGAGCCTCCTGCCCCGCTTCGAGCGGGGCTTCCGGCAGATGCTCGGCCGCCGCTTCGAGGATGGCGTGGACCTGTCGGGCGGCGAGTGGCAGAAGATCGCGCTCGCGCGCGCATACATGCGCGAGGCGCAACTCCTGATCCTCGACGAGCCGACCGCGGCGCTGGACGCGCGAGCGGAGTACGAGGTGTTCGTGCGATTCAACCAGCTCATGGCGGGCCGCATGGCGGTCGTGATCTCGCATCGCTTCTCGACCGTGCGAATGGCCGATCGCATCGTCGTGCTGGGGGACGGCCGCGTCATCGAGGAGGGCACGCACGAGGCGCTGCTCGCGGTCGGTGGGCTGTACGCCGAGCTGTTCGAGATGCAGGCCGCGGGATACCGCTGATCCGGCGTGACGCCTACTGGCGAGTCTTCAGCTCCAGGACGCCGCCGACGAAGCCGTTGCCGAACTTCTGCTGCGCTTCCCAGGCCCTGTAGATCCGGATGGACCCGAGCTGCCGCGCCGAGAGGCTGCGCAGCGCGGAGATCTCGCCGAAGTGCACGCCGTCCAGGAACACGCTCGGTTTGTTCGGTGCCGCGCCGTTGATCGTCGTCTTGCCACGATCGCTGAGGAAGTTGGGCCGCACCTTGACGATGACATCGTACGCGCTGCTTCCGCCAGAGGCATCGATCTCCTCCTCGGTGATGACGTTCTGATCGCGCCCGCCCTTCTGGGTCGCGTGCGTGCAGGCACCGAGCGCGAGGGACAGCATGACGATGCGTAGGGTCCGGACCATGACTTCCCCCGGCGGTGGCGGCGATTGAGCGGCAGACCTGCACGTGCGATTGAACAGCATTGAACAGCATTGAACAGCATTGAACAGCGACGGTGCACGCAGAGTTTGCACGCGCACTTCCGGACCCCCGACGGAACAGATGCCCACGGAGACCAGGTCCCCGTGGGCATCTGTTCGGTCAGACGCCCGGCACTACGAACAGACTGGAGTCAGCTTGTCGCGACCACCGCGTGCGTCACCCTCGCCCTTCGGAATCGGGAATGCCGTGTTGAACGGATCGGTCGGCCCCTCCGGGGTGGTGATGCCCGCCTTGAGCTGGCCGTACGCGCGCAGGTCGACGAGGCGCTGAGGGCCCTCGAAGAGCAGCGAGTATCGCTTCTCGTACAGAAGTGCAGCGCGTGCGGTGGCGAGATCCGCCGGCACCGGGATGGCCGCAAGACCATACGTGGTGCGAACCGAGTTGAGGTCCGCCGCACCATTGGCGAACTGACCGGCCTCGAAGTAGGCCTGCGCGCGCAGAAGCACCACCTCTTCATCGCGCAGGATCGGGAGCGGGCGGGACTGATTGGCCGCGTTGGAGGTCGTCGCGAACACGAAGGTCATGGTGGTTGCGACGCCATTGCCGGACAGATTGCTGCGCGTCACGAACTTCGACGCGCGGGTGTCGCCGGCCTGCAGGGCGGCCACCGCCTTTGGATTCGCGCCGACGCTCGCCAGGGGGATCGGGTTGGGCGCGTTCTCCGTGCCACCAGCGACGAACGTGACGAACGCGCCGCTGCCGAAGGTGGACGCCGGCACGGCACCGGGCGCCGCTCCGCCGAGCGCCTGCGTGAGGTTCGCGATGGCGTCGGTGAACGCTCCAGCCACCGGAGTCGGACGCTGTAGGCCCCGATACACGCTGACCTTTCCGCGCAATCCCCGATTGAGCTTGATGAGATTGTCCGCCGTCTGATAGCTGCGGCCGAAGGCGGTCAATCCAGTGGGCGGGGCGAACGGCAGCTTGGTCGTCGCGCCGGCCGCCGTCAGCGCAGCGTTCGCGCTGTCGAGCTGCCCGACGATGTACGTGAGCACCGTCGCCTTGCAGCTGATCGGCGGCACTTCCGCCGCGTCTTTCGTCTGGATCGCAACGCCGAGCGTGTCGCGAAGCTCGAGCAGGCGGTAGTAATCCAGCGCCTTGATCGTCTGCACGAGGCCGGCGGTGACGTTCCGCTCCGCCACTGACAGTTGCTGCACGTCCACCGCGGGGAGTGCCTCGAGAAGCGAGTTCGCCGCACGAGCGGCCACATAGCCGTTCGTCCAGCCGCCGCTGCCGGCGAAGCTGCCCGGGTCCGCGGGGCCCGTCAGCGTCTCGACGACGTAGCGTGACTCGGTGGCCTCGATGCGATACGCGTCGCGCGCGAGGATCGCCGTGCCCTGGTAGTAGGTGAAGTCGCCGCGCACGAACGCACGATCGGCGGCGAGGACGCCGAGCGCCAGGGTCGTCACGCCCCCTCGCGTCAGGGCGCCGGCCAGCGCGTCCACCGTCGCGGCATTCTCCGGTGAAACAATGGTGCTGTCGATGCACGCCGACGCCAGCACGAGCGTGGCGGTCAGCGGCAATGTGAACTTCTTCATGTATGAAGGCATCGGGATTTAGAAGGAGGCGGAGAGCGAGAACAAGACCTGCCGCGCAGGCGGATAGGGTGTCACGTCCTGGAAGCGGCCGAGCGCCTGGTTGCCGAAGTTGGAGACTTCCGGATCCAGCCCGGTGTAGTCGGTCCAGGTCTTCAGGTTCCGGCCGCTGAGCTCCAGGCGTACCTCGTTCGCGCGGCCGCCCAGCATCATCTGCGTGAAGCGCGACGGCAGGGTGTACCCAACGGTGACCTCACGCAGCTTGACGAAGCCCGCGTCCTCGACGTACGGCGCCTCGGAGGCGTTGTAACGCACCAGGCGAGCCCGCGAGGCCGCGGTGTCCCTGGCCAGGTCTGCGCCGTCATAGTAGTTGTTCGTCAGATTCACGACGTCGCCCCCCTTGCGCCATTCGATGAGACCGGAGAGCCGGACCGGGCCGAGCGTGACCTGGTTGTTGAACCCCATGTTGAAATCGGGGTTGGCATCGCCCGCGAATCCGAGTACGCGGTTCGCCGCCGGGCACCTGCCGGAGGCCGGGAGTGCCACACCGCAGCTGACGCTGGCCTGGATGATCGACGTCGACTGACCTGCCTCGATCCAGGCGTTGCCATAACGGCCGAACGACCCGACGCCCGGGTTGAACGGCGCCACGCCCTCCGGCAGAATGTCGACGACGCCGCGCTGGCGCGTGAAGTTGGCGCTGGAGATCCAGCTGTACCTGCCGCTCTGGAACGCCGTGACGTCGAGCTCGAGCTCCGTGCCGCGGTTCGTGATCTGTCCGCCGTTGAGGTACTGCGTCGTGAATCCGGTGGACGGCACGATCGGCACGGTGAGCAGCAGGTCGGTGATCTGCTTCTTGTATACCGTCGCGCTCAACCGCACGCGCGAGTCGAACGCGGTGAGGTCGAAGCCACCCTCCGTCTCGGTGGCCAGCTCGGGCTGGATCTCGGCTGCACCCTTGACGGTCGAGGCGCGCGTGCCGGCCAGGCCTTCGTACAGCAGCGAGGTGAGGAAGGTGAAGCGACCGGCCGTGGGCTGGTTGCCCGCCTTGCCGTACGCCGCGCGCAGCTTCATCTCGCTCACCTGGCTCGGGAGCCAGGGGATACGGTACGACGCCGAGAACTTGGGGTACGCGTAGTATTTGTTCTGATTGCCGTTGTTGCTGGTCTTCTCGGCGTTGATGCCGGCGGTGAGCAGCAGGCGCTCGTCCAGCGCAAAGAACTCTTCCTGGGCGAACAGCGCGAAGTCTCTCGAGAGCGCGATGTCCTGGTTCGGGAAGGTCTGCGACGCCGTGGCGACGTTCGTGACCGACGGGAAGATCACGCCGCGGCCGGTGAGCGCCGTGACGATGGCCTCACGACGCTCCTGACGGAAGCCGACCGACGTCTGCGCCGTGATCGAGGGCAGCACCAGACGATGAACCAGCGAGCCGTTCAGGTTGGCGTTCAGGATGTTGCCATCGCTATTGAACAGCGTTCCCGCGAGCGCGCCGAATGATGCGGCTTCGGTATAGCCGGTCGCCGGGGAGACGATGCGGTCCTTCGATGAGTAGGTGTCGACACCGCCGGTCAGCGTCGCGTCGAGCGTCTGACTGGTGTTGGCGATCAGGCTCAGGGCTGCACGCACGCTGGAGATGAACCGGTACGTGTTGTTCGGGGTCTTGATGATCTCCGCGTTCTGGAACGGATTCGACCCGGAGAGCAGTGGTGAACCGTTCACGGGAAAGGACCCGTCGGCGCGGCGCTCGAGCTCGAAGAACGTCGGCGTTGCGGAGAACGCGGACAGCGGCGAGGTCCCGTTGTTGTCGTTGCCCGACAGACCGCGCTGTGTGAGGGTGTGCAGGAGCTCGGAGTTGGCCTGGAGGTTCAGCCGCGTCCCGATCGCCTGGCCCAGGTTGACGCGGAGAGCCTGCTTGTTGTAGAAGTCGTTCCGTGCCAGGCCGTTGTCGTGCTTCGCCAGGCCGGAGACGAAGTACGTCGTGCCAGTCGAGAGTCCGCCGCGAAGTGAGAGGATGGATTCGTAGGCGAGGTCATCGTTCGAGTAGAACTGCTTCTCGTAGTCCTGGCACTTGGTGGGCGCAGCGTCGTAGGCCGCCATCGCGGTGGCCTTGTTCTGGCCGGCGACGGCCGCCGCCCAGTCACCATACTCCGAGGCCGACGAGAAGCAGCGCGCGCCGAGACTGTTCGCGAGCGACGAGCGGCCGACGCGCTGCACGAACTCACCGACCGTGCGTCCGGCCGTGCCCTGCTTGGTGGTGATGACGATGACCCCGTTGACGCCCTTTGACCCGTAGATGGACGAGGCCGAGGGACCTTTCAGCACCTGGACGCTCTCGATGTCGTTGGGATTGAGGTCCGCGATGCGGTTCACGGACTGGTCCTGGCTCGACGCGAAATTTCCGCGGGCCGCGCCGGAGATGACGTTCTGCCCGCTCTGCAGCGTCGAGTTGTTGACGATGACGCCATCGACGACGTACAGCGGACTGTACGCACCATTGATCGTCGAGATGCCACGCAGCTGCACCTGGCCACCACCGCCCGGTGCGCCGGAGTTCTGCGAGATGATCGCGCCGGCGATCTTGCCCGAGAGCGCGTTGTCGATCGTCGACGCAGAGACGCGATTGAGCGCCTCGGAGCTCACCACAGTCACCGCGTTCGCCGCATTCTGGCTGGCGACCGCGGTGGAGGTACCGGTCACCACCTGCGCCTCGAGCTGCAGCACGTCCTTCACGAGCGTGACCACGACATCGTTCTGGCCGGCCGGAACGACGAGGCTTCGCTGTTGATAACCGATGCGGCGCACGCGCAGCGTGACCGTGGTCGGTGGCGCGAGGACGCTGAACTGGCCGGCCTCGTTCGTGTACGTCCCCACCGTGGAGCCGCTGATCGTCACGGATGCCGACGAGAGCGGCGCGCCACCATCGACGGCCGCCACGCGTCCGGAAATGCGTCGCTGTTGCGCATCGACGTTGCTGGCGACCAGCAAGCCGATGGCGCTGAACAACAAGGTTCGAATCTTCACTGCTCCTCCAAGAAAAATGAATGGCCCGACGAAGGGACTGAGCGTCACTTCGCCTGCAGGTTCACACGCGCCCGAACACTTCGCGGCTGACACGAACGCCGGGCATACCACGGGGACCTTCCGAGCGACGACGGCGCCACATCGAATCGTTGAGCGCTCGCTTGGACGCCTGTCCGCGACGCGAATGCGAGAACGACAAACGGCTCGGAGGTCTGGTGAGGCCAGTCGCCTGGGGCAACGATTCGGCGTCGTGAGGCGACGTCGGAGGGCGACGTCGTAGGGCGACGTCGTGGTCGACGGTGCGCGTGGGGCGTGCGCATGACATCAACCGTGGTCGACCGTGGATGTGTGCCTGCGTAGAAAAAGACACCTGCGCGGCTTTGCCGAGCTGCGTCGTGGGATGCCATTAGAATGAAACCGCTCCCATCATCGCGCTAGAGGCCGCTGACGATCTGTTGCGCGACGACGTGGCCGGCGACTCCACACGCGTAGCTGGAAGCGGGAGAATGGGCGTGCCGGCTAGCATGGGGGCGCCGAGGCGGGAGTGACCCGGCCCGACGCGTGATGCGGGCGCCTTGACGTGCGACAGCGCGTGGCGCTACTGTGGTCATTCTTCCTATGCCGAGGGACCGATGGAATGGAGACGCGGATGGATGGCCGCCCTGATCGTCGCCACGGCCGCATGCGCAGCGAAGGCTCCTGCGCCGGTGAGTGCCGTTGACCCAAAGACCTCGGTCAAAGCGCGCCGCGACCTGATCACCCAGGCGGATCTTTCATCGAAGCCGGGCCTTCGCGCGCAGACGGTTCTCGAGGTGGTGCGAGAGCTTCGCCCACATTTTCTCAACGAGCGTGGAATCAGCAGTCCGGTGGCAGATCCTGAGGCGGGCATGGTGCACGCTTCGGTGGACAATGGACGAATCGTTCCGATCACGGAGTTGAGCGGAATGCACGCCAACGATGTCATCGAGATCCGGTACCTCAGTGCCAGCCAGGCCATGCAGAAGTTCGGAACTGCGGCGCGCCAGGGGCCGATCATCCTCGTCGTCACCGTGGCGAACTAGCACGCGCGTTCTCGGCGACGCGCGACGCGGCATAAGGTCGCTGACGTACAACGGGGCACTCCAGTGGAGTGCCCCGTTGTCGTCATGCTCGCGACGGCGTCGCCTACTTATCCCACCACACTCGGGTGTAAAGGCTGTTCGGACCCTGAGCGGCGATCGCCGCCAGAAGTGAAGCGCTGTTGACGGCCGATTCTGCAGCGGGGTACAGGAAGCGTCGCGGAACTTCAGGCGTGTCTGCATAGGCCTTCGGTCCCATCTTGATCGACGCCGGATTGCCCGTACGCCGCCACTCGCTCCACGCCTCGGTGCCTTGGGTGAATAGGGAGATCCACTTCTGCAGACCGATCTGCTTCAGCCCAGTTGCGCCGCCCGCGTACGCGATGCTCGGCTGTGCCAGGTAGGCGGCAGCGTCGGCGGCCGTGCCGCCCCACTGCATGATCGAGGCGGTGACGCCGGCGGCGTAGAAACCAGCGGCCTGCGCAGACGCCAGTCCACCCAAGCCCCGGTTTGCGGCTTCCGCCTGGATGAACGCGACCTCGGCGTAAGTCATGATGTAGGACGGCGTCTTCTTGCCCGCGGCGGATCCGAAGGTGCCGTACACCGTCGTGCCGGGGTAGAACATGGCTCCCGGACGCGAGGTCGTGTTGAAGAAGGGAGTGACGGTGACGTTGTCCAAACCGTTCTGGAGGCCGACATACTTCGTCGGATCCGCCTTCGTCGGCTGCGCGTAGAACCTGACGCGCGGATCGGCCAGCACGTTCATCGTGTCGAGGAGTGTCTTTGAAACGCGATGATCGTCGCGACCGGCGAAGTTCACCGCCCATGGGTTGTCGAACACACCATCGCCTGGCCACGTGAGCCCGGCGATGTCGGCGTTCGACGTCATGATCCCTCCGGCGGCGGCGAATGCTGCCGTCAGCTCGGCGCTCGCCTTGGCGGGATCGGCCTTGGACATGCGCATCGCCAGTCGAGCGCGGAGCGAGTTGGACAGCTTCTGCCATTTCGCGACATCGCCCTTGTAGATCGCGTCGGCGCTGCCCAATCCGGCGTCCCCGCCGACCTTCATCGTCGCCGATGCGTCGGCGAGCGTCTTCAGCAGCGCAGCGTAGATGTCCTTCTGCGCATCATACTTCGGTTTGGTGGGCGAGCCTTGGATGTCGCCCTTGAGTGCCTCGCTGTACGGGATGTCGCCGTATACATCCGTCATGTTCTGAAATCCCCAGACCTGCATCACGCGCGCAGGTCCGGTGACGTTGGGCGACTTCGTGTCCAGACCGAGGAGGGCCACCTTCTCCAGATCCTCGAGCTCGTTGGCATAGGCGCCGAAGAACGCGTCCATCGTACCGGGCCGGAGATGTCCCCGGTCCTCGTCGACGTACTGGACCTGCGCGATGTGCTGGGCGAAGAGCGAGGTGCCCGAGAGCGAGTTACCCGCGAAGCGCCCCACCTCGTTCGCCACCGCGCTGGTGAACAGCGGACCGGCGGGCGCCGTCGTCGGGTTGTTCGGATTGACGTTCAATCCTGTGAGATCAGTCTCGCAGCCCGTCATCGCGGTGAACGCGGCGACGGAGAGAATGGCCCCGGCGAATCGAGAGAAATGCATGCGTAAAGTCTCCGAGTGGACGGTCATGGAGTGACCGTCACGTTGATGCCGATGGACTTCGTGGTCGGCAGCGCGCCCATCTCGAAACCCTGCCCGGCGTTTCCAGTATTCGTCGAGTTTTCCGGATCGTAGTTGGGATAGTCCGTCCACGTCATGAGGTTCCGGCCGACGAGCGCGAGGTTGAGTTGCGCGATCCGTGCCTTGGTGAGCAGGCGCGACGGAACCTCCCAGCTCAACCGCGTCTCACGAAGCTTGACGAAGCCGGAGTTGTAGATGTACGGCTCGGTCACCGGGTAGATGCTGTGCCGATAGTCTTCGGAGGTCACGACCGTCGTGTTCGCCTGCCGAGTCTTCGCATCAATGCCCTGGACAGTGAGGCCGGGCTTGTCCCAGTCCACTTCGCGGCCCTCGAGCGAGGTCGCGAGCGTGCCGGCGTAGGTGCCCCACATGTTGCCGACCGAGAACGCCTGTCCTCCGCTCCGCATGTCGAGCAACACGTTCAGGGCGACACTCTTGTAGCGGAGCTCGTTCGACCATCCGCCCACCCAATTCGGGTTGATGTTGCCGAGGACCTTGTTCGGACCACGCTGCGGAAACCCGCCCGAGGTCAGCAGCTGTCCCGTTGCCGAATCGCGCAGGAAGGCCGGTCCGAACAGCTGGCCGTAGGGCTCTCCGACGCGCGCCTGCAGGTTCGTACCCCACTGCCCGCCTGGCACGGTGATCACCGTCAGGCCTTCCTGCAGCTCGTCGACGCGACTCCGGTTCCTGTTGTAGTTGACCGTGGTGCTCCATGCAAAGCCGTTCGCCATCTTGATCGGCTTGGCGGTCACGCTCATCTCCACGCCCTTGTTACTGATCTGACCGGCGTTGATCACCGTCTGCGTGAAGCCAGTGGCGGGAGCGATCGTCAGGGGCAGAATCTGGTCGCGCGAGACCTTGCTGTAGTACGAGATATCCGCGCTGAGCCGGTCGTCGAACAGCGCGAACTCCACGCCGCCCTCGGTGCCGGTCGTCTGCTCGGGACGCAGCGCGGCATTGGCCGACTTGTTGTCGAGCGAGTAGAGGGCGTTGCCCGAGAATTTGCGGGTGTCGCCGTTATACAGGGTGCTGAGTTGATAGGCATCCGCGTCCGAGCCCACCCGAGCCCAGCTACCGCGCAGCTTGAGATACGTGAGCGGGCTGCGCCCGATGGCGGGAATGAGATCGGACAGAATCAGCGACGAGCTCACCGACGGGTAGAAGTACGACGCGTTCTCCTTCGGCAAGGTGGAGGACCAGTCGTTGCGGCCCGTGACTTCCACCGTGAGGTATCCGTTCAACGTGGCGACTGCCGACCCATACGCCGAATTCACCGCGGAGTGAAACTCGGCATTCGAGATGGTCGGGGAGATGCCGGCGTTGGCGAGGTTGTAGATGCGCGGCACGAGAATGCCGGTGGTGCCGAAGAACGCCTGGTACTGATCGTTGCGACGGCGGTTGCCGCCCAGGTTCGCGCTCAGGTCGAGGTGGTTCAGGCTCTTCTTCGCCGTCAGCAGGCCTTCCACGTTCGCCTCGCGATTGCGAATCGATCCGTTGGTGAAGGCGCCGCTGTACGACGCATCCGCACGATCGATGTTGCCGGCTGCGATCTCTTCCTCTCTGGTGAAGCGGTAGCCGTCGACACCGGCGCGGACCTGACCCTTGAGCCATGAAAGGAACTCGTACGTCGCGGAGCCGGCGGCGATGATGCGCTCGCGGGAATCCGGGGCGGGATTCGCGAACTGCTGCCAGTACGGATTCCGGTGGTAGTTGTCGTTCCAGTTGAACAGCGAGCCGTCGGCGAACCCGTAATCGCTGCCGGTGTTGTAGTACTTCTCCTTGAGGAGATCGAGATCCACCTGGCGTCCGAACCAGGTGAAGCTCATGAGCGGATTGCCCTCGGTGTAGCCGTTCTCCGAGCGGTTGAAGCCCTTGTTCTGTGTGTAGGTGAGCGACCCCGACACGCCGAGCTTCTCTCTGATCGTCGCGTTGGCGGACATGGAACCAGACAGCTTGGTGAGCGAGCTGTTGGGGATGATGCCCTGGATGTCGTCCTTGGTGACCGAGAAGCGCATGCCGCCGTTGTCGAACGCGGACTGCACATTCACGTTGTTGGAGAGCGAGGTCCCGGAGCGGAAGAAGTTGCTGACGTTCTCGGGATGCGCGATCCACGGCTGCGCCTTGCCGGTGAACTGGTCGATGAGGCGGCCGTCGAGCTTGGGACCCCAGGATTCGTCGGCTCCGTCGTTCGTCCCGCCGCCGGCGCCATCGACGTACTGGAACTCACCGCCGAAGCCCTGTCCGTATTGGTTCTGATAGTCGGGGAGTAGCGACGGCGTGTCGTAGTCGGCGCGGCTCGTCACGCTGAACGACGTGCCGCGGGCCGCATTGCGCCCGTTCTTGGTCGTGATGACGATCGCGCCGTTGGAGGCGCGGGAGCCGTAGAGTGCGGCGGCGTTCGGTCCCTTGAGCACCGTTACCGAAGCGACATCGTCCATGTTCAGATCAGCGATGGCGCTGCCGTAGTCGCGGCCGCCGCCCGCCGACGCGGTGGAGAACCCGGAGTTGGAGATCGGCGTGCCGTCGAGGATGAACAGCGGCTGGTTGTTGCCCAGGATGGAGCCCGCACCGCGGATCACGATGCGCGAGGAGCCGCCCATGTTGCCGCTGTTGCTGATCTGCAGGCCGGCGACCTTGCCGGACATCGCGCTGATGACGTTGGTCGTCTGGGTGCGCGTCAGCTCATCGGACGACACGGTCTGCTGCGCCGTGCCGATCGTCGCCTTCTCGCGCTGTTGGCTGAGCGCGGTGACGATCACTTCACTGAGCTGGGGTGGCTGCGACGCCAGCGTAAAGTCGAGCGCCACGCGTGTACCGGACAGCGTGACCGACTGGCGCTGCTGCCGGTATCCGATGAGGCGCGCGATCGCCGTGGCCTGGCCGGTACGCGCGGCCGGCACGGTGATCGTGTAGCGGCCGTCGGCACCGGAGATCGCACCAATCTGTGTCGACTCGATGTTGACGGTCGCTCCAGCGACGGGTTCTCCCGTCCTGTTGACGATACGCCCCGAGATGACGGTCGGGCTCTGTGCCGATACACGGGTGGAAACACCCGCCAAAAGCACGAACGCGACCGCACTCGCGAACAGCGAGCCAGACAAGCGGCTTACCATAGCACTACCTCTCTTGATAGATGGGTTCGAAGCTTTCTGCACTTGTAACTCCTGGCGGACGCTCGAACGATCAGGTTCGACGCGTCGGCGCTCGTGTCACCGCGACTGCTCGAATCGCTGTCAGCCGGACATTCTTGCTGCGTCATGCCCGACACCAGTCCAGCACCGGCGCGCATACGAATACAGAGTGCTCGTCACGTGCTCTGCGTACCTCTGACGAGGTAGGCGAACAAGCCCGCGTCCTGAAAACGCCACAGGCGCCTCGTCGACGGTGACGAGGCGACACATACTTCGTTCCTGTGACTCCGGCATGAATACGAAGTGCGCCAAGAACGATCGGAACATTCCCGAAGGGTGGGCCCTTTTGACCCCGATGCTCGCGTGACGGGCGCGGCAACGATCCTTCGGAGCACGGGACGCATCACCGAGTCTCGGGTGAGAGCCTAACCGCGGCGCCCTCCCGCGTTCGTCGGACCTCCCATGTGGACCGCATGCTTCGACGGTCCAGGTTCGATATTGCCGAATCGGAGGAAATAAGGAGCAGACCAACGGCTCGTCAAGCAAGCACCCTAAAACGCCTCCGACCCACCTTGCGATACACGGCGGACCCCAGGTGCTCGAACCGCGTCACATGAACGCGTGTAACCGTTGCAATGACAAGTGCATACAATACGTCTCAGTGCGACAAATACGGATGAGCCCGATGATTCGGCGCGTCTCACCGACGCGCTTCACGCTCACGCTTCGTCAATCACGTGTGTCTCTCGCGCAACATTCGGTTCGGCACGACTCGTCGACACACGAGAGCGCTGGACTTTGTGCTCCGCACGGACCACCTTGCTCATGGCAGTCGCCTTCGCGTTTCGACCCGAAAACCCCCCGGGTCGCGCTTCGGTATGTGTCTCGCCGGCCACCGTGAGCGTCTAGTCTGCGAATCGCCGCCCGGTCGAACTGCCGTGCGGCCCCTGAGTCACGTTCGGGCGATGGAGTGAGCAAGTCGATGAAAACGGTCATTCTCGCCGGCGGTCTCGGCACGCGCCTCTCCGAGGAAACCTCGCTGCGGCCCAAACCGATGGTCGAGATCGGGGGCCGCCCGATGCTCTGGCACGTCATGTCGATCTATGCAGCGCACGGCTTCCGCGAGTTCGTCGTCGCCTGCGGCTACAAGGGCGAGGTGATCAAGCAGTACTTCGCCGATTTCTTCCAGCACCATTCCGACTGGACGGTGGACCTGCGGAGCGGCGATCGCACCCTGGTCAACCAGACCGCGCCCGATTGGCGGGTCCATCTGCGCGACACCGGAGCGGACACGCTCACCGGCGGCCGTCTCCGACGGCTGCGCGAACTCCTCAGTGACGGCACCTTCATGGTCACCTACGGCGACGGCGTGGCCGACGTGGACGTGACGGAGCTCGTGCGCTTCCACAAGTCCCACGGCCGGATCGCAACGGTCACCGCGGTCCATCCCCCCGCCCGGTTCGGCGCGCTCGAGATCGAGGGGGACCTCGTGAGCTCCTTCGCCGAGAAGCCGCAGGCGGGCTCGGGGTGGATCAACGGGGGCTTCTTCGTCTTCGAGCCGCAGATCCTCGACTACGTGGACGACGACGCGATCTCGCTGGAGAAGGACGTGTTGGAGCGCGTGGCCGACGACGGTCAGCTCATGGCGTTCCGGCATCACGGCTTCTTCCAGCCGATGGACACGCTGCGCGAGAAGCAGGCGCTCGAGGAGCTCTGGCGCTCGGGTCACGCGCCCTGGTCCGCCGCCGCGCTCGCGGCCCACGCGTCGCGCGTCGTTCCCTCGCCAGTCGCGGCCTCGGCGTGAGCTCGTCGCTCCGCCAGTGGTATCACGGACGGCGCGTCTTCGTCACCGGCCACACCGGGTTCAAGGGGTCCTGGCTCGTCGCCTGGCTCCGTGAGGCCGGTGCGACGGTCACGGGCTACGCGCTCCCACCGGAGAGCGGCCGCCCCAGCCTGTTCCAGATGGCGGAGCTCGCGCAGGGGATCACCTCCGTGCTCGCCGATGTACGCGACCGGTCCTCCCTCGAGTCGGCGCTCCAGTCGGCGCAGCCTGAGATCGTCCTGCACCTGGCGGCGCAGGCTCTGGTTCGCCGGTCGTACGCCGAGCCAGTGGCCACGTTCGACACGAACGTGGTGGGCACGGCGCAGCTGCTCGACCTGGTCCGGAAGGTTCCGTCGGTGCGGGCGGTCGTCGTGGTGACGAGTGACAAATGCTACGAGAACCGCGATCTGGAGCGAGGATACCGCGAGGACGATCCGATGGGCGGCCACGACCCGTACAGCGCCAGCAAGGGCTGCCAGGAGCTCGTCGCCGCGGCGTTTCGCCGGTCGTATCTCACCGAGGCGGGCATCCCGACGGCGACGGCTCGCGCGGGAAACGTCATCGGCGGTGGCGACTGGTCGGAAGACAGGCTGGTCACCGACCTGATGATGGCCGCGGCCGCCGAGCGCCCATGCGCAGTGCGCAACCCCGACGCGGTGCGGCCCTGGCAGCACGTGCTCGAGCCGCTTCGCGGCTATCTCATGCTCGGCCGCGCGCTTTACGAAACGGGGACCGCGTACGCGGAGGGATGGAACTTCGGCCCGGATCTCGACGACGCCGTGCCGGTCCGCGAGCTCGTCGCGCGCATGACGGCGGCGTGGCCGCGCGTCCACGCCGAGCTGGCACCATCGCCGTCGGGCCCGCACGAGGCGCGGCTGCTCCGGCTGGACAACTCGAAGGCGGGCGAGCGGCTCGGCTGGCGGCCGGCGCTCTCGCTCGACGAGACGATCTCGATGACCGTGGCGTGGTACCGCGCCGTCCACGAGCGGCCCGCGACCGCCCGGGCCATGCTCCACCAACAACTGCTCGATTACGAGCGCCGCACCGACGGCGCAGGACACACCCGATGACGACTCCCTCAGTGGAGAAGACGACGTTGACGAAAGCGACGATGCGCGTGCCCTACGGCCAGACGGTTCACGGCGAGGAGGAGATCGCCGCGGTGGTGGACGTGCTGCGCACGTCCACGCAGATGGGCACGCGTGTGCGCACCTTCGAGTCGCGCATCGCCGAGCTGTTCGCCAAGCGACATGGCGTGATGGTGAACTCGGGATCGAGCGCCCTGTACCTGGCCACCGAGCTTCTGGGCCTGCCGAAGGGCGCGGAGGTCGTGACGCCGGTGCTGACGTTCGCCACGACCGTCGCGCCGCTGGTGCGGGCCGGCCTCGTGCCGTCGTTCGTCGACGTGGAGCCCGACACCTTCAACATCGACGTCGAGCAGATCGAGGCGGCGATCACCCCGAATACGCGCGCACTGGTCATCCCCTCATTGATCGGCAACCTGCCCGACTGGGACCGCATCGCCGAGATCGCCCGCGCGCGCGGGCTCGTCGTCGTGGAGGATTCCGCGGACACGCTCGGCGCCACGCTGCGCGGCACGAGCACCGGCACGCGGTCCGACATCAGCACGACGAGCTTCTACGGCTCGCACGTGATCAATGCGGCGGGCAACGGCGGCATGCTGTGCATGAACCGCGACGAGTGGGCGGAAGAAGCGCGGCTGCTGCGAAGCTGGGGTCGCAGCTCGTCGCTGTTCGTCGATTCGGAGAATGTGGAGAACCGCTTCAACGTGGACGTCGGCGGCATCCCGTACGATGCGAAGTTCGTCTTCTCGCGCATCGGCCACAACATGGAGCCGTCGGAGATGGGCGCCGCGTTCGGGCTCGTACAGCTCGACAGGCTGGCCGGCAACATCAAGACGCGCGAGCACAACTTCGCGCGGCAGCTCGCCTTCTTCGCCGACTACGAGGAGTGGTTCATGCTGCCGCGGCAGATGCCCGATTCGGTGACCGGATGGCTCGCCTTCCCGCTCATCGTGCGCGACGAGGCGCCGTTCATCCGGCGCGATCTGCAGATCTTTCTCGAGCAGCGCGGCATCCAGACGCGAACCGTGTTCACGGGCAACATCCTTCGGCAGCCCGGCTTCGCCAACATCGAGCGGCGGGAGTCGGGCAAGGGCTACCCCAACGCCGACCGCGTGATGCGCGGCGGCATGTTGACGGCCTGCCATCACGGCCTGAGCGACGCGCAGCTGGACTACCTGCACGAGCAGGCGCGTGAATTCCTCTCGCGCTACCGGTAGCCGGTGGGCCTGACGATCGCCTTCAACGGGCAGCGGCTCGCGGGGCAGCGGCTCGGCGTCGGCCGGTACATCGAGTACATGCTGCGCCACTGGGTGCGGCAGCTCGGGCCGGACGAGGAGCTGTCGTTGTTCCTGCGACGCCCGCTCGAGGACGATCTGCGGCTGCTGCACCCCAAGCTGCATCCCGTACTGCTGGAGTCGGGGATGTCGGGCATCCCGTGGGAGAATCTTCGCCTGCGGGGACCGGCATCGAAGACGGACGTGCTGTTCTGCCCCGCGTACACCGGTCCGATCGCCTACGGCGGCAAGATGGTCGTGGCCACGCACAGTGTGAACGAGGTGCATCCGGAGATCCACACGGATCTCAAGGAGCAGCTGTACGTGAAGCTGTTCCGGCACTGTGCGCGCCGAGCCGATCGGGTGATCGTCCCGGCGGCGGTGACGCGCGACGCCGTGATGGAACAGTATGGCGTGCCGTCCGAGCGGATCGCGATCATCCCGCAGGGCGCCGACGATGTGTTCCAGCCCGTGACGGACCCGGAGATTCTCCGCGCCGTGCGGATGAAGTACTTCGGCGCGGACCGACCCTATCTGCTGTTCGTGGGCAAGTGCTCCGTCCGGCGGAACATCCCGATGCTCGTGCGAGCGTTCGCCGAGCTCAAAGCCACCCACAAGATCCCGCACGGCCTGCTGCTGTTCGGCCCGAACCAGCACGGTCTGCCCCTCGAGGAGCTGTGTCGGGAGCTCGGCGTCACCGGCGACGTCGTCCAGACCGACGGCAAGGTCGACAAGCACTCGGATCTCGTGCCGATTTACGCGGGGGCCGATGTCTTCGTCCATCCTTCGACGTTCGAAGGCTGGTCGATCACGACGGTCGAGGCGATGGCGTGCGGGACGGCCGTGGTCGCGGCCGACCGGGGTGGTCTGGGCGAGGTCGCACGCGGCCATGCCCTGATGATCGCCGATCCCACGGTCGACGCGCTCGTGGACGCCATCGCGCGCGTGCTCGGCGACGACGCGCTCCGGCGCGATCTGCAGGTACGCGCTCGCGCGCGTGGACAAGCGCTCAGCTGGAGCGTGATCACCAAGCAAACCCTCCAAGTGGTTCGTGACGTAGCCCGCGGATCACAGTCTCTCGACCCATCTCCGACATGACGACGACGCTCGCTCCGACGATGACGACCTGCCGCGCGTGCCTGGGCAGCGATCTCTTTCTCTACCTGCCGCTCGGCGATCATCCACCGGCCAACGCGTTCCTTCGGCCGGAGGCGCTCGGCAAGCCGGAGGCGACCTTCCCGCTCGACACCCACGTCTGCCTCAACTGCGGGCTGATCCAGGTGCCGGACACGCTGCCGCCGGATTTCTTCGTCGACTACGTGTACATGCCCTCAGCGTCGGACACGATGAAGCGGCATTTCGCGGCGTTCGCACAGCGGTGCAAGGACACCCTGATCACGTCGAAGGAGCAGCGCGTCGTCGACATCGGCTGCAACGACGGTCTGTTTCTCGGCGCGTGCAAGGAGGCCGGCCTCACGACGCTCGGCATCGACCCGTCGCAGAACATCGCGGAGTTCGCGCGCGCCAAGGGGATCGAGGTGTTCAACGAGTACTTCACGTCGGAGTCGGCCAAGCGCGTGCTCGCGCAGCACGGGCCCGCACAGGTAATCACGACCACGAACACCTTCAACCACATCGACAACCTGCACGGCTTCATGGACGGCGTGCGCACGCTGCTCGCGCCCGACGGCACCTTCGTGATCGAAGTGCCGCAGGCGCTGACCTGCGTGGAGCACAACGAGTTCGACACGGTCTACCACGAGCATCTGTCGGTGTTCAGTGTGGCGTCGATCGCCGCGCTCGGCTCTTTCTACGGGCTCCAGGTGGTGGACATCGACGAGCTGCCGATTCACGGCGGGTCGATGCGGGTGTACCTGCGCCGCGCCGGCCCCGCGAAGCCGATCGTCGCGGACTTTCTCGAGCGCGAGAAGAAGGCGGGGTTGTTCGAGCGTGAGACGTACGTGGCGCACGCCAAGCGCGTGGAGCGGATCCGCGAGGAGTTGATGGAGTTGCTGCACCGCCTCAAGGCCGAGGGCAAGCGACTCGCGGGCTACGGCGCGCCGGCGAAGGGCAGCACGCTGCTCAACTACTACGGCATCGGACCGGACCTGATCGAGTACCTCGCCGACCGGAATGAGCTGAAGCAGGGGCGCTTCTCACCGGGCACGCACATCCCGGTCGTCTCGCCGAGCAGGATCGCCGAGACCAACCCGGACTACCTCCTCATCCTGGCGTGGAACTTCGCCGACGAGATCATGGAACAGCAGGAGGCCTTCCGCGCTCGCGGCGGCAAGTTCATCCTGCCCATCCCCGAGCCCCGCGTCGTCGGCTGACAACGCGATGACTGGTGCCTGACTGGTGCCTGCTACGCCGTCGACGCGGCGTAGTGGGCCAGGTTTGTTCCCTCTTGGCGGAACCAGGCGATGGTGCGATCCAGCCCTTCGTCCAGGTTGACGCGCGGCACCCAGCCCAGCACGTCCCGCGCCCGCGATGGGTCGCCCGTGGTACGCCACATCTCGCCGGGAATGGCGGGCCGAGCGCCGGCCACCACTTCCGAGCGCGCCCCCGTCTTCTCGGCAATCTGCGCGACCACGTCCCGCACCGCCGTCTCGACGCCGGTGCACAGGTTGAACACGCCGCCGGTGGCAGCGGGGTGCACGCAGGCCTGGCCGATCCCCTCGGCGACGTCGTCGACGAAGAGGTAGTCGCGCGTCTGCTCTCCCGAGGAGATCCTGATAGGCTTTCCGGCGAGCCCCTGCACCGCCGCGTACGGGACGAGTCGGTACGAGGCCTCGTAGGGGCCGAACACGGCGAACGGACGCACGACCACGACATCGAGCGTTCGCCGCGCGCCGAACGCGCGCGAAAGCAGAGTGGCCGCGGCGCGCGAGGCACCGTATTCCGACGTCGGGTGCAACGCGGCGTCTTCGCGGAGTGCGACGCCGGGGCCGTACTCGCCACTCGACCCCGCGAGGACGAAGCGCGACACGCCGAGGCGCGCCGCGAACGTGAGCGCAGCGAGCGTGCCGTCCACGTTCGTGGCGACCAACTCCTCGACGTCGTCGAACGATTGGTTCACCCCCGCTGCGGCACAGTGCACGAACGCGTCGACGCGGTCGAGCGGCAGCGTGAGCGACGCGAGGTCGCGAAGCGACCCGGTGATGACGTCGTACTGCCCGGCGACCTGGGCGAGGCGCCAGCTGTCCGCTCCCGTTCGGGCGACGATGGTGACGCGCGCGCCCTGCCCCACCGCGTGCCTGACGAACGCGCTGCCGACGAAGCCCGTCGCGCCGGTGACGATGACGCGCACGCCGGCGAGCGAGGCAACGGTGGGCGTCATACGAGCGTGTCCAGCAGGTGCGCGTCGTACTCGACGAGCGGCGCCCCCGTGCGGAAGCGCTCGACGAGGTCAGGGTTGGCGATCAGCAGGCGTCCGTAAGTCACGAGGTCGACGAGGCCCGCATCGAGCTCCGCCTGCGCCTGCGCGTGCGAAAGCGAGGCGCCACCGACGAGCGTATGCGGCCAGTACGGACGCACGAGACGGATGACGCGGCCGGAGGTGGTGTAGTACTCGGAGCGGGCGCCGCTGACATCGAGCAGACGGAGTCCGATCTGATCGAATGCGGGAATGAGGTGCGCGATCATCTCCTCGAGATCGGGCCAGTCGTACGTCCCGTTCATCCACCGCGACGGGGAGATCCGCACCATGACGCGCGCTGGACCGAGATCGGCGAGCACGCGCTCGGTCAGCTCGAGCGCGAAGCGGCAGCGGTTCTCCACGGAGCCGCCGTAGTCGTCGGTGCGGTCGTTGACGTGCGCATCGAGGAACTGATCGGGGAGATAGCCGTGCGCGAGATGGATCTCGACGCCGTCGAAGTCGGACTCCATCGCCCGCAGCGCGGCGCGCCTGTACATCTCGTAGATACCGGGCAGCTCGGCGCGATCGAGTCGGCGCGGCACCGCGTACTCCTTCCCGTTTCGGCGGTTGATTCCCTCGGCGCGACGATCGGTGGAGCTGACGATCTCGCCTCCGTCGGTGTAGTCGCTGTGCGAGATCCGACCGCAGTGCAGCAGCTGCGAGAAGATCGGCGAGCCGGCGTCGTGCACGGCGGCGGTGACCGCGCGCCAGCTCGCGATCTGGGCGTCGGAGTAGATCTGCGGCGCGTTCGGGAACCCATCGGCAGCCGGCGCGATGGCGGTGGATTCCGTGAGGACCAGGCCGACGCCGTGTGTCGCGCGCCGCGCGTAGTAGGCTGCCATCTCCTCGGTGGCGAGGTGGCCTGCACCGGCGAAGCTTCGCGTCATCGCCGTCATCACGACGCGGCTCTCGAGGGCGCCCAGCAGCGGGTGCGTCACGGGCGCCAGGAGATCTCGCTCGTTCATCGGACTCCGAGCTCACGGTCGGCCGACGGAGCGCGCCGGAACTGGTCGAACCAGGGCCTGGCGAGATACTCACGCAGCGCGTCGTCCCAGCGACGCTGGCGGAGCAGCCCTTCGCGCTCGAGTCGAAGGTTGGCCGTGACCATCCGATGCGGACGCCGGGCCGGCTCGGCGCCGGAGAACACTTCGGCCCGTGACGGATCGAGCGCGAGATGCTCATCCAATCCCAGCTCGTCCACGCACACGCGCGCGACGTCGAAGAAGGTGGCCTCACCCAGCGCGCCCATGTTGTACACACCGGAGCGGGCCTGAGCGACCAGCAGCAGCGTGTTGCGCGCCAGGTCGAGCGTGTAGGTGGGCTGCCACACGCGGTCGCCGACCTCCACGCGCGACGCGCCGCTGCGCATGGCGGCGTCGAGCTCGCGCACGAATTTGCCGACGAAGTTCTTGTCGCGATCATCGCCGCCGAAGAAGCCCGCCATCCGCACGACGAGCGAGTCCGGAACCTCTGCAAGGAGATACCGCTCCGCCTCGAGCTTCATCCGGCCGTAGACCATCGGTGGGTTGGGCTGCGTCGTCTCGGTGACGGGCAGCTCGCGGCCATCGAAGATGAACACCGACTGCGGGTACACCACCCGCGCGCCGCACTCGATGGCGAGTCGCCCCACATTCCGCGTGCCATCGACGTGCACGGCCCGGGCGCGCTCGGGATCGCGTTCGCACTCGTCGGCGAGCGCCATGCCGCCGCAGTGCACGATCAGCCCCGGATCGAGTCGTGCGCACTCCATCACCGCGCGCTCGTCGGTGACGTCGAGCTCTGCGTGGGCGCGTGCATGCACCGTCACCGCGGAGGCCATCGGCGAGAGCGCCTCTCGAAACGCGCGGCCGAGCATTCCGTCCGCGCCGGTGACGAGCACGTGCAGGCCGCGCAGGCTCTCCAGTTCCTCGTCGGCGACGATCAGCGGAGTCGCCACGCTCGCCCGACGAGCTCCGGTAACACCACGCATGTCAGGCCGTTGGGTCATCGTCTTCGCTGCGCGATCTGGAGACGGCGAAGCGCAGCCGCGCGGACTGCGGCAGACGGCTCAGGAGGAAGCGGCGCTCGTCCGAGGCGAGCGTGAGCCAGAGCACGAGTGCGACGGCCAGAGCGAACGCGCCCCGGAGCGCCACGCCCGAGACGGTGAGCTCCGCAGTGTGGCGAAAGGCGAAGCGCGCACCGAGGATGACGAGCAGTCCGAAGCAGAATCGCGCGACGACTCCTCCGTCCACCGACACGTTGAACCGCCACCGCAGCCTTCCCAGCGCGACCACGGCGCTGATCACGAGCGCACAGGAGAGCGCCATCGCTGCGCCGGCGAGCCCGAAGCGGGAGATGAAGGAAGGAAAGAGCACGCTCGCGATCCCATACCCCACGCAGGTCGCGATCGCGTAGGCGGCGACCTCGTCCAGACCGATGAGCAGTTGCAGATACACGTTGGCCATCTGGTAGATGAGCTGCCAGATCACGAACGCGAACAGGACGCCAGCACCGGGAAGGAACTCGTGGGAGAAGAGCAGTTTGAGCAGCGTGCCCGGAAAGAGCGAGACGCCAAGCCCGCCCACGATCAGCAGCAGCAGGATGCGCCGAGCGAAGAGGTTCGCGGCCTTCTCCTTCTCGGGAACGGGAAGGCGAGAGTTGATCACCGGAACGAAATACAGCGTGTTCATCGAGTTCAGCATGGCGCCGACCGTGAGACCGATTCCGATCAGCGCCTGGAGCAGCCCGGCCTGCGCGGCCCCCAATCCAGCGAACACGAAGTAGCGCGTCGCGAGCATCGTCAGTGAATAGGCCGCAAGGGCGGAGTAGACGAGGAACGAGTACTTCACGATCTCGGGATTCTTCCGAAAGGCCGTCAGCAGCACCGAGGGCGACGCGTGCATGGTGAGCCGGAGTTGCCCCATGATGTAGCGGAGCCCGACGATGGCCGAGAGAACACCGGCGCCGACCGTGAACAGGTACACGCCCCGGATGCCCGCGACCACGACGCCGATGACCGAGGCCACGGCGAGCGCCATCAGCACCAGCATGTTCAGCCACGCGCTCGAGGTTCCGCGCTGCGCGGCTGCGAGCGTATGGACGAACAGAATATGGAGCATCGCGGCCGGCACTCCGAGGAGGGCGAGCAGCAGGTAAGGCCGGAGGACGATGAGATCGCTGCCGAACACCCCCGGATACCAGGTCAGCACCCCAGCGGAGAGGAGTACCGTGAGCAGGCCGCAGGCACCGATCGCGGCGAAGAAGGTCGCGAACTCCTTGGCGAAGGCTTCGGGGTGGCCATATTCCCGCGCCATGAACTTGAGGGCCGTGAAGGGCATGCTGAACGCGCCCAGCTGCACGAGGCTGACTACCGTCTGGTCGACGGTGCTGATGACTCCATATCCGGCGGGTCCGAGAAGCAGCGCCAGCACTTTGGCCCGGACCAGGGCGACGATCATGACCAGGAGCTGGACGGCCCCAATCGACAGCAGGACGCGGGACATCAGGGGGGGGCGGGGGAAGCGTTCGTGCCCAGCAACCGGTCGAAAAAGCGTCGGTCGTGTGCGGCCGGACACGGCATGCGTCGGCGGGACAAGATAATATGGAGAAGCTCGTTTGGCCGGCTCTACCGCAGGCGCCGGCGTAACGGCAGCGAACCAGCCGGAGCGCCACGGGTAGAAGTCGCCCCACAGCACGCGAGTTGCAAAGGCCGGAGGGTGCTTGCGGTCTCGACTGCTCAATTCTCGTTCCCATCTCACGATCCAATGCGACTGTCGTCACTGGCGTTTCTCTGTATGGCATCTGTCGGCTGTGCCAACTCGGTCGCGGACGCTGATCCGATTACCGGGCTGCTGCAGCAGTCGTGTGTGGTACCGGCGCTGGCGGCGGGCCGGCAACTCGTCTCCGTAAACCTCGACCGGCAGTTCCAGACGATGGACGGCTTCGGCTCCACGGAACGCGTGTTCGACGATCCGCACGTGACCGAGACGTTCAATTCACAAACCGCGCGCGCCGGTGTCGTCGTTCCGCAGGCGGAGCAGGCGAAGATCCTTGCCGCGCTCTATACGGAGCTCGGCCTGACGCGCGTTCGGTACAATCCCAGGGATCCCGCGCCGGGCAAGGTCACCGGCCTCGAGCCGCTCAACGACAACGACAACCCGAATCTCACCGATCTCTCGCGATTCGACTTCGGCTGGAAGAACAACGACGCGCACATCGCCTTCGTGAAGACGGCGCAGCCGTTCGGGCTCAAGGTCTACTTCGCGTCGCCGCTCACGCTCGAGAGCTGGATGAGTGAAGCGAACCCGGAGGAGTACGTGGAGTGGGCGATGGCGATCCAGCGCCGCTGGCGCGACCAGGGACTCGAGATGCCGTACTACTCCATCGTCAACGAGCCGGGATTCAGCGGGTCAGGCATCTGGTCCGCCGAGTGGCTGCGGTCCACGACGAAGCTCCTCGGCGCCAAGCTGCGCGCGGAGGGATTCAGCACCAAGCTCGTGATCCCGGACGACGTGAGCGCCGCAGAGGCCTATCGCCGAGCGTCCATCGTGCTCGCGGATCCGGCGGCCCGGCAATACGTCGGCGCCATCGCGTACCATCTGTACGACGACCGGTCCGGTCGCGACAAGCTGAAGCAGCTCGGCGAGACGTACTCGATCCCCGTGTGGATGACGGAGTACGCGCTGGCCAAGCCGTTCGAGTGGGCGAATCTCATTCATGAGGAGATCGCCGACTACGGGGTGAGCGCGCTGGACATGCAGTGGGGCTTCTTCGGCCAGTGGGAGAGCACGGACTCGCACCTGATCACGCTCGTGCACAACGGCTCCACGTATCAGGGGTGGAGGCGCACGAAGTCGTTCTACACGATGGGACAGTATTCGCGGTTCGTGCGCCCTGGCGCGCGGCGCGTCGACGTGACCGGCGCCGGTGGGCTCAAGGTGACGGCATTCAAGCAGGGCGACGAAGTGGTCATCGTGTTGATCACACCGGATGGCTCGGGCAGCACGCCAGTCACGTTCGATCTCGCCGGCGCGCAGTGCAGCGGCAAGGCTGCGGGAGTGCGCACGAGCGCCTCGGAGGACTGGGCGCCCCTTCCCGATGCGACGCTGGTGGGCGGAAGGTTCGAAGCTGCTCTGGCGCCTGGAAGCGTCACGACTTTCGTTGTGAAGTAGTCCACTCGTTCGTCTTTGAGTTATTGCGCGCCCGGACGGTCGACCGTCCGGGCGCGTGACCGGTCTCCTGCGAACTCCCGCCCTCTCACGCTCACCGTGGACTCGCTCAGCCCGTCCGCTGCTCAAGACACGACCGAACACCGTTCCGCGTGGTCGCGCTTCGGTCCGACGGCGCTGTATCTCGTGGGCGCCGCGCTGCTCTGGCGGTATTTCGATTTCCTGTACTACAAGGACGAAGTGTCGTACCTCTCCGCGGCGGCGAGGTACGCGCACGGGGATCTCGGCGGCGTCAACGCGTACTGGGCGCCGTTGCTCTCCTGGCTGCTCGCGCCGCTCCTGGTGGTGGGCGTGCCGGCGGCGACCGCGTCGGACATCCTGTCGGTGCTCATCGGCCTGTTCGCGTTGGAGGGCGGGCGGGCGCTCGTGCGCACTCTGGGGAGTACCGGCTGGCTCGAACGCGTGCTCGACCTCACGCTCGTTCTCGTCACGCTGTACTGCGCGATGCCGTACCTCTCGCCCGACCTGCTCCTCGCGGGGATCCTGTCGTGGTATTTCAGCATCGTGCTGCGACGCGACTATGCGATGCGGCCGTTCGCCGGCTACCTCTCGGGCGCCCTCGGCGGGTTCGCGTACTTCGCCAAGACGTACGCGTTCTTCTTCTTCGCCGCGCACTTCGTGCTCGTCAACATCGGCCACTACCTGTGGGCCGACCCGTCGGCGCGTGCAGGCGTGCGCCGACACCTGCGCAACGGTTTCCTCGTCTTCACGGCGTTGGTGGCCGTATGGGTCGGGGCCCTGTACGCGAAGTATCAGATCGTGACGCTGGGCATCACGGGCAAGTACAACTACCAGATCGTTGGTCCGGAGGCGCGCGACCGTCCAATTCTCCAGATCGGCTTCGACGCCGAGCCCAGACCCGGCAACACCAGCGTGTGGGAGGATCCCGCGGACTTCTACCGCGTGCCGTCGGCGCTCGAGTGCTGCCTCAAGCCGTGGTCGGCGCTCGCTTCGGCGCGCGACCTCAAGCATCAGCTCAAGCTGATCAAGGGCAACGTCGCGATCACGATGGAGGACTTCCAGCTCTTCTCGAGCCTCTCGTACGCGGTGATCCTGCTCTGCGCGCTGCTGTGCATTCCGCGTCGAGAGGATGCTCGCGCGCATCTACCCATCCTGCTGGCGCTGGTCACGTTGCTCCTTTACCCGGCGGGCTACGTCCTCGTATTCAGCGACGAGCGATATCTCTGGCCGATGCTGTTCCTGCTGATCGCGATGAGCGGCTACCTCCTGCAGGTCGCATCCGCGACGCCCTTCCTCGCCAACGTCCGCCGACGACAGCTACTCGCCCTTGTCCTCGCGCTGTCGTTCGTGAAGATCCCGATGAGCAAACTGTTCCGAGCGCGTGAGTTCGGCCGCAATACGAGCTTGATGGTGGCGGCGCTGCGCGGCACCGATCTCAGAGGCAAGCGACTGGCGTCGAACGCGGACTATGGCGCCTCCGACATCATCGCGTACTACTCCGGCGCGCAGTACCTTGGACAGAAGCGACCCGGCATCACCAAGGAACAGGTGAGCGCCGAGCTCCGAAGGGCGCGTGTCGATTTCTATCTCGTGTGGGGCGACGTTCCAGCGGACAGCGTACCGCCTGGGCTCTCGCCATTCACCGAGGCGCGAGTCGCACCCGGCAACGGCGGGCAGACGCGGCTCAGCGTGCTCC
The DNA here is from genome assembly GCA_039920785.1 of Gemmatimonadaceae bacterium. Classification (GTDB taxonomy): domain Bacteria; phylum Gemmatimonadota; class Gemmatimonadetes; order Gemmatimonadales; family Gemmatimonadaceae; genus AG11. Next base: position 36,223 of record JBDSDB010000193.1, read on the forward strand.
GGGTAGACTGATCACCGGGAGCGGTTGCGCCAGCACGCCGGTTGCCGCGAAGGCCCATCGCTACGATACGCGCACAGGAGCAGAACCCGGCTCGGTGCGCGCTTCGCGCGCTGCGGGTCTCAGCTCATCGGGCGCTTCGCCAGACAGGGCGTCCTCGACTTGCGCGTCCCGCGCGGGCGCATCGCCGCCGCGCCGCTGCCGCACGAGTGTGAGAATCGTGTACACCGCGACGGGCTCCTCATCCTGGTTCGAGACCTCGACGTCCCAGTGCACGACGCCCTGCGGGATCTGCCCCTCGCGATCTTCCTTGGCGGTCTTCTGCTTGCACGTGAGCCGCGCGCGGATCGTGTCGCCGATGTAGACCGGCTTGACGAATCGAAGTCCCTCCAGCCCATAGTTCGCGAGCACGGGGCCAGGCGCAGGGTCGACGAACAGGCCGGCGGCGGCCGAGAGCACGAAGTAGCCATGCGCCACGCGGCGCTCGAACAGCGACTCTCTCGCCGCGAGGTCGTCCATGTGCGCGTAGAAGAAATCGCCCGAGATGCCGGCGAAGTTCACCACATCGGCCTCCGTCACGGTACGGCGATGGGTGTTGAGCGTCTCGCCGATCTCGAGCTCCTCGAAATATTTCCGGAATGGGTGCACTCGGTCGTGCTGCTCGGCCGCGCCCTTGCTCCACTCACGAGTGACCGCAGCGAGCGTCTGCGGAGAGCCCTGCAGCGCGGTGCGCTGCATGTAGCGGAGCACGCCGCGCACGCCGCCCAGCTCCTCGCCACCGCCCGCTCTGCCCGGCCCCCCGTGCACCAGGTGCGGGAGCGGCGACCCGTGTCCCGTGGACTCCCGGGCGCTCTGCCGGTTCACGATCATCAGCCGGCCATGATACGCAGCGGCGCCGAGCGCCACTTCGCGCGCGATGTCGTCGCGCGCGGTGAAGAGGGAGCCGACGAGACTTCCCTTCCCCAGCTTCGCGAGCGCGATGGCGTCGTCCACGTCTCCATAGGGCATCAGCGTGTTGACCGGCCCGAACGCCTCGACGTCGTGCGGCTGCCTGCGCTCGAACGGCTCGGCGCTGAACAGCAGCATCGGCGCGAAGAACGCGCCCTTCTCCGGATCGGCGCCGACGACGTCGAGCGTGTCGGCACCGCCGTAGAGGAGCTCCGTAGCGCCGCGTAGCGTGTGCGCGTTCGCGGCCACCTCGCGAAGCTGGGTGCGGCCGGCGAGCGGACCCATTCGCACTCCGTCGATGGCCGGGTCACCGATCTTCACGCCGGCAAGACGCTTCTTGAGCGCGACGACCACGTCGTCCACCATGCCGGCCGGCACGAAGGTGCGCCGGATCGCCGTGCACTTCTGACCCGCCTTCACCGTCATCTCCTTCACGACCTCCTTGACGAAGAGGTCGAACTCCTCGGTGCCCGGGACCGCGTCCGGGCCGAGCATGGAGAAGTTGAGTGAGTCCGCCTCCTGGTTGAAGCGGACATTGTGCTCGAGGATGGCCTTGCCGCTGCGCAGCAGCAGGCCCGTGGCCGCCGAGCCGGTGAAGGCCACTGAGTCCTGACTGGTCAGATGATCGAGCAGATCGCCAGCGCTGCCGCAGATGAGTTGGAACGCACCGGCGGGAAGAATCCCCGAGTCGACGATGGCGCGCGCCACGACCTCGGTGAGAAAGCTGGTCACGGTCGCGGGCTTCACGATGCTCGGCACGCCCGCCAGCATCGACGTTGCCAGCTTCTCCAGCA
>JBDSDB010000194.1:0-18236 GCA_039920785.1 Gemmatimonadaceae bacterium
TCGACATCCACGGGCACCAGAACCTGTCGATGCCCGACGCGCAGCTCGCCGCGCTCGTCGCGCACATGGACAACATGGGCCTGCGCACGATGAACAATCTAAGCGGCGGGTCGGGCGCATCGCTCAAGGCGCAGGTGCAGAACGTCCGCGCGAAGTATCCCGGCCGCTTCACGGTGTTCGCCAACATCGACTGGGGACGGGTCAACGAGCCGGAGTTCGCGAAGCATGCCGCCGACCAGCTCGAGCGCGACGTAACGGAGGGCGGCGCGGTCGGCCTCAAGATCTTCAAGAACCTCGGCATGGACACGTACTGGGCCGACGGCTCACGTGTCCGCACCGACGATCCGCGGCTCGCGCCGATCTGGGATCGCGCCGGAGCGCTCGGCATCCCCGTTCTCATCCATACGGCGGAGCCACCCGCGTTCTTTCTACCGGTGGACAAGAACAACGAGCGCTACCTCGAGCTGACGCAGTATCCGGGGCGCACGAGGCCGTCGAGCAAGTATCCGCCCTTCGATTCGCTGATCGCCGAGCAGCATCGGATGTTCAAGCGGCACGCGCGGACGACGTTCATCAGCGCGCATCTGTCGTGGCTCGGGCAGGACCTCGCGCGACTCGGCCGCACGCTCGACAGCATCCCGAACATGAACGTCGAAGTGGCCGCGGCGCTGTACGAGATCGGGCGTCAGCCTCGGGCGGGCCGCGCGTTCTTCATCAAGTATCAGGATCGCATTCTGATGGGGAAGGACACCTTCGGCGGCGAGGAGGAGTACGCCGTCTACTTCCGCATCTTCGAGTCGAGCGACGAGTACTTCCCCTGGTATCGCCGGCGTCATGCCTTCTGGGGCATGTACGGGCTCGGGCTCCCCGACGAGGTGCTACGCAAGATCTACTACAGGAACGCGCTGCGAATCGCGCCACGGATGGACGCGAGCGGATTTCCGCGGTGAGCGGCTCGCGCGCCGCCTAGAGTACCGGCTCGGGCGGCGTCTGGCCGTCGGGCGAGCGCGCCGGGGAGAGATCGTACTGCTTGAGCTTCCGCCAGAGTGTCGTGCGGCTCATGCCGAGCAGCTCGGCGGTCCTGGCGAGCGCGCCGCTGGTCTCGTCGAGCGCGGCGACAATCGAGGACCGCTCGTCCCCGTCGTCCTCGGCCGCGCGGTAGCGCGACTCGTGCTCGAACTCGCTCATCGCGGGGCGGGCCACGCTTCTGATCTCGGCCGGAAGATGCTGCGCCTCGATGCGACCGAAGTCGGCATGGATCGCGGCCGCCTCGAGGACCGAGAATAGCTGGCGCACGTTGCCAGGCCACGCATACTCGCGGAGCATTCGCATCGCGAACGGCGAGCAGGCGAGCATGTCGCGTCCCGGCGCGCGCGACCGCAAGCGCGCAAGCGCATGCATGGCGAGCAGCGGGATGTCGGCGCGCCGCTCGCGGAGCGGTGGCAGCGCCAGCGGAAAGATGGCCAGCCGATACAGCAGATCGTCGCGGAATCTGCCGGCGGCCACGAGTGCATTGAGATCGCGGTTGGTTGCCGCCACCACGCGCACATCGATCCTGGATGGGTGCGAGGCTCCGACGCGCGTGACCTCGCGTTCCTGCAGCACACGCAGCAGCCGCTGCTGCAGCGACGTCGACACCTCGCCCACCTCGTCGAGGAAGATCGTTCCGCCGCTCGCCGCTTCGAACAGACCGGCTCGATCGCGCATCGCTCCGGTGAAGGCGCCGCGCACGTGTCCGAACAACTCGCTCTCGAGCAGGCCCTCGCCGAGCGCGGCGCAGTTCACGGCGATGAAGGGCTTGGCGCATCGCGGCGACAGATCGTGCACGGCACGCGCCGCGAGCTCCTTCCCCGTGCCGGTCTCCCCGACGACCAGCACCGTCGTCTCGGTGGGCGCGACTCGGCGAAGCGCGTCGAAGAACGGCTGCATCGCCGGGGCACGGCCCACGATTCCGCCGGGGTTGCCCGGCTCGCGCGACTCGACGTCGGGACGCCGCTCGAGCAAGTCGGCGACGCGAGCGGTGAGCACGTCGGGCTCCACAGGCTTCGTGAGGAAGTCGTCGGCGCCGAGATGTAGTGCACGCACCGCGCTGTCGACCGTGCCCACACCGCTGATCATCAGGATCGGCACGCGCTCGCCCCACACTCTCAGCGATTCGACGACGCCGAGCCCGTCGGTCCCCGGCATGCGGAGATCGAGCAGCACGAGATCGAAGCGTTCGCCGCGCGCGTTTGCATCGCGCAGCGCGGCGACGGCCGACTGCCCGTCCTCCACCGCGTGCACCACGTGGCCCTCGGCGCGGAGGAGCGCGGCGGTGGAGAGTCGAAAGGCACGATCATCGTCGACGACCAGCAGTCGAGCGGCGCGAGACGTGGTGGGATTCACGAGACGCGACTCGGTCGGTCGGCGCGCGCGGGCGCGTACGCATGGCCGTCGGACACGGAACCATTCGTGGCCACCGGCGAGATGTCGAGATCGAGGACGCGAGGCAGCGTGACGACGAATGTCGTCCCCGCTCCATTCGAGGCCGCCGGCGTGTCATGGTTCGCCAGCGTCAGCCGCCCTCCTGCACCGCGCACCAGACTCTCCGCGATCGACAGGCCGAGACCGACGCCGCGCATCTCAGGCTTCGTCGTGAAAAATGGATCGAAAATCCTCGGGAGGATGTCCGCCGGCACGCCTGGACCGTCGTCATGCACCTCGATCTCGACGCTCGACTCGAGCGCGCGGAGGAGGATGTGCACGCCTGGCGGCGATTCCGTCGCCCGTGCGTCGTGGCGAGGGAGCGTCGAGATGGCATCGCGCCCATTCTGCGCCAGATTGAGCAGGACCTGCTTGAGCGAGTCCACCGGAATCGCGGCGACCTCGCTTCGCGAAGTGCCGGGCGCCATCGACCAGGTGACGGGCGCCGCGTCGGCCGGTGCGCCGGCCATGAGCAACGAGACGACGTCGCGCACCGTGTCGGCCGGATGGCAGCGGCCCGCGACCGCGCTGCGCGGGCGATTGACGTCGAGCATCTGCTCTGCGAGCTCGTGCATCCGGAGCAGCTCATCGATGGCGAGGTCGGCGAACTCACGTCCTTCCGGATCGTCCGCCAATCTGCGCCGGATGAGCTCGAGGCAGTTCCGCAGGCCTGCCACTGGATTGCGTATCTCGTGGGCCAGATGCGTCACGAGACGGCCCGTGGCGACGAGTCGCTCTCGCTGGACGAGGTCGGCCTGCAGCGCGGTGAGACGTGTGTTGCGGTCTGCCAGTGCGTGGTTCGCGTCGTGTAGCTCGGCGATGCGCGCCGCGAGCGCCGAGCGCATCGTGGAGAACGCGCTCGCGAGCTGCCTCACCTCGCGCACGGCGAGGTCGCTGGCATTGGGCGCCGGCGCGCCGAAGTCGCCGCGTGCAAGGGCATCGGCCGCGCCGGCGAGCGCGCGCATGGGTCGCGCGATGCGGGTTGCCAGCGCGAATCCAAGCGACAGCGCCGACGCCAGCGCGGCGATCGCGCTCCAGAAGGCGAGTCGCCGAAGGCGCGGCAGCACCGCGAGCTCGGTGTCGAGGTCGCGCACGAGCGCGATCGTGCCGGCAGCTCCCGCGGGAGCGACGACCGCGATGAGGCGACGTCCCGCGATGGTGAGCTCGCGGACCAGAACGCCACTATCCGATGGCTCGTCGCGAGAGGTGACTGCGGCGGCGCTATCGGGCGCCGAGCGCTGCAACGCCAGCGTGAGCGCCCCGGTCGTCGCGGTGTCGAGCGTCGTCGCGACGATGCGCATGCCCGCCGCGGAATCCGTGCGCGCGACGATGGGCGTGTCCGCCGCGGAATCCGCGCGCGCGACGAAGACGATCACATCCGCGCGCGTGAGCCCGGCGATCGCGGCGGCGCGCTGCTCGTCGATCTTGTTGGCGAGACCGGCGGCACCGACCCAGCGAGCTCCCGAGTGCACCGGAGCTAGCGCCACGTCGTTGAGCGTCATGCTGTCGCCGACCGTCGCGACCGGCATCTCGCCGCGCCGCGTCCGTTGCAACATCTCGGCGAGCGCCGGTGCGGTCGCGGGCCCTGCCCACACGTCGCCCTCCGGACCGACGACGACCGGCTCGCCCCCCACCGCGGCGCGCGCCTCCTCGGCAATGCGCCGCGCACGCGCGCGATCGCCGCGCACTAGCGCGTCGGCCAGCTCGGCGGAGTGCGCGAACTCCTTCGCGTGCATCATCATCGCATCGGCGCTCGACGCCTGCCGCCCGCCGTAGAGTGCCGGCGCGAGCGCGAGATCGGAGCGCGCACGCGTCTCTAGTGCTCCGGCGAGCTGCCGGTCGAGCATGACGCCTGCGGGGATCACACCGGCAAGCAATGCCAGCGCGATCGCGCCGAGGAGTGCGCGGCGGAAAGTAGGAGCGGGGGCCACGGCCTGAAGGTGGGCCGCGACGCGGAACGTCGCCAGGCGGACGGTACCGCGCCCCCCTGGCGACGTTGGACCGATCACTGTACGGCGAGTCCGATCACGCCCACAGGCAGTCCGGTCGCGGAGCCGAGGCTCGTCAGCGATCCGTCGGCTGCGATCGCGAACTCATTGACGGCACCCGCGCCCGCGGCGAGCACGTAGAGGAATCGTCCGTTGCGGCTGATCGCATCGTCGAGCGGTGTCTTGCCCGTGGTGCCGGTGATGCCGTCGGCATCGAGCGATTGGAGGCGACCGTCCGCAGTGACGCGATAGCCGGTCACGGTGCCACTCCCGGTGTTGGTCGTATAGGCGAAGTTGCCGTTGGGCGTGACGGCGAACCAGCAGGCGGCCGTTTCGGTCGTCGGCACGGATGCGCTCAACACGGAGAGACTGCCCCCACTCGTGGAATACGACGACGCGGCGCTGGCGTCGGCTGCTCCACCGAACGCCTCGGACACGATGAGCACACCATTGTGGCCGAACGCGAAGCCAAAGGGCGTTTGCCCGACGGATGGCGTGATCGAAGGTCCTGTTGCGCGTCCGTCAGCGTCCACGGCGTACGTCGAGATGACGTTCGTAGCCTTCTCCGTCACAACGAGCGCACCGCCATTCGGCGTGAATGAGATCTGCGCCGGCCCAGAAGCGCCAGAGCTCAGCGGTCGCGCCGACTGCGCGATCGGAGCGAGGCCGCTCCCGTCGAGCGTGAACCCGGAGATGCCGCCAGCACCGCCCGCATTCAGCACGTATGCCAGGCCGTGCTGTACGGTCACGCTGATCGGCATCAGGCCACCGGATGGCACGGTGTTGAGTTTCTCGAGCTGACCGCCATGGACGCGGAACGCCGTCACATCGTTGCTCCCGGCGTTCACGGCGAGCAGATAGCGCCCGTCATCGCTCAGCGTGACGGCGCCCTGCGAGCCGAGTCCAGCACCGGTGCCCGTGCCGCCGGTGGGGTATGAACCGGCGCTCGTGAGCGCTCCGTGGGACGACCGAGCGAACACGAGGACGGCGTTGCCGGCCGGCGAGTTGCTCAGCGTGAACGCCGCGCCCGGTTCACTGCCTCTGCTCGCCGACGCACTACCGGGGCTGAGTGGTGAGGTTGGCGGCAGCTCGTCAATCTGTCCGCATGCGGTGATCGCGACGAGGGCGCCGGCGATGGCGACACGTGGTTGCATTGGTCTCCTCCGAGGGTTGTCACCGCGCGTCGTGCGCGGCAGCAACGTCCAATGCGAGGAGGAAGCCGCGAGACCCCAGTACATCGTTCGTGCGCCAAACGACGGTCCTGTCTGCAGTTAGGATCGAGCAGCCGGTGCCGACGCTCGTGCGGTGGGCGTTCGTGCAACGTCCGAGGCCGCGTTTGAAACGTGGCGATGAAACGCGATCGTGCCCACGCAGCGAGTTGTGCGGCGTGGGCACGAATCGTCGGCACCGGTCAACCGGTGCCGACGGTTGGACATCGATCCTTAGTTCAGCGCCGCCTTGAGGCTCTGCGCCTTGGTGAGGTGCTCCTGCACCTTGCCTGACGCCTTGACGAGCGCCTTCGAGACCATGCTGTCGGTCGAGGCCTTGGCGGCGTCCGTCAGCTTGTCGAGCACCTTCTGATGAATGTCGACCTGGCTCTCGATGTAGTTCTTGTCCCAGTCCGCGCCTGCGGTCTTCTCGGTGAGCTCCTTCAGCTTCTCCTGACCATTCTCGGCGAGATCCTTCGCGTCGTCCCACGTGCTGTCGGGCATTGCCTTGACCTTGCTCATCAGCCCGTGCGCGCTGGCCATCATGGCCTGATGGTCCGTGATCATCTGCTTCGCGAACGACTTGATCGGGGCACTCGTCGCCTTCGTCGAGGCGAGCTTGCCGAGCGCGATCTCACCGTTGTCGGCGTTGTGCGTGAAGCCGAAGATGTGCTCGTTCGTCCAATCGGCGGTGCGGTTCGCCATGTTGCGCGTGGAATCCGCCATGGCACCGGTCGTCGCCGCCGCTGCCGAGTCGAGACGTCCCGCGGCGCTGTCAGTGCGCGCCCCAACGGTGTCTTTTGCACTATCGCTTGGCTTGCAGGCGCCGAGCGCGCCGACGCAGAGCATCGTCAGCGCGAGCTTCGTGTAGCGATGGTTGTGGCCTGTCATGGGTCGGTCTCCAATTCTCGGGAAGCATTCAGTCGGGCTGCATGGCGGCCGCGACACTGCGAGAACTGGCAAGTGGTAGACCATCGCTCGAAAAAAAGCGGGGTGAGCTGTTTGGTATCGCGGTCGCTAGACGGTCTCGACTGCAGCACCAGTAGCGGGTATTTGGTGTCCGGGTACCCGGATTGGCATACGGCCTCCCGGAATTCAACGGAGGGCTCTCCGCGGCGAGCGCACCTGATCGAGCGAAGGGAATGGCGTCAACTGGGCACGCCGACGTCCGATTACCCGTGCTGGGTACTCGCTACTGCTGGTCAATCCCAGCCCCAAATTCGGGCGGCCAGTATGCCAATCCGTGTATCCCAGCTACCGAGTACTCACTACCGGTTGTTGCAGTTAACGTGAGGTCTTCGCCCGACTCAGAGCGTACGCCTGCATGATCGTGCCGTATTTGACGAGCATGTTCGGCACCTCCCACGCGGGCAACTTCCCTTCGCGCAGATAGCGCAGGAAGTCGGTGGTCACCTGCGCGAAGTGCGACTCGTGGCCGACGTCGAACTTTGTGGGCACGTCGATCGCGACCTGTGCGCCCTCGCGGCGAAGCGCGGCACCGGGCCACTTCCCCTGCAGGCGTTCGATCGCCGCGGCCAGCGCGGCCTCATGCTCGGCCGACGTCACCGATGGATTGCGCTCGACGTACAGCACGGGCTTGTACTTCTGCTCTGCCCCCTGCCGAATGACGAGGTTCGCCTTGGTACCTCGCATCGTCGAGAAGTGTGTGTCGCCCGTGCCCGCGGGCGCCTCGAAGTTCCACGTCACGGAGACGCGCGCGTTCACTCCGCGCAGCCGATAGTTCATCTCACCGTTGGAGTACACCTGAAGCGCACCGTTCTTCACATCGTGCGCGAGGTAGTTGGGGAAGCGGTCGGCGCCGGTGACCTGCTTGAACTGCGCTGGCGTGATGGCCGTGGTCCACCGGCGTGCGCCGAGCATCTGCACGTCGCTCTGCTTCAACGTCTCGCCCGGGAACGCCTCCCACTGCACGAGATCCACGAGATGTGTCGTGACGTCGACGATTCCCTCACCCTGCTGCCGCACGTCGAAGAACCACTCGGGACGCTTCAGCGGCGAGCCGGCGACAATCTTTGAGAAGTGGTGCACGCTCACCTTGGAGATCGCCGGATCCTTCGGCGTTCCTTTGACGAGCGTACCGAACAGCGCGGGCTGCATGGAGAGCTCGCGCTGCAGCGCGGTGGTGACCTCGTTGCGCTCCGTCATGATGTCGTAGAGGAGCACGTGCTTCGCCTCGGCAGACTTGAACGCGCGGCGCAGTTTCACGAGATCGTCGGGCGTACGGATCATCGGCTTGTCGGCCAGCACGTTGAGCCCCGCGTCGATGGAGCGGGCGATGTACTCGGTCTTCCGCGCGTTGTTGCCGGCGATCACCACCACATTGCCAGCGCGCTCGGCGAGCATCCGCTCGAAGTAGTCCGGCCCCGTGTACACCTTCTCCACCCAGTGCGTCGGCTGGTCGGTGCGCTTGTTGAACGTCTCGATCCGCGCCAGATGCTGCGCGAGATCGTCGCCGCCAGTGGAGTAGACGCGCACCACCGAGTCGACGTCGGCATACATGAACTTCTGCACCAGCGACGCGTGGAAGTGGCCCGGATCGAGGGTGAGCAGCCGAAAGCGCGCCGATTCGGCGCGGGCGACAGGCGGCCGCGCCGTCTGCGCCGAGACGGAGATGGTCGCGTCCGTCCCGACAGCGTTGGCGCTCTGGCCGCGAGCGCGTGCCGGTAGGCCGAGTGTCGTGAACAGGAGAACTGGCAATGCGCGCACGATCGAGCGGTTCATGAAGGCCTCGCCACACGGGCGGATGGTCGGGAGTCTTCAGTATGCCACGCGGCTCGGGCGCGAGCCACCCGGGCGGAGAAGCCGGGAGCGATGCCTCGACCTGCACCATCATCCGGCGCCCTTCCGTCTCGCTGCGCAGCCGCGCAACCTGTCCGCCGGCTCACCAAGCCGCCCTTCTCCATTCCCGGCCGAGACCGCCGGATTCCCGAACGTGAGCCGCGCATGCCCGTGTTACACCGAAAGCGGCGAATCGGAGTCATCAGCACGCTTGTGTGGGACGTGATCTACGGCCAGCCTCCACACGACGATCCGGTGGAGGGGTGGGGAGGTGTGTCGTACACGCTCAGCGGACTCGATGCCGCGCTCGAACCGAGTTGGGAGATCATCCCGCTCATCAAGGTGGGGCACGACCTGATCGACCGCGCTCGCGAGTTTCTGGGTACGCTGCGTCGAGTAGCGCCCGACGCGGAGCTGATCGAGGTGCCGGAGAAGAACAACCGCTCCGAGCTGCGCTACTACAGCGACGAGCGTCGAAGCGAGTTCCTGAGCGGCGGAGTACCCGGGTGGACGTGGGAGGAACTGCGAGAGCGACTCGACGCCGCTCGAGTGGAAGCGCTCTACGTGAACTTCCTCAGCGGCTGGGAGATGGACCTTGCCACGGCGCGCACGCTGCGCGCGCAGTTCGATGGTCCGATCTACTCGGACATCCACATGATGGCGTGGGCGGTGCTGCCGTCAGGGCTTCGGACGTTGCGCCCCATCGAGCACGCGGCAGCGTGGTGCGGCTGCTTCGACTTCATCCAGGTGAACGAGGACGAGATGCCGATGCTCTCGACCGATGCGCGGTCGCTCGCGCACATGGCGTCGGCGCACGGCGCGCGTTGCACCGTCGTGACGCTGGGTCGAAAGGGAGTGATCTACTTCGCGTCGCCGGACGTCTCGGACCTCATGGAGAAGTCGAACGCACGGCGAGCGGGAGTGAGTCCGGGAGTTCTCCGGACGGCGATCCTCGCACCCGAGGCGGTGCGCGAGGGGCCGGGCGTCGATCCGACGGGCTGCGGGGATGTGTGGGGGTCGACGTATTTCTCGCGCCTGCTCGCCGGCGACGACATGAGCGACGCGATGCGCGCGGCGAACCGCGCGGCGGGGCGGAACGTGGAGCGTCGCGGCGTCGTGGGGCTGGCGGACTACCTGCGCGCCGACAACCACTCCTGAGCGCCGGCGCGTCGGCTCACTCGCCGCGCTTTGCGGTGCGAGGCCGCTCCGGCGCGATGACGCCGGCGATCAGCAGCCCTGCCACGAGCGAGACGGCGGTGAGGATCATCGTGAACGCGGTCTCGATGCCGGCGAGCGTGTTGCGCTCCATCAGCGACGCCATGCTGCGATAGCCGATGCTGCCAGGCACCAGCAGGAGGATGCCCGGCACGAGCACCACCGGCGCGGGTCGGTGCCGCCACCGCTCGAAGGCACTGCTCGCGAGCGCGACTCCGAACGCAGCGACGAACATTCCGAGCTCGAGACCGAGCTTGGCCGCGCCAAGGCGTCCGCCGGCCACGCCCAGGACGCCGGCGGCGATGATCCACGGGGCGTCGCGCGGATCCGCGCGCAGGATCACCACCGAGCACGCGGAGGCGAGCAGAATGGCGGCGATGGCGGTCCATGCCGGCAGCGCCAGCGCGGAGGCACTGACGGGCGACCCGAACAGCGCGCCGCCGACGCGCGTGCCCAGCGCGACACCGAACACGATACCGAGCAGCGTCATGAACGCGCTGCTCATCCGCAGCGTCCCCGATGCGAGATGCCGCGTGGCGAGCTCGGTGATCGCCGTCGTGAGCAGGAGACCGGGCATCAGCACGATCAACCCGGCGAGCGTGGCGACGAACACGGACATCGGGCCCACGAGCCGCGCGAGCCCGACCGCCGCCGCACTGACGAGAAAAGCGGCGAGCGGCTCGAACACGCGGCCCACCCGCTGACGCTGCTCGGCGAACAGCGCGAACAAGCCCAGGCCGAGGCCGAGCACCGTGGCCACGAGGATCTCGCGCCAGCCGCCGCCGAGGAACTGGCACACCGTGCCCGAGAGCACGCCGTGCGCGAGCGTGGAGAGCGCGGGACCGTAGGGCGGCGGCGCGTCGAGGATGCGCGAGATCTCCGTCATCCCAGCGGCGGGAGAGGTGCGGCCCGACGCCACGTCGAGTGACACCTGCTCCAGCGCCGCGAGCTTGCCGAGGTTCACGGCCCCCGGTTCCACCCGCAGCAGGGCGGTGCGCTGGCTCGCCTCGGGCCCGAACGCCGCCATGATCTGCGTGGGCATGGAGAAGAACCGATGGCCATCGAGCCCGAGCCGATCCGACGTGGCGCCGAGCACGTTCTCGAGCCGCTGAGCGGAATAGCCGTGCGCGTGCAAGGCGCGCGCGAGCTGCAGCACGAAGCCGACCGCGACGGGGTCCGGCTCGGACATCTACTCGTTGTCGTGCAGGTTCCCAGCGCCGGCCGCGCGCACGGTCACCTCGACGGAGCTCATGATGACGCGGCCCGTGAAGCGCACGACGCTGCTGACACCACTCGCCTCCGTCCAGCTATGCGCGCGCGGCTGCCGGCGATACTCGAACGAGCCCAGCACCGTGCTCACATGATCCTCCAGCCCAACGTGCGCGGGGAGCTGGATCTCGATGTTCCCCATGAAGGCGCGCAGCTCGATCTCCGTGACGCCCTGCGGAAACTGGGCGTGCGTGAGGTCGAGCTCCACGTTTCCAGCGAGCGCGCGGATCTGGAGCCGGTCGGGCACGGCGATCTCCCCGCCGCGAACGATGCTGCCCAACACTGCGCCAATCGTCATCGGCGGACCTGTGCTCGGCGCGGGCCGAGGAATGGGCTGGTTCAGGTCGGCGGTGAGCGCGGTGAGCGCCGCGACGGACGACGCGGCATAGACGGCCGCTGCGCGCCGCTCGAACTCGTCCATAGTCAACTGATCGTTGGAGAACCGCCTCGTCAGCTCCGCGATCACCTGTTCACGCGCGGCGGGGGAGACCGTCGGCATGCTGATCGGGGGGCGTGGATCGACTGGGGGTTCGTTCATCGGAGAGACGTAGAGAAACAGGCCACTGTCGCGCGGGCACGCGCGCCTTCGGAGACCGTCGACGGGCATCGATTCCTACGTCGGAACCGCCGCGCAGAAGGTGCAGCGTGGGAGGGCGCGAGACAACCAGCAAAGCTCGGTTCGGTTACGACCGAGCCAGACGAAGCATCTGCGCCTCGCGTTCAGGAGACATGGGTGTGGATCGCAGAGGGCCTCCGACTACGCTCACGAGCGGGTCGCCGTGAGCCCGCACGTCCCGCATCGTGCCCGCGAGCCTCGCGTGAACGTCGTCACGCGATGACCCCGCTCCACGGCGGCGCGCACCAGGTGCCGGCCAAGGAACAGCGTGCCGCCGAGCACGACGAAGTTCACTCTCGCTCTTTCTTCGCCCTTGCCGCCCCCTCGTCCACCGCTGCCACTCGCCGGCTCGCCTCCTCCCACTCGATCGTCGGTGCTACTTCCTCATCGGCCATCAGCATCGACTCGGTGGCCCGCTGCACCACCGGCGCTCCATCGGGCACCGCCAGCCCGAAGTCGAGCTCGGCGCGGCGACAGATCCGTTCGTGACGGGCGCGTGCCTCGACGAATGGCGTGACGCCGTACTTCTCGCCGAGCGTATCGAGGCGCGCGTGCATGCCCTCGTGGATGAGGCACGCCGCCACCTGCGAGTCCGAGAAGCTCTCATTGGCCATGAAGGTCAGCTCGAGCAGGCAGACGCGCTGGCCGACCAGATACGCGCCGCGGCATGGGTAGCGCTTGACGAGGATGCCGACGACGTCGCGCCGGATGTGGGCCAGGCGCCACGGCTGGTACTCAGCCACGCGGCGAATCACCGCCTCCGCGCGCTGGAACACGCGCTCGGTGTCGACGTCGTCGCGCGTGTTGATCACGTCGACCCGGATGCCTTCCACGATGCGCGACTCGGCGGGAGGCTCGGCGTCCACTCCGCTCACGCTGGCCAGCGCGCGCTCGATCCAACCTCGAAGCATGACGTCTCCTCGCTCTCGAAGAACTCGAAGTTCCTGCCGCTCCCCCCTTCAACTCATCAACACATACCCCAGCACCGCCCACGTGTGACACACGCTGCCCGCGAGCACGAAGAGATGCCAGAGCGCATGGCTGTATCGCAGCCGCTCCCACACGAAGAACACGACGCCGCCGGTGTAGCATACCCCGCCTGCCACGAGCCACCAGAGCCCACTCGGCGCCACGTGCTGCATCAGCGGCCGGATCGCGACCACGGAGAGCCATCCCATCCCGACGTAGACGCCAGTGGACAGTGCCGCGAGACGCGACGTGCCGAACACGCTCTTGAGCACCACGCCGAGCACGGCGAGCGTCCAGACGATGGCGAACAGCGTCCAGCCCCACGGGCCGCGAAGGCTCACGAGCAGGAAGGGCGTGTAGGTGCCCGCGATGAGCAGGTAGATGGCCGCGTGGTCGAGCCGCTGGAACACGGCCTTGCCCTTCCTCACCGCCTGGCCGTGCAGCGCGTGATAGAGCGTGGACGCGGCGTAGAGCATGATCAACGTCGCGGCGAAGATGCTCGCCGCCACGACGCGCCACGGATCGTGTGAGCGAACGCCGGCGATGACGAGCAGCGGCGCGAGCGCGATGCTCGCGGCGAAGCCGAGGCCGTGGGTCACGCTGTTGGCGATCTCCTCGCCCAGAGTCTGCGGACGCTCGGTGATGGCTGAAACGCGAGTGGCCATGCCGAAGACTAACGCCGACCTCGACACCCCGCGCGAATGCACGCGTCGTGTTCAATCCCACCCCAGGCGCCGTTGTGGGTTGTAGGTGGCGGCGAGCTATCCGCGCAGGACGAGCCTGCCTTCGAGCAACACCTTCTGTGGCGACACGGGTTGCGACGACTCGAGCTGGTCGATCAACATCCGCGCGGCAATCTCGCCCATCTCTTCACGCGGCACGGCGATCGACGAGATGGGCGTGGAGAGATAATCGAGCGTATCGATGTTGTCGAAACCAACGATGCTGACGTCATCCGGCACCCGGAGTCCGAGCTCCGTGAGTGCACGCGCCACTCCGATCGCGACCATGTCGTTGAAGCAGGTCACGCCGTTCGGACGCTGAGCGGGATCGGCGTTGGAGAACCGGGCCTTCGCCGCCGTGTACCCGTCGATCATGTGTGCGCCCGCAGGCACGATCATGGAGTCCCGATAGACGAGCGCGCATTCACTGTATGCGCGGCGCAGGCCCTCGGCGCGCTGGTGTGTGTGCATCGAGTTCGCGGGTCCGGCGAAGTGCGTGACGCGATCCCGGCCGGAGGCGATCAGGTGCAGCACCGCCTCCCGCATCGCATCGATGTTGGCCACGTCCACGACGTTCACCGGCACGCCCTGGATGTCCTGCAGCAGAACGAAGGGAAAGTTGCGCCGGCGGAGGTGAAAGAAGTGCTCGAGATCGGTGGTGTGGTCGAGTACCGGGTCGATGATCAGGCCGTCGACGTCCTTCTCGCGCAGCACGTCGACCACCTCTCGCTCTCGCGCGAAATCGCTCTCGGAGTTGGCGATGAGGATGGAGTACCCCCGCCGTCGCGCCTCCCGCTCCGCGCCCGTGACCACGTCACCGAAAAACGGGTTGTCGATCTCCTTGATGACCGCGGCGATCACCTTTCGCTTGCGGAGGCGCACCCGGTGCGTGCTGTTGCGCGGACGGTATTGAAGCCGCTCGATGACGGATTGCACCCGCGAGCGCGTCGCGTCTCGGACGGGGGCCGTGTCGTTGAGCACGGCTGATACTGTCGCCTTGGAGACACCCGCCTCACGCGCGACGTCCTCGATGGTCGGATTCGGGCGCGTCATCGACCTCGTTGCTGGAGACATGGGTGAATCCACCCTCTCGGCTGCGCGCTCTGCTCTCTGCCCGAATGACGACAGATTGACAACCTCCCACTCGAAAACCTATCATGTCGGCGCCAGATCGAACAGTTCGATTTTCGAGTAGATCGTTCGATTGGATGTAGTTCTCTCCCGCGTCCTTGTGAAACCCGTGCGTGGATCGACTCGACAGATGCTCCCTCCCCGCGTCCGGCACGCACCGCTGTTCATGACCTTCTGCCTGGGGCTGATGGTGGTCTCCTGCGGTCGCGATCGTACCGCGGACGACGGGAACGCACGTGCGCCGGGTAGCACCTCAGCGCGCCGGCCAAAGGTTGCCCTCGTGATGAAATCGCTGGCCAACGACTTCTTCAAGTCCATGGCCGACGGCGCCGAGTCGCACCATCGCGCCCACGCCGGCGAGTATGAGCTCGTCGTGAATGGCATCAAAGACGAGAGCGATCTCGGGCAGCAGGTCGCGCTCGTGGAGCAGATGATCGGGAGCGGCGTCAGTGCCATCGTCATCGCTCCCGCCGATTCCCGCGCACTCGTGCCCGTGCTGCGCAGGGCGCTCGCCCGAGGCATCGTCGTCGTCAACATCGACAACCGCCTCGACTCGGCCGTGCTCGCGCAGGAAGGCGTCGACATCCCCTTCGTCGGCCCGGACAACCGGGCGGGCGCACGCAAGGTGGGCGACGTGCTCGCGAGCCGCCTGAAGCAGGGCGACGAGGTGGCGATCCTCGAGGGAATTCCCACCGCGTACAACGGGCAGCAGCGACGGCTCGGCTTCGAGGAGGCGATGCGGGAGCACGGCATGCGGATCGTCGCCGTGCAGAGCGCCGCGTGGGAGCAGGACAAGGCCTTCAGTGTGGTCTCCGCATGGATGCGCGAGCGGCCGGCGCTGAAAGCGGTGCTCGCGAGCAACGACAACATGGCGCTCGGAGCCGCGGCCGCCATCCGGCAGGCCAGCCGAGTGGGCGAGGTGCAGGTCGTCGGCTTCGACAACATCGGCGCGGTGCAGTCGCTGCTCCAGGATGGTCGTATCCTCGCCACGGCCGACCAGCATGCGGATCGCCTGGCCACCTTCGGCATCGAGTACGCGCTGGATTTGATCAAGGGAAAATCGCGGCCCCATGATCGGGAGACCGACGTCGACATCATCGCGCCGCGCGCATCTCGCTGATGAGCACAACTCCCCGACTCCGGCTGCGAGGCATCGAGAAAGCGTTCGCCGCGCCGGTGCTCGGCGGGATCGACCTCGACGTCGCCGCGGGAGAGGTCCACGCGCTGGTCGGGGGCAACGGCGCGGGCAAGTCGACGCTCTGCCGAATCCTGGTCGGCGTGCTCCGCGCCGACCGAGGCACGCTCGCCCTCGATGGGGCGCCTTACGCGCCGAGCTCGCGGGCCGTCGCCGAACGCGCGGGCGTGTCGATGGTCATGCAGGAGCGCGAGCTCATTCAGACCCTCTCGATCGCCGAGAATCTGTTCTTCAACCGGCTTCCGCGGCGACTCGGGTTCATCGATCGACGGTCGCTCGCGTCGCGCGCCGAGCGTGCGCTCGCCGCCGTGGGGTTGGAACGGCTGGATCCGGATCTCCCCGTCTCCACGTTGGGGATCGGTCATCAGCAGCTCGTGGAGATCGCCGCGGCGCTGGACAGGCGTTGCCGAGTGCTCATCCTCGACGAGCCGACCGCCGCGCTCACGGCGCCCGAGGCCGCGACGCTCTTCGCGCACATCCGGCGGTTGCGCGGCGAGGGGGTGTCGGTGGTCTATGTGAGCCATCGCATGGACGAGGTCCTCGAGGTCTGCGACCGGGCGACCGTGCTCCGCGATGGCTGCCTCGTATCCACGCGCACGACGACGGGATTGCAGCTGTCGGAGCTGGTGCGCGAGATGACGGGCGAGGAGCCGGTTCGGGCGCCATCGCTCTCGGCGCGCAGACTGGGAGCTCCGGCGCTCCGCGTTCGGGAGCTGCGCGCGCCGCCGCTCGTCACGAATGTCTCGTTCACAGTGCACGCGGGAGAAATCCTCGGCTTGGCGGGCCTCATCGGATCGGGACGGTCGGAAACATTGCGCGCCGTCTTCGGGGCTGCTCCGTCGGACGGCGGCACCATCGCGCGAGGCGACGGAATCGCATTGCGGATTCGCTCGCCGGAAGACGCTCTTCGCCATTCGATCGCCATGGTGCCCGAAGACCGGAAGCGCCAGGGCCTGCTGCTCACCGCCTCCGTCGCGCTGAACATCACGTTGGCGACTCTCGCGCGGGTGGCGTCGCGCTGGGGTTGGGTGAGCCGCCAACGCGAGATGGAGGCAACCCAAGTGGTGGTCTCGCGGCTCGGTATCCGCTGCGAGTCGTTGGAGCAACCGGTCGCGGAGCTCAGTGGCGGGAACCAGCAGAAAGTGCTGATCGGCCGATGGCTGTTGGGCGTACACGAGGTCGTCCTGTTCGACGAGCCGACCACGGGAGTCGACGTCGCATCGAAGCGTGCGATCTACGCGTTGCTCGACGAGATGGCGCGGGGCGGCACGGCGGTCGTCGTCGTTTCGAGCGACGTGCGCGAGCTTATGCAGCTCTGTGATCGGATCGTGGTCATGTCCGCGGGCCGAACGGTTGCCGAGCTGAATCCGGCCGGCTGGAGCGAGGCGCTCATCACAGAGTTGTCGCTGAGCGGCTTCACGGAGCCCACGGCCGCATGACGATTCGTCCGTGGGCGGACATCGCCGGAATGGTCGCGGTGATCGTGGCGCTCGTCGCGCTGTTCAGCGCGGTGAGCGAGCACTTCTTCACGGCGCTGACGTTCGCGACGATCGCGAATCAGATTCCCGCGTTGCTCGTCGTCGCGGTCGGGATGACCCTCGTGCTCGTCAGTGGCGCGATCGACTTGTCGGTTGGCTCACTGCTCGCCGTCTCCGGCGCGACGATGGGCATGGCGCTCACGGCGTGGTCGCTCCCCCTTCCGATCGCCATCGCGCTGTGCCTGGCGATCGGATTGGTCGGCGGCGCCGTCAACGGCGCGATCATCGTCGCGTGGCGCGTTCCGTCGTTCATCGTGACCCTCGGCATGCTGGAAGTCGCGCGGGGGGCTGCGTATCTGATCACCGATACGCGATCGGTGTTCGTCGGATCATCCGTAGCGGTGATCTCCTCGCCGATTCCGGGGCTGGGAATCGCACCCGCGTTCGTCGCGGCCGTGCTCATCGTGTGGGGCGCGCAGGTACTCCTCACCCGCACCGTCTTTGGACGCTATCTGGTCGCCATCGGCACCAATGAGGAGGCGGTCCGGCTCGCGGGGGTCGATCCGCGCCCCATTCGCCTCGCCGTGTTCGCCCTCTCCGGTGCGCTCGCCGCGCTGGGCGGAGTGTTTCACGTTTCCTATCTGGAGACCGTCGACCCGAATGCCGGCATCGGGTTGGAGCTCTCCGCGATCGCCGCCGTGGTCGTGGGCGGCACAAGTCTGAGCGGTGGGCATGGATCGGTGGTGCGCAGCTTCTTGGGCGTGTTGATCATCGCCCTGTTGCAGACCGGCCTCGCGCAGGCCGGTGCGAGTGAGCCAGTGAAGCGGGTGGTCACGGGAAGCGTCATCGTGGCGGCGGTGATCCTCGATGCGTATCGTCGCCGCACTGGCGACGCGCGCGGCTCGATGCTTCGGCGCGCGAGGCGCGGCGCATGATCGGGAGCGGGAACGCGGGCAGGGTCGTGGTGGTCGGATCCGTGAACATGGATCTGGTCATGCCGGTTCCGCACATGCCGCGAGGGGGGGAGACGGTGCTGGGCGGCGCGTTCCGCTCCGTATGCGGCGGGAAGGGAGCGAACCAGGCGGTGGCCGCCGCACGTGCGGGTGCAGCGGTCGCGTTCATCGGCGCGATAGGCGACGACGCCTGGGGCGCCGCGGGGCGCGTGGCGCTGGAAGCGGAAGGA
>JBDSDB010000195.1:0-48919 GCA_039920785.1 Gemmatimonadaceae bacterium
AATGGAGATGAAGGGCGCTACCCTTAGGGTCACCTGGACCGCTACCGGTCGGGGGCAGTCGTCCAACGGGCCCCACCTTCGCGGGCCAGAGCGAGCCGGGCGCGACTCGTCCGAACACCGGATCCGCTGCGTCCCCGTCGAACGTGTCGTCCAGCTCAGGGTACTCGACTGGATTGATCCAGACGGCCAGGCATCCTGTTGACGGGCGCGGGGAACATGCTCAGCCGAGTCTCGGAAACGCCGACACGCGCAGCCGCGCTGATCCCATCGGCACCAATTTCACCTGTTCTACCGGCTGCTCCGACGTCACGGGGCTCTGTGGCAACGGCGCGCAGAGTCCATACTCGTCGATCCCCCACGCTGGCAAACGTCTGCCGGACGCGCGGAGCTCGATCGGGGCCTGACCGGTGGCGAACGGATTTCCATGGGTGGGCCACGCCTTCCGCACCACAGTGAACGATCGGCGCGGGTCCGCCTCGTCGAGCTGTAACGCGTAGTTCCAGGGCGACGCCGCGAATATCTCGAACGCTGGCCACTTGCTCTGGTCGACACCCTCCTGCCAGCCGGCGTCGTTCTGCGCCGTCTCGGTGCCGTTGCGCCGCTCGTGGCGCTCCGCGATCGCGAGCGAGAAGGTGAGCGGCCCGTAATCCACGCTCACGCTATTCTTGTTCTTTCGCCATTCGCGCAGGCTGAGCTCCATCGGCAGATCGAGCACAATTCGATCACCCTGCCGCCAGCGGCGGGCGATGCGCAGATATTCGCCCGGCCGTGTGTCGACGGCGACACGCTGGCCGTTGATGCGGAGCGCCGCCCCGCGACACCAGCGCGGCACGCGGAGATAAAGCGGGAATTCCACCGCCTGCGGCGTGTGGACCGTGAGTCGGACCTGCTCCTCGAACGGGTAGCGCGAGTCGGATACCAACCGTACGTCCACCCCCTCGCCGACGCGCGCGCGCACCTCGCTGTCGCCGTAGAGCTGCGCCGCGAGCCCGTCGTCCGGAGTCGCCATCCAGCTATTCTCGACGTTGTAAACCCACCCCGCGGCGTGGTTGTGCTGGCAGCAACGACTGCTGAACGGGTTCATCATCAGGAAGGGACCGTCGTTGGCGATCCCCGGGGCGTGGTTGCGGCTGTCGCTCACCACCATGTTCGGCGCCACGAGGTACCGCAGCGCGCGATAGTCGTCGGTGAACGCGGCTGGGAACGTGTTGAACGCGACGTCCTCCGTGTGGTCCGCCCACCGGGAGTCGCCCGTGAAGCGCAGGAGCAGCCCGTTCGACGTCATCTGCTCCACCATGCCGCACGTCTCGATCGCCTGCCGCGGGTCGTCGTAACCGGGGCGCGCGTTCTCGTCCGCGCCAAACATCCCCCCGGGCACCTGGCCATAGACTTGGCGGATCAGCTCGAAGTCGTTGTACGTGGCGTTGAGGTGACGCTGGTCGTGGCTCTGCAACCACCATGTAGCCGGCTCGCGGAAGCCCTGGGCAACATTGACGTTGTGGAGGTTAGGAAGCTTGTCCCTCTCCGCCCAGTTGGCCGTTGCTCGGTGGATCTTCTCCGCCAGCTCGAGCAGCGACGGGTCGCCGTTGCGATTGTACAACCAGTAAACGCTGTAAAGGTTGTCCCCACCGCGACTGTGTTCCCAGTAGTCTTTCAGAAACTGGTCGTCGGGGATGGTGCGCTGCCAGGCAAAGTAGCGCTCCATGAGGCGAAGTACGCGCGGGTCGTTCGCGTGCTCGTAATACGATTGCAGACAGAACAGCATGGGCATGTTCGTCCACAGGTCGCGCGACGGGGTGCGCCGCCCCTGCCCCTTCAACACATCCGGACCGAAGTCGCCGTTCGGGCGCTGGTTCTCGATGACCGCGTCGAGCCAGAACTTCGTCTCGCGGATCATCGCGGCGTCGTTCAGCACGTAGGCGATATTCCCGTAGCCCTTGAGCCAGTACGGAAGTTCCTCCCACCCGTGCTTCCCCTTCCCGTCTTTGCTCAACCAGGCGTTGTCCTTCTTGGAGAGCCACTTGCTGATCTCGCCCAGGTGGCCGGTGAGCCCCTCGCACTGGAGCTCGAGCTGGCGGCGCAGCCATCCGCGCGGCGTGACGGCGCCGACGGGGAGCTTGATGAAGCGTTCGGGGAGGAGCGGCGCCCGGTTGCTCGGATAGTGACGGTTGCGCGTGGCCGTCGGCGGGTGGAGCACGCTGCTGATGCGCGGCGCGTCACCCTTCGCCGCGCCCGCGGACTCGGACCCGAGCTCGGACCCGAGGTTGATGAGCGTCCCGAGTGGCCCGCTTGGCGACAGGGGGACAATCGCGGCGCCGACGAGGGTGCCCACGAATCGACGACGGTCCGTGCTCATGCTTGTCACTCCAGGTTGCCGCGCCAGAGTCCAGAGAGCCAACTGCCTGAAAGAAGATACTGCGAGGGCGCACACAGTCGAATTTCAAACTCTAGAATCCCAATCAGTTGCCGAGCGGGCAACCGGACTGGCACTCGACGTCCACCTTGGGAAGTTGCGCGACGCTGATGGGCCGTTGCGTAACCAGCTGACTGTAAAACGCCGTACGATCAGCTAGCTGTCCCATGCGCTAACGAGTTGGCGCACATTCGAGCATCCACGGTGACCAGCGTCATGCGGAGACGGACACGCATTCGAGCGCCAGGCCAACGGCCGGCGTCCATGGCGCGCGCCGTGGCGAATCGTCTGCACCGAAGAAAACGCTCCAATACGCCGCGCGAAGGGGGCGAGTCCCGCGCATCAAACGACGCGTGGCGTCGGGTCCGATGGGGAGCGACGGCCGGATCTCGGCAGACGGCGCTACCATCGCGTATGGAGGATGAGCGCCGCGGGCTCTGCGATTCAGAGCCCAGCATCGGGATGTCCGGTATGCGCGAGCCGCGTCGCGAACGCTATCCATGCGCGTATGGTTGGCGGCAGAGATCTCGGACTAGAGCGTTGCCGACCACGCGATGGGAGAGGGATCGCGTTGAAACGCACCACGATGCTGTGGGGGCAACCGGAAGCACGAAAAGGAACGCGAAATGGCCCGTACCCTGGACGCGGATGCCGCTTCTAACTGATCGTGATCGATACGGTTACAAGAGCGGGCGACCGGACTCGAACCGGCGACGTCCAGCTTGGGAAGCTGAGCGACGCTAAGGGGGGCGTTGCGTAACGCGCCAAGATTCAACGATATACGTCCAACTTGATTCAGTACGCGCTAAGAGTTTGGCGCACATTCAAGCGTCAACGGTGACCAACGGTGACCAGCGCCGAGGGCGACGTGAGCCGCATTTTCGGGCGCCTCTTGACTAACGCAGAATATTCCAGAGTTTAATATTCCATGCGCACGCGCCGAGAGACTCCGGCTCGACCTGAGAAGCCGATCGAATGGCGCGGGAGTTCATACGTCGACCTGCTCGCGTTTCCAGAGGATGCGCGCCGGATTGCCGGCTTCCAGCTGGGTAGGTTGCAACAAGGCGACGAACCTGATGACTGGAAGCCAATGGGCGTTGTCGGCGCGGGAACCATTGAGGTCCGTATTCGCGTCGGCACAGCACATCGCGTGTTCGCGGTGACGAAGTTCGCGGACGCGATTTACGTCCTCCACGCGTTTGAAAAGAAATCGCAGAAGACACCAAAGAACGACATCGATTTGGCGAAGCGCCGCTATCGCGAATTACTTGCTGAGAGGAGTAGGTGATGACCGCATCAAGCCGCAAGAAATCGGGATCGAAAGGAGCTGGCAAAGCTCCGGTGCGCCGGCGACGTGTCGGTCAAACTGTTCCGTCTCCCCTTCCCGGTACTTCACACGTGACGCCCGCGGGCGCAAACATCTTCCATGACCTTGGCTTTGATGCGCTGGAAGCCGAGAATCTCAAGATCCGGTCCCTGCTCATGAATGAACTTCGGCGCATCGTTGGCGACATGCCACAGCGTGAAGCAGCAGCGCTTCTTGGTGTGACCCAGCCACGCGTTAGTCATCTGATGCACGGACGGATCGATC
The DNA here is from genome assembly GCA_039920785.1 of Gemmatimonadaceae bacterium. Lineage (GTDB taxonomy): Bacteria > Gemmatimonadota > Gemmatimonadetes > Gemmatimonadales > Gemmatimonadaceae > AG11. The sequence continues at coordinate 4,005 of JBDSDB010000195.1, forward strand.
TGTTCACGATCGATACGCTCGTGAACATGCTTGGTCATGCTGGGGCGATTATGCGTGTATCGGTCCGACGCGGGCACAGTCCGTCTGCTGCGTAGTGCTTTGTCACCTCGTTTGTAGGGGGACGGGTCCGCGCCGCGAGTCCCTCAGCCTACGGCCGAACGGACGTGCTCGTGAAGAAACTGCCCGTGCGCGGTCAGGACCGGATCGTCGTGATGTGGACGTACCGTACCCCGGGTCGGACTGCGCTCCGGACCCGCACCTGTTGGCGCGGTTCTGCCGCTCATCTCGCACACTCAGCGAGTTCGCGGAGCGAAAGCCAATGCCGCAGTTCGCGTATTATACGAAGACTAACGAGGCTGTAGAATAACTGCGGTCAATCTTGTATTCTGGCGTCGCGCTCGCAATCGCTTTCTCTCTCGCCCCGGAGACAAGAGATGCCGCGGTACAAGCTGATCGACACGAATCCGCAGTTCCTCGCCGTCGACCTGGCAAAACAACTCCTCCCCGGCTCGTTCGAGCACGCGGTGCATCACTTGGTGACGCACGAGCTCGACCTCAGCGCTTTCGACGCCCGGATCCAGAATGACGCCACCGGTGCCACGGCGTATCCCCCGGCAATGCTGCTCGAAGTGGTGCTCTGCGCATACGCCCATGGCATCGTCAGCAGCCGGGCGATCGCGCAGGCGTGCGAGGACCACATCACCTTCATCGCCCTCTGCGGCGCCCGGGCACCTCACTTTACGACGATTGCGCATTTCGTGAGCACGCTGAGCGAGCCGATTGCGACCGTCTTCGCCGGCGTCCTGACCGTGTGCGACCGGCAGGGGCTCATCGGCCGGACCATGTTCGCGATTGATGGGGTGAAGCTTTCGAGCAACGCGTCGAAGCACCGGAGTGGGACGCGCGCCGAGTTCGCCGCGCAGGCGACCAAGCTGGAAGCAGCCGCCAAGACGATGCTCGCCCGTCATCGCGCGGAGGATGCGGTGCCCCAAGAGCCCGCACTCGTGGCGAAGGAAGCCGCGCGCGTGGCCACGCTCAAGCGCGATGCGGCGGATCTTCGCACGTGGCTCGTCGCGTATCCGGCCGACCGCCGCGGCCCCACCGGTGGGCTGCGCAAGAGCAATCGCACGGACAACGAGAGTGCGAAGATGGCGACTGCGAATGGCGTGCTGCAGGGCTACACGGGCGTCGCGGCGGTGGATGCGGCACACCAGATCGTCGTGGCGGCGGAAGCGTTCGGCACCGGTGCGGAGCAAGAGTGCCTGCTGCCGATGGTGACCGCGACGGACATGGTGCGCGGGCAGGACACGCTGATCACGGCCGACGCGGGGTATCACAGCGAGGCGAATCTGTGCGTGCTCGCGGCGAACTGTATCGACGCGCTGATCGCCGACGGGCAGGTCCGCGCGCGTGACGACCGCTTCGCGACCCAAGGCCGGCATCGCGCCGCGCCCGATCCGTTGCATGACAAGTCCGCCGCATCCGACACGCCGCGCGTCTTTCAGCCGACGGACTTTCAGTTTGACGCTGCCGCGCGCACGTGCGTCTGCCCCGCGGGCAAGTCCCTATACCGGAAGGGCGCGCAACTCGCGACGAAGGGGTATATCGCGGATCGGTTTCAGGGCGCGAAGCGCGACTGCGGCCCGTGTCCACTGCGGGCGCAGTGCCTCCGCACGCCGGAGAAGACGAAGGTGCGGCAGGTCGCCTTCTTCACCGGGCGGACCGCTGCGAAGCGCGACACACAGACGGCGCGAATGCAGCGGCGCATCGACGAACCGGCCAATCGCGTCCGGTACGCGCAGCGCTTTGCGGTGGTGGAACCAGTGTTCGCCAACCTACGGTACAACAAGGGGCTCGACCGCTTCACACTGCGCGGCCGTACGAAGGTCGATGGGCAGTGGAAGCTGTTCTGTCTCGTGCAGAACATCGAGAAGCTCGCGCACCATGGCTACGCAGCGTAACACGCCTGGGAGGAGCAGTCACGCTACCCCGAGCATGAGCGGCGAGCGATGTAAGCGGCAGCGAGAGCGTTAGGGCCGCCGACGCACGGCAGAGTCGTTTCTCATCACGCTGCCCGGCAAGACTGTCTCCTGCCCGGAGCGTTATTCTACAGCCTCAACGCGAGAGTTTAGCCCTGTTGCAAACGACGGATTTCAAGAAACTGCGCAAATGGCTGACCATTAGGCAGTTGGATGACCTCCGCCGCGTCGTTCCAGACGGTGACGTCGATGAAGACGGCGTGCGCCCAGATTTCATCATCGGACACAACGGTCGCAAATTGGGCATCGAGGTGACCGAGTACCATGCAGACTTTCGTGAAATGGCACGTCACTCCGAGCAAGAGGCCATCGTCGCTGAAGCCCGTGCGGAGCATTGGAAGCAGTTCCGGGTGCCGCTCACCGCTGCCGTCTCACGTCGCCGGCAATAACGCTCCGATAGTGCGCTCGCGCAGTTCAGGGTTGGAAAGGCAACCGCGCTGTTGCTCTCCTGGTGGCGGCCTCATACTTTCGTGCGGACGGCCTGCGACTTCTGCCCTGCGAGCTGAGGCAAACCACGCAACAGAAGCCACGCCGACCGAAGCATGAACGGTCGTAACTCTAGTCGCCGAGTGCGAATGGCAGATCAATACGACCCGGACATCGTCGGCAGCTCCGCGAGGACATGCCGCTCATGAGTTCTCCGGCTGTTCGTCCTGTTCGCCTGCCTTACCGCCAACACGCCGCCAAATTGGCCGACAGAGAACGGCCCAAGCGCCGGCGAAGCGGCGTATGAGGACTGATTCGCCAGACCTCCGATCACATCTCCAAGACGCTCTCGGCGCCGCATACAGGCTTGACCGCGAGCTCAACGGAGGCGGAATGGCGCGCGTTTTCGTCGCCGACGACGTCGCACTTGGACGTCGCGTAGTCGTGAAGGTCCTCGCACCAGAGTTCGGGGAGGGCCTGAGCGCGGAGCGCTTCACACGCGAGGTGCGTTTGGCGGCGCGACTTCAGCATCCCAACATCGTTCCGCTGTTCTCGGCCGGAATCGCCGGCGGCGCATCGTACTACACGATGCCGTACATCGAAGGCGAATCGCTACGTGGTCGCCTCGAGCGTAAAGATCCGCTGACCACGGCGGACGCGATCGGCATTCTCCGTGACATCGCACGAGCGCTTGCTCATGCTCACGAACAGGGTGTTGTGCATCGTGACATCAAGCCGGACAACATCTTGCTCTCACGCGACGCCGCCGTCGTCGCTGATTTCGGCATTGCCAAAGCGATGGATGCAGCGCGGATGGTGCAGTCAGACGCCGCGCTTACGCAACATGGGACCAGCATCGGGACGCCAGCCTACATGGCACCTGAGCAGGCTGCCGGCGATCCCGAAGTGGATCACCGCGCGGATCTCTACGCATGGGGCGTCATCGCGTACGAAGTGCTGGCCGGACACCATCCATTCGCCGGAAAGCGCACCGGCCAAGCATACATCGTCGCGCATCTGGTCGAGGTGCCGGCGCCACTCGGCACCGCCTGCTCGGGGTTGTCACCGGCGATCGTCGCGCTCGTCACTCGCTGTCTTTCCAAGGCGCCGGCGGACCGACCCGCGACGGCGCGAGAACTCGTCGACGTGCTCGGAACGCTGACGAACCATAGCGAAACGCCGGTTCTGACACCTTTCCCATCGATACCGTCCATCGCTGTTCTGCCGTTCCTGAACCTCAGTGCCGAACCCGAGAACGAGTATTTTTCGGATGGCATCAGTGAGGAAATATTGAGTGTTCTCGCACAAGACACAGGCTTGCGCGTTGCGGCTCGCAGCTCGAGCTTCGCCTTCAAGGGACGGCAGGCAAACCTGAGGACGATCGGCGAGCAGCTGCACGTGGCGTCGTTGCTTGAGGGTACTGTTCGCCGCGTGGGCAACCGCGTCCGCATCACCGCGCAGCTCGTAAACGCGACCGATGGATATCACCTGTGGAGCGACCGATTTGATCGCGAGTTGACCGACATCTTCGCGGTACAGGACGAGATCGCCAACGCCATCGCGACGACGCTCGGACATCGATTACGCTTGGTGGCGCTCGGTAGATCCGGGTCGGACCAGCCGACGAGCCAGCCGACTCGGCACACGAGGCAGCGTGTGAGCATCGAGGCGTATGATGAATTTCTGAAGGGACGGTACGCGAATCGCAACGCCCGGGGTGTAGGACACGAAGCTGGACCACCAGCCTTCGAACGTGCGCTGGCGCTCGAACCGGAGTTTGCTGCAGCGCATGCCGGGCTCGGTGAGAGCTACCTCTGGCTCGGCATCTTCTTCGCGATCCCGCCCTCCGATGCCTTCGCCCGCGTCAGACGACACGCGCAGCGCGCGCTCGCTCTCGACCCTGAGCTCGCCGACGCGCATTGGCTTCTGGCCGAAGTCTCTTTGTGGCACGACTGGGACGTGGAGACGTCGGAGAGCCATATCCAGCGCGCGCTCGCCCTCGAACCGCGCCACCCCTTCGCGTTCATGACGCTGGCGCTGTGCCACAACACCCGTAAGCGCCATCAGGACGCGATCGACACTGCGCGCGTCGGTGTTCAAGTCGATCCGCTCGGGTTGGGGACGCGAATCTGGTTTCTCGCCATCATATTCAACGCGCGCGAGTACGACCTTCAGATCGCCGAAGCTACGCAGCTCATCGACGAGCAGCCAACGTACAGTGAGGCGTACCGCTGGCGCGCAATGGGGCGGATCATGAGAGGAGACCTATCACTCGCTCGCTCCGATCTCGAAAAGGCCGCTTCGCTCGCCCCGACCCACGTGTGGTGGGATACCAACGTCGCGCTTCTGTCCTCGCAGGAAGGAAACCCCGCCGAGGCACGCCGAGTGCGCGACGATCTGCTCCGCCGCTCAAAGACGGAGTGGGTGTCGTTCGTCGCTCTCGGCCAAGTCGAGCAGTCGCTCGGCGATTACGACGCAGCGCTCGACTGGTACGAGCGGGCGTATCAATCGCGCGATTTCCTGATGTCAGTCTTCCACACCGATCCCTGCTTCAGAATCGCTCCGCCGGGAAAAGCAGACTTGATCGCCAATGATTCACGGTGGATAAGTCTCGTGCAACGTGTCGGGCTCGCGCCTTGACCTGGCAAGCCTCGGTCGCGCGACTAGTGGCGGCTACGGTGGGTTCGCACAGAGCCTCCCGTATGGCTAAAAGACTATCTCAGAACTCCGGACGTGAGTGGTCCGCCGTGTCCGGCTCGCGTGCGCACCGCGCCCCGGGGGCGGTTCGGAGCTCGGCCTTAGCCCGCTCGGCCGTCCGCGGGCGCAGGCCCGCTGCCGAGCAGCTCGGCCTCCGCGACGGTCGCGATCCAGGCCTCGTGCGCCGCCGGGCTCCAGCCGAGCTCCGAGATCACCAGGTGACGCAACTCGGGGCTGCTCAGCGCGCAGAAGCGCTCCGCCGCCTGCTCGAACGACAGCCCGGGACGCAGCGCGTCGGCCACGAGCCGAGCGAGGTGCCGTCGGTTGTCGGCGAGCCGCGCAGCGAGCAGGCGCGTTCGCAACGCCACGGCGAACGCCTCGCCGTCGGCCGCGCCGCGGATCACCACGTGGAACGGGCTCGTCCGCGCGAGCATGCTGCAGCAGAACCCGACGAAGCCGCGCAGCCGCTCCCGCGCGGTCGGGAGGGTCGCGATCTCGGCGGCCAGCTCGTCGTGGCGGTCCCCCTCGGGCGCGATGGCATCGTCGATCACGCCCTCGAGCAGTCCCCGCTTGCCCTGGAACGTCGCATAGATCGTTTCCGGCGCGACGCCAGCCGCCGCCGCCACCGCGGCCACCGTCGTGCCCGTGTACCCGCGCTCCAGGAAGAGCTGCGCGGCCGCGTCGAGCACGCGGCGCTTCGTCAGTCGCGCCTGGTCCGCGCGGAGCGTCGACCGGTAGCGAGGCGATTGGGGCTTGACAGAATCGTCCATGTCGGTACAGTAGCACTGTATTGAATACTGCCGTGCTGCAATATACCTAGGGGCACGTGATCGCGCCTGGTGGCTCCCACCATACGCGACACGGCGTCCCGGCACGCGGCGGTCCGCATGGCGCATACCCGTCGAGCCTCTATCGAGCCTCTCATGAGCACTCCCGATGACCTATCCCGCCGCCAGACCCTGGCCATCCTCGCCGCCAGCGCCTTGAGCGCCGTCGCCGCGACGCCAGCGGGGGCGCAACCGAGCCGCCCCACGTCGGCCACGTTCGTGCTGGTGCACGGCGCCTGGCACGGCGGCTGGTGCTGGACGAAGCTCGCGCCGCTGCTGCGAGCGGCGGGGCACCAGGTCTTCACGCCGACGCTGACGGGCCTCGGCGAGCGCGCCCACCACCTCGGGCCGGACGTGGACCTCGCCACGCACGTGCAGGACGTCGCGGCCGTGCTGGAGTACGAGGACCTACGCGACGTGATCCTCGTCGGCCACAGCTACGGCGGGATGGTCATCGCCGGCGTCGCGTCGCACGCTCCGGATCGGGTGGCGCAACTGGTGTATCTCGATGCGTTCGTCCCCGAGGACGGCAAGGCCGTGCGGGACTACGCCCAACTGGCGCCAGCCCGAGCCGACGGCTGGCGCGTGCCCCCGCCGGCGACGCCGCAGCAGTTCGGCGTCGCGAACGAGCGGGACGCCGCGTGGGTCGCGCAGCGGCTCGGCGATCAGCCGATCAAGACGTTCACGCAGCCGATCCACATGCCGCGGAGCCTGGCGGGATCGCACCAGGCGTTCATCCAGTGCACCGCGTCGCCGTGGTTCGCGGAGGCCGCCGAGCGCAGCAAGCGGCGGGGCTACCGCTACCACGCGCTGCTGTCCGCCCGTCATGACGCGATGCTCAGCCAGCCGAAGGAGTTGGCGGCGATCCTGCTCGCGCTCGCGGCGCGGGTGTAGACGGCGTGGTTCGACCGGCCGGCGCGCGACGAACGTGTCCGCGGTGCGCCAGCTTCCTGCGCGCATACGCCGGGCGGTCCCAGACGAACTGCCGGAGGGGAGGGCATCATGAGTCAGCACCGAGGAGCATCCTCGCTGCCAACGATCTGGCGCGTCCCGGATTCACTGTGGGCGGTCGTCCAGACCGTGCTGGACGCCGAGGACCCGCCGAAGCGCACCGGGCGGCGGCGGATTGACCCACGAGCGGCGCTCGACGCCATCATCTTCCGGTTGCGGACCGGCTGCCAGTGGAATCGCCTTCCCCGCGAGTTCCCGGACGACAGCTCCGTGCACCGCACCTTTCAGCGCTGGGTGCGCACGGGGGTGCTGGACCGGGTGTGGGCCGCCCTCGTCTTGCAGTGCGCCGAAGTAGGAGGCGTGGACTGGGCGTGGCAGGCGGCCGACGCGGCGCTCGGGAAAGCGCGGCTGGGGGGGATCACGTGGGTCGGAATCCGACCGACCGCGGCAAGGCCGGCGTGAAGCGCAGCCTCCTGGTCGAGGCCGACGGCGGGCCGCTCGCCGCGGTCGTGGCTGCGGCGAACGCGCATGACACGAAGCTGCTCGCGGCGACGCTCGACGCGGTGCTCGTCTCGAGCCCGGAGCCAACGGCCGATGCCCCGCAGCACCTCTGCCTCGACAAGGCGACGACAACCCGACGGGGCATACCGCGGTCGCCGAGCACCACTACGTGCCTCACATCCGTCGCATCGGCGAGGAGAAGCTCGATCTCGTGGGCGAGAAGCGACATCCTGCTCGCCGGTGGGTCGTAGAGCGGACACTCGGCTGGCTCTCGAAGTGTCGCGCCCTGCTAGTACGGTACGACAAGAAGGCGTGCAACTTCCTCGGCCTGATTCAGCTCGCGTGCGCGCTGCTCTGGTACCGACGTCTCCAGCGGCTTGCCGGCGATTTGAGATAGTCTCTAAGCTGCACGCACACTTGGCGAATCACCCTTGGCCTTTGGATACGCCGTGGAGGGCGAGCTCGGCACCGCTCACCTGAGCAGGCAACCGCCGATCCAATCACCGATCACCTTGCCGACGTCTACGCGTTCCGCCTGATCGCCTACGAGTTGCTCATTGGACAGGGGCCATTAACCGGCCGGACATGCTCGCGTACGCGGCGGCGACTGCCGCGCGGTCGGGCGACGCGACCGCGGCCGCGGTCCTGCGCCTCCGTCTCGACTTTCTCGAGCGGGCGTTCGACCACGGGGAACACCGTATGCGCGCGCGCTCGTCGCGGCGCAACTTGGCGAGACCGCGAGTGCGATCACGCTGCTCAGACAATCGCCTCAGCCAGGCATGCCGCCGCACTTGGTCTCGATCCATGCGGATCTGATGCTGTCGCCGCTCTGGGCGAAGACAGGGTTCCGGCAGCTCCTCCGACCACAGGATTAGGGTGCAGCGTCATCGGCCTGCACATCCGTGCGCTGGTGGGAGAGTGTCACCAATCATACAGGACCGGTCTCGCTAGCTGATTACTCTGCACGCCCAGCTAGCCTAGCTGGACGTCTGGAGCGCGAGTGCGAGGGACACGCTCATCTCGCCGGCCCATCTGAACATTCTAAATCACGCCGATTCGGGCACTTGCTTCGATGAAGCCGCCACAGCTCAAACGCAACGGTGACCAGTCAGAATCCGCCTGTGGTCACCATTGGTCACCGTTGTACACCACTCAACGGCCCGCCGAGTTCGGCAGGCCATTTTCGTAAACTGTTATTTTACAAGAACATCCAGAGCGGGCGACCGGACTCGAACCGGCGACGTCCAGCTTGGGAAGCTGGCATTCTACCAACTGAATTACGCCCGCGAACGCCGCCGCCGAGTCTCTCGACCCGGCCATGCGACTCCCCCAATATCGCCGCCTGCCGACACGAGCGGAAGTGCGCCGCCCTGCCCTGCTACCCCGGCGGCATCCTGCGCAGGCGCTCCATCGCCTCCCGCGTCCGCAACGTGGGCAGCACCTCCATCCAGCCGTCCTCGCCCCCCATCGGAGGGCCCACGTCGAGCTGCTTGAAGTAGCTGGGGAAATCGCGCCAGTGTAGCCTGGGGTCGTCGCCCTCGGCCCACCGCCACGTGGCTGGCGGCTTCTCCACGAACGCTCGGCGAGAGATCCACACGTGCCCGCCCTGCTGCCACACCTCGCCGCTGCGCTTGGCCAATCCGGCGCGCCATTCCGACGCCTTCTCGTTGTTCGCCATCACCAGACCGAATGCCTGCGGCGGATTCACGCTCCCGAGCAGCGGCGAATGCGGACAGCGTCCCTTGAAGGTGGCGATCTCGTCGAGCTCGTGAGGCGTGAGCAACACCGCCACGTCGCCGCCGATCCGCGGCACCGACTCCAGGCGCGCGGTGAGTACGGCGCACTCACGCTCGCTCTTGCTTCGTGCGATGGCGGGTACGTTCACCGCGGTGAACAGGAGCGCCACGCCGATCCCGCTCGCGAGTTGCGCGCGCGCCGGGAGCGTGGCGATGAATGCGGCGACCGCGAGGAAGAGTGCGGGGAAGAGGGCGAGGTAGCGCTCGAGATCGCCCCCTTGCCACTTGAGCGCGAAGCCCACGACCGGGATCGCTGTCGCGACGACGAACGCCAACACGCGGCGTCCGCTCGCGCGGCGTGCGAGCCAGAGCGTCATGGTGCCGAGCAGCACGTAGAGCACGCCGAGTCGCAGCAGGCCGGCGCGCGCGACGTCGCCCCACGACGCCGGGTTGTAGACGTCGCCGATGAGATGCCGCTTCGCGACGAGGCCGAGCCGGTCCATGTTGACGAGCGAGCGCCCGAACCCGATCACGGCGCGCGACAGTCCGCCGATGCCGCGAATGTCGTGTGTCGCCTTGCCCATCCACGTTCGGAAATCCGCCACCGAGTGCACTTGGGCGAGATACGCAATGGGCACGTAACCGATCACCGTGATCGCCCCGGACAGCAGACAGACGGCGATTGCAATGCGACGGCGCCGGGCGTCGTTGCCGCGCAGCAACAGCATCGAGATGGCCGCGCCGGGAACGGCCAGCACCATCGGGAACCACAGCAGTACGGCGAAGGCGAACGCGAACGATGCGACGACGATCGTCACCATGTCGCGCTGTTCCTCGTCCGCAGCAAGCTCGCGAAGGCCGATGAGCAGCATCGCGAGGGCGGGAATGTACGACGACGCGGTCTGCGCGTAGCCGATGAATGCCGCGGCCGCGGCGAACGCGACGCTCGCCGCCGTGGAGGCCGTGCGTGACGAGCACACCCGCCCGAGCCACGACCGGAACGTCACCACCGCCAGCGCGCCGAAGAGCATCACGACGGTGGTGATCTGTCGGATGGCCTGGCTGAACAGCACGCCGTCGGTGACTCCGTCGCCGTCCTGATAGAGACGGAACAGTGCGTAGTGGAGTGGGCGCCAGTACGCGTGGCCGAACTCCCACTTCGTCCCCGTGGTCAGTCCCCGCAGCCACAGAACGAGGTCGTCGGCGTAGATGTTGGAGTCCCCCTGATCGGACGTGCGCGTGATCAGGAGCAGGAGCACGTACGCCGCGAGGACGATCGCCAAGTCGATCCACGCGCGACCGCCGACGCGCGCGCCTGCGTCGGGCTCGCGCGCACGAGAGTCCACGTCGACGAATCGCGTATCGTGCGGTCTGGCGGTCGGCGTCGCAGGCATGTTGACCAAGGTCGTGGAGAATTCCGGTCGCGCAACGACATGAGGCAGCGTCGGGATCAGATTAGCTGACGTGCCGCGCCGGTGGGAGGGAAGATCGGAGAGCGCAGACGGATCGTGGCACCCGGAAACGACGAAGGGCGACCAGATGATCCGGTCGCCCACGTGAGCGCGTGCGGGAGCCCTGCTCTTGTCTTCCGCTGTTGCGGTAGAGAGCCACTGGTCGGAATTGAACCGACGACCGCTCGATTACGAATCGAGTGCTCTACCCCTGAGCTACAGTGGCAACGAACGCTGAGAATGCCCTGGCGCGGATTCGAACCGCGACGCCTTGCGGCACCACCCCCTCAAGATGGCGTGTCTACCAGTTTCACCACCAGGGCTTGTACGACCAACGGGGCCGACGGGGCTCGAACCCGCGACCTCTCGAGTGACAGTCGAGTGCTCTAACCAAACTGAGCTACGGCCCCTCACACAATCGGGGCTCGCGTGGCGCACCTCGCCGCCACCGAATCCGATCTCCCGCACACACCGCGTGTCACCGCGGAACTCATTCACCAGCTCACCAACTCACCAACACACACCGTCTCGGCTATCCAGATTCTCCCTTACGACATAGCCCGTACGGGAGTCGAACCCGTCTCTGCACCGTGAAAGGGTGCCGTCCTAACCGATAGACGAACGGGCCACGTGCAAATAGCGGTAACGGGATTCGAACCCGTGTTCCAGCCTTGAGAGGGCCGTGTCCTAGTCCCCTAGACGATACCGCCTCGTGCCCTTCCCCTTCGCACTCTCAAACATCTCCATGCAGGCCCGCAGGGACTCGAACCCTGAACCGCCGGTTTTGGAGACCGGTGCTCTACCAATTGAGCTACGGACCTAAACCGCCTGGTGTCGTGCTGCGCCGACCGAGCCGTTCACCTGCAGAGCGGAGGGGTGGCTGACGGGAATTGAACCCGCAACCCCCGGTGCCACAGACCGGTGCTCTAACCAATTGAGCTACAGCCACCATGTCCCGCCGTGATGCGCGGGATCCCCGTGTCGCCCGACCACAGAGAGATTTGAGTGTAATCAGACACTCCAATCAGATCAACTGCTCTCGTCGGTGCACGCGACCGCCGGACGGCGCGCTACTTCGCTCGTTCGATGTACTCGCCCGTCGTTGGATTGACGCGGATCTTGTCACCGGTCGCAACGAATTCCGGCACGTTCACCATCACGCCGTTCTCCAACTTGGCCGGCTTGGACGACGCGGTCTTCGTGGCCGTCTTCATCACGGGGTTCGTCTCCACGATCTGTAGCGTCATCGAGTTCGGGAGCCGGATGCCCACGGCCTTCCCGTCATAGTACTCGGCCTGGATCTTCATGCCCGGCTGCATCCACGGCGCATTGTCGCCGAGCGCCTCTTCCTCCATCTCCAGCTGATCGTAGTTGGAGACGTTCATGAAATGGTACGTCCCGCCGGCATCGTACATGTACTCGAGCTCGTGCGTCTCCATGTGCGCCGGCTCGATGGAGTCGGCCGCGCGAAAGCGATGATCGAAGCTCGCCCCCGTACGCAGGCTCTTGAGCTTGGCCTGTACCATTGCCCGAAGGTTGCCGGGCGTGTGGTGACGGAACTCCACGACCCTCACGGGCTCGCCCTCGAACACGATCACCATGCCGCGACGAAGTTGCGTGGCCGGAACTGCCATAAAGTCAAACCCCGACGAATATTGACGTAAACGAGGACAGCCTTGGAGTTTAGCACAGCTCGCCGAGGCAGGCAATGGGGAGGGCCGTACAACGCCGCCCGCCGTGGCCGACGAACAGGGCGGGAATATTCCGGCCGCTCGTGTGGTCTGCTTTGGCACAGGAGGATCACTCCTGCTGTCGTATCGCCGGTCGCCGCACCGCACGCTATACTGGCTGCGCTGGCGGCGACTGCCGGCCCGCCCTGTCCCGATCCCTATGCTCGCGACCTTCCGCGAACCTTCCGCTGACCACCGCGCCCGTTTCGAGGCGGTCGTTCTGCCCCACCTCGACCGCCTGCTCGCCTTCGCCATCCGACGCTCGGACTCGGTGGCGGACGCCGAGGACGCAGTTCAGGAGGCGTGCGTGCGAGCCTGGGTCGCCTTCGCCGACCTGCGCGACGACGCCAACGCTCGGCCCTGGGTGTACCGGATCCTCCGCACCGTACTCAGCGACAGCCGCGAGAAGAGCGGCCGGCGGCAGCAGCTCGTCTTCATCACGCGGCTCGAGGATGCCCACGACGAGCTGCTCGGCGGCGAGCGCGATGCGCTCTTCTCCGAAGTCGTGGCGCGGCTCGACTCGCAGGCCGTGCATCGGGCGCTCGCGCAGATCCCCGAGGACTTCGCCACCGCCGTCGAGCTGCACGACATCGACGGCTTCAAGTACGCCGAGATCGCCGATATCGTCGGCGTGCCTATCGGGACGGTGATGAGCCGCATCGCGCGCGGCCGCAAGCTGCTCGCCGGCGCCATCGTGTCCGCCCAGCGCGCGCGGGCCGCTGATGCCGTCACCGTCACGGAGCTCGCGGAACGTCGGTCGCATCGCGGAGGCCCGCGATGAGCGACAGCCAGACGCCCCTCTCGTCCCGGGCCAATCCGGCCGACGAGGCGGTTCGCGAAACGCGCCACCAGGTGCTGCGCGAGCTACTCGGCGCATACGCCGACCGCGAGCTGCCGCCGGAGACCTCCGCGCAGATCGACGCGCACCTCATCGGTTGTGCCCAGTGCCGGCGCGAGCTCGAGCTCCACGACTCGGTCCGCGGACGTCTCGCCGCCGAACCGCCGGCGGCCGCGTCGCCGGCGCTGCGCGCACGCATCGCCATCGCCCTCGATTCCGCGCCGCTCCCGGCAGCCGCCGCGCCCGAGCCACCCTCCCGCGTCGGTGTCGCGCATCGCCGCCTCGTGTGGATCGCCATCGCGGGATGGGTGGTTGCGCTCATGCTCTCCATCGTGCTCGCCGCGCGTGCCGACATCGCGCGCTCGGGCGGCGCCCGCACGCGCGACATCAGCGCCCCGGTCCGCTCGGTGCCGCTACTGGAAGGAATCGTGTCGGACTACGCGCGCGTGTCGCAGGGCGATCTGCCCGGCCGCGCTCGCGATCTCTCGGCCGTGCGTGCCGCCGTCTCGTTCCCGATCGAGCCGCTGCGCGCTCCGAACCTTCGACTGCTCGCTGCCTGGACCACGGACGTACGGGGCGAGCCCGCCGCGGTGCTCGCGTACCGGCTCGAGGACCGGCTGGTCGTGCAGTACCTCGTGGCCGAGGACGCGTTCTTTCGACATCCGGCGGTGCGATCGGCCGTCGCCGACAGGCATCTGCTCGTCGCGTCCGACAGCGCGCGATCGATCGTGGCATGGCCCGAGACGGCCACCGGGACCGTTCTCGTCGGAAACGTTCCTTCACGCTGGCTTCGAGACGTCTGGATGACGGAGAGGCTGCGCTGACCCTGCACCGACCGTTCCGCTCGTCGTCGTTTCGTCGTGCCCGGCGTCTCACCACCGCGTTGACGCTCGGCGCCATCTGTCTGCTTCCATCGAGAATGCGCGGCCAGGAGATCGCGCGACCCGATTCGTTGTCGGCGGACTCGCTGGCGGCACGCCTGGCGCGTGCTGAAGCAGCGATCGCCGCGCTCCGCCAACAGTTGGCGACGGAGTCGCAGAGCACCGTACACACCAGGTCGCGGCTTCAGCTCGAGCTCACGGGGCGCATCCTGACCAACGCGTTCTTGACACTTGGCCGTGCGAACAACGTCGATGTGCCGCTCATCGCGCTCGCGCCGTCGAACGTGGAGGAGACCGACGCGTTCGGCGTGACGGCGCGCCAGACGCGCATCGGCGGCGTCGTCACGGTGTCCGAGGTGCTCGGTGGTGAGTTCATCGGCGACCTTGATCTCGATTTCTTCGGCGGTGTGCAGAACGGGCCCGGAGACCGCCGACTCTTCCCGGAGCCGCGGCTGCGCACGACGCGCGCGCGCCTTCGCTGGGCGCGCACCGAGATCATGGTAGGGTTGGACGATCCGCTCATCTCGCAGCTAACGCCCGTGAGCATCGCGGCGAGCGGAGTGCCGAGCTTTTCCGCCACGGGCAACCTGTGGAACTGGCTCGGACAGCTGCGCGTATCGCAGCGGCTCGGCACGACGACGCTCGCGAGCACGCCCCTCACGTGGACGCTGCAGGGCGCAGTGATGGCGCCGTATGGCGGAGCACAATATCCGGGCGAACCGGACGGCGTGGATGCAGGTGAGCGATCCGCTCGTCCCGCGTTCGAGGCGCGGCTCCGGTCGGAGTGGGGTGACAGCGCACGCATCGGTGGAACGGACGCGTCCATCGGCGACGGTGGCGGCGAGATCGGTGTGGGCATGCACCGAGGCTGGCTCTCCATTGGCGACGGCAGGCTCGAGGCGAGTTACGCGATCGCGATCGACGCGCGCATCTCGCTCACGAGATGGCTCGAGCTTCGCGGCGAAGCCTACACCGGACGCCTGATACGCGGACTCGGTGGAGGCGGCATCGGCCAGGCCTTCGGCCGAACGCTCGTCGCCGGCGCGTTCGGCCCACCCATTCGCGACAAGGCCGGCTGGGGACAGCTCAATGCGCAGGTGCTGCCATCGCTGCTGATCGGCTCGGGGTGCGGCGTCGACGTCGCCAACGAGGCGGATCGGCCCACTCGCGTGCGCAACACCGCGTGCGCGGCGCATCTGATGTGGCGGCCGTCGGAGCCCATCGTGATCGGCTTCGAGTTTCGCGGAGTCTCGACACGATACGACACAGGGACGACGGGGCGCGTGAACCACCTCAACCTGGGTCTCGGCTTTGAGCTCTGACCGGCGGCCTTTCGCGCGAGTCGGGCGACTCGTCGTCGGCGTGGTAGCGATGCTCGCTGTCTGTCGAGTTGCCGGCGCGCAGCCCAGCGTGAGCGGGCAGATCGTGCTCGTCGAGCGGCAGGGTGCGGAGCGCAGCGACCTGCGAAGCGCCGTCGTGTACCTCGAGGAGCCGGGCAAGATGTTTCATCCTGCCGCGGCGAGACCCGAGCTCCGCCAGGCCGCGATCGCGATGACCGGCCGCGAGTTCGTGCCGCACATCCGCGTCGTGCTCGCCGGCGGCACGGTGACCTTCCCGAATCAGGATCCATTCAGCCACAACGTCTTCTCCAACGCGGAGGCCGGGCCGTTCGACCTCGGCCTCTATCGTCGCGGCGCGAGCCGCGTGGCCTCCTTTCCGCGTCCCGGGATCTTTCCCGTCTACTGCAACATCCACTCGCGCATGGTGAGCTTCGTGATCGCCGCGCCGAGCGAGCACATCGCCTTCGTCGGCGCGGATGGGCGGTTCACGGTTCCGAGCGTGCCGCCGGGCACCTACCTGCTGACGGCGTGGCACGAGCGCGCGGTCTCGCCATCCATCCGCCAGATCGTCGTGCCGCCGAGTGGCGTCGCGGGGCAGCGCATCGTGCTGGACGCGCGAGCGTACGTGCCCGGTCCGCACCTCAACAAGTTCGGTCTTCCCTACGCGGCAACGCGCGTCGATCGATACTGATGTCGGCTCATCTCGAGGTGAACCGCTGGCGCTCGCTGGGCCTGCCGGCTCGCGTCTTCCTCGGAGGCGCCGTGCTGGTGATCGTGCTGCTGACGATCATCTTCGGCATGCTCTCGCGGTGGGCGCAGCGAAGCGGCGACGCGGTGGTGCAGCGTGAGCTCGAGCAATCGGCCGATCTCGCGGCGCAGTTCCTGTCTGCCCGGCAGCGCGGACTCACCGGGGGTGCGCGCGTGTTCGTACAGGACCCCTACTTCCGCTCGTTCGTGGCGGCACATCGCCGCGAAGACGTGCTCGATCAGACCTTGGAAGCAAAGGAACAGCTCGAAGCAGATTGGGTGTTCGTAGTGGACGAGCGCGGCACGCTCGTCGCCAAGAGCGACGAGCTGAGCGCGACCGGCACGGATCTCAGTGGTGTGCCGCTCATCGCCGGCGCGCTTCAGGGGCGGATCACGAGCGGATTCGGCGTGTCGGGCGACTCCTTGCTCTTTCAGGCCGTCGCCGTCCCGATCGTCGTTCCCGGTGGCGCGCCCGTCGGCGCGCTCATCGCCACGAAGGTGGTGGATTCGCTGCTCGCGCGCGACGTCAAGGCTGTTTCGTCGGCGAACATCGTGTTTTACGTGCGCGATCCCGCGACGGGCCCCCGCACCGCTGCGTCCACGCTCGGCGGTCCACTTCGCGGCAAGCTCGCGTCCGAAGTGACGGAGCACACCCGCTCGCGCGCCGTGATCGAAGGCGTGGGCTATCGCACATTCGGCACCGCGGTGACGACGGCCGGCGGCGAATTGATCGGCGGGTACGTCGTGATGAGCGCCCGCGACGCGACGAGCGCGGAGATCGCCGAGGTCCGGCGCGCGCTGCTGCTCGCGGGGCTCGTGGGTCTGGGGCTCTCGGCGCTCGCTGCGTTCGGCGTCGCTCGCCGCGTATCGCGACCCGTGCGCGAGCTCACATCGGTGACCCTCCGTGCAACGGACGGCGAGTTTCACGTCGAGCGCGCGGCGCACTCCGCCTCGCGTGACGGGGGCGGCGAGATCGCGGCGCTGAACGACGCGGTGCATCTGCTGGTCGCCGAGCTACGGGATCGCCAGGCGATGGTGGTCGCGCTGAACGCCGCTGTGCCGGCGATGGCGAGGCTGGCGTTGCGCACCGCTGCCGTGGCGTCACCGAGTCTCACGCTGCGTCGTGTTCAGGGTGGCAGCTCGCGCGGCGGCTCCTCGCGTGCGTCGGGAGGGGCGCCGAGCGCTTCGATCGGTCCTTCGCACGGTGCGTCGCGCGAGGAGCGTCTCGTCGGCGAGCTCGCGGCCGGGGACCTCGTGGCGGACCGCTATCGCATCGACGGCGTGCTGGGAAGCGGGGACATGGGCGTGACGTACCGCGCGCGCGATCGAGTCGCCGGCGAGATCGTGGCGCTCAAGCGGCTTCGTGCAGTGCGGCTCGACCAGGATGGACAGCGGCTCGTGGAGCAGTTGCGCGAGGAGATTCGGTCTGTTCGCCGCCTGTCGCACCGCAACATCGTGCGGCTGCACGACGTCGGCGAGGATGGCGGCGTGCCGTTCGTGACGATGGATCACGTCGAGGGGATCTCACTCGCCGAGTTGCTCAAGGCGAACGGACCGCTGGCCGACGAGGTGGTGTTGTCGCTTGGGAAGCAGCTCTGTCGAGCGCTGGAGGCGGCTCGGTCGTGCGGGGTCGTGCACGGCAACCTCTCGCCGCGGCAGCTTCTCGTCGGCTTCGACGGTGTGCTCAAGGTCGGGGACTTCTCGCTGGCGCGCATCGAGCGCCGCCTCCGCGCGCAGGAGCATGCCGATCCAGGAGCCACGGGCGGCACCATCCCGCAACTCGCCGGCGCTACCGTTGGTACCCCGGAGTACATGGCACCGGAGCAGATGCTCGGCGAGGAGCCGACGGCGCGGGCGGACGTGTACGCCGCGGGGGTCGTACTCTACGAGTGCGTCACGGGCGCGACGCCCTTTCGCACCGACTCACCGCTGGCGTTCCTCGCGCAGAAGCTCGGGGGCGGCGACACGCCCGCCGATGCGGCCATGATGCGGACGCCGCGGCCTTCGGGATCGACGATCGCGCTCGTGCTGAGCGAGGTGATCGGACGGATGATCGTGCCCGACGCCGATGACAGACCTTCGTCGGCCGGCGAGCTCCTGGAGCTGCTGGAGCGCGCCGGCTGAGCGTCGGCTGGCTATTGCTTGGCGATCTGACCGCGGATCTCGCCGCCCGGGTTCGCCGCCGTGTGCAGGTTGAAGTAGGCGTTGCCGTTCTTGAGCAGCACCTCGAGCGAATCGATGGACACCGTCGCGGCCGTCGGGGCGGTGAACGTTCCCGTGAGCGTGCCGGTCGCGGGTGACCCTGCCGGAACGGTGAACGCCACGACGATGCCAGCGTTCACGCCCACCGCTGCGGGGCCGTGTATGTGCGCGCCGGAGAGCGTACCGGTGAGCCCCGTATAGGTGATCGTGTAGGTGAAGGTCGTGCCATTCTTGACGACCGACGCCGTCCCCGTTCCGGCGACGGCTTTGACCGGCACCTCGCTCGCGCCGGTCAACGTCGCGTTGTACGTCGGCGGAGGCGGCGTGGTGGGGGTATCATCCCCGCAGGCGAGGGCGGTCGCGCCGACGAGGATGGCGGCCATCAGCGCTGCGGGGGCGAACAGGACACGCGAGGGCGTGGTGGGTTGTTGCATGGAGCTGCCTCGTGGGGGAGTGTGGTCGAACGCGACGTCCAGCGACGCGCATTCGGCGACGCGGGTTCGGCGACGCGGGTTCGGCGATCGATACCGCAGACGGTGCCAGGCGCCGGAATATTCCCGTTCCACTCTGGCGGCGCGCAACCGTCGCGGGGAATAATCCGCGAGTCTATCGCGTCTGCGCAAGTATCCCCACCTCAGTGCGTTGATGCTGATTCGTGCCCTCCTCGCGATGCCCGACGTCGCGCAGATCGACGCGCTCGCCGAGCCCTGGCGGCGCCTGTACAGCCACTCCACGCTCATTTCCACGCTCGTGCTGTTCGGGCACGTCGCCGGGCTGGTCGCCGGCGGAGGACTGGCGCTCGCGGCGGATCGCGCCACGCTCGGGGTCGACCTGCGCGACGACGCCGAGCGCAGACACCACCTCGCCGAGCTGATGCAGGTCCATCGCACCGTGATGGCGGCGCTGGGCGTGACGTTCGTCAGCGGCGTCCTGCTCTTCTTGGCCGACGTGGAGGTGTTCGCGACATCGCGCATCTTCTGGGCGAAAATGGCCCTCATCGCTCTCCTGGCCATCAACCTGGCGATGATGATCCGCGTGGAGCGCGAGCTCCGGGGCCATCCAGTGGGCGGCACGTTCGACTCGGCGATTTCGGCTCGAGACCGCCTATGGCGCCGCCGGCGCAGCAATGCCGTGGCCAGCGTGGTCCTCTGGTTCGTGCTGGTGTTCACCGGCACCGCGCTCGCGTCGCACTAACGGGTTGTCAGGCCGGGTCAGGGCGCCAGCATCGGTTTCAGTCCCCGCCACACGTTCTCGGCCACGATCGCTTCACCGGTGCCGTTGGGGTGGATTCCGTCCGCCTGGTTGAGCCGTGCGAAGCCGGCGACGCCGTCGAGGAGGAAGGGGAGCAGCACCACGCCGTGCTCCCGGGCCACTTCGGCGAACACCTCGTGAAACGCCAGGGTATACTGCTTTCCGAAGTTCGTCGGCGCCTCCATCTGCACGAGCGCCACCGTGGCGGTGGGGCGCGCTCGCCGGATTCGGGTGAGCACGTCCGAGATCGTCGACCGCACCGCGGCGACGGGGATGCCTCGGAGACCGTCGTTGGCACCCGTCTCCACTACGATCACGTCGGCAGGCCGCTGCAGCACCCAATCGAGGCGCCGGAGCAGTCCCGCCGAGGTCTCGCCGCTCACTCCAGCGTTGACGACCTGGTATGGAAGCGAGCCCGCGTCGATCTTGCGCTGGATGAGTTGCGGGTACGCGCTATCCGGATCCAGTCCCAGGCCGGCGGTGAGCGACGTACCGAGAAAGAGCACGGTCCGGCGCGAATCCGCCGGCGCCGCCGCGGCCTCACCGGAAACCGTGGGACCTTCGACGCCGTCCGGCGACTTGATCGTGAGTGCCGAGTCGCCGGTCGAGCTCTTGCTGCCCGAACACGAGACCGTTAACGCGCCGAATCCGACGGCGATTGCCCAGCCCAAGAATCTCATGCTTCAAGCTCGCCAGTTGACCAAGGAATACCAGAGCGGCGACCATCGGCTCGCCGTGCTGCGCGAAGTGAGCTTCACGATCCCCGACGGCGCGTTCGTGGCCATCGTGGGCCCGTCGGGAAGTGGCAAGACCACCCTGCTCGGCTTACTCGCCGGCCTCGACGTGCCGTCGCGCGGCAGCGTGCTGCTCGACGGGAGCGACCTCACCACCCTGTCCGAAGATCAGCGCGCTCGGCTCCGCGGTGCCAAAGTTGGTTTCGTGTTCCAGAGCTTTCAACTGATCCCCACGCTCACCGCGCTGGAGAACGTGCAGGTGCCGCTCGAGCTGCGCGGCGACGACGGGGCTCCCGCCCGCGCCACCGAGCTCCTGGCGCGCGTGGGGCTCGGCGACAGACTGCATCACTTTCCCAACCAGCTCTCCGGTGGCGAGCAGCAGCGCGTCGCCATCGCCCGTGCGTTCAGCAACGCGCCGCGCCTGCTCTTCGCCGACGAGCCTACGGGCAATCTCGACAGCGAGACCGGCGCCCGCATCGTCGAGCTGCTCGAGATGCTCAACCGCGAATCGGGCACGACCATCGTCCTCGTCACACATGATCTGACCCTGGCCCGTCGCGCACAGCGGATCATCCGCCTCGCCGACGGCGCCGTCGTCAGCGATACGGCGTCGTCAGCGACGCTCGACCCACGGCCGGAGGCGCTTCCCGAAGCGCGGGTGGTGGACGCGGTGTCCGGCTGAGCGCCCCGATCGTGCGCATCGGACAGTTGCTTGGACTCGCCTGGCGTGAGAGCCGCACGGCGCGCCGGCGCCTCCTTCTGTACATGTCGTCCATCTCGCTCGGCGTTGCCGCGCTCGTCGCGATCGATTCGTTCGCGAGCAACACGCAGCAGAGCGTGCGCGAGCAGGCGCGTGCACTGCTGGGCGGAGACATGGCGCTCAACTCGCGGCAGCAGTTCCCGGCGCCCGTGCTCGCCGCGCTCGATACCCTGCGCCGCGAGGGCGTCGGCGTCGCCACGGTCAGCACGTTCGCGTCGATGGCGTTCGTGGCGCGGAGCGGCACCACCCGCATCGCGCAGATCCGCGCCGTTTCCGCAGGCTATCCCTTCTATGGCGAGATCGTCACCGCTCCGGCGCGCCAGTGGGCGCGGCTGCAGTCGGGCCGATTCGCGCTCGTCGATCCCTCGCTGCTCACCGCGCTCAGCGCGCGCATCGGCGATACACTCGCACTCGGGTTCGCGCGATTCACGATCATCGGCACGCTCGTGAGCGTGCCTGGCGACGTCGCCGTGACGTCGGCGATCGGGCCGCGCATCTACATCCCGTCCGCGTTCCTCGACGAAACGTCACTGCTCATGTTCGGCAGCCGCGCCGATCACGAGGCGCTGCTCAAGCTCACGCCGGCGCTTCCGCCGGTGCGATTCATCTACCGCTTCAAGGAGCGGCTCGAGTCCGCACAGGTCCGTTACCGCACGGCCGCCGAGACAGAGTTCAATCTCACGGAGGCGGTCGATCAGCTTCGAGACTTCCTCAGCGTCATCGGACTGATCGCGCTACTGCTCGGCGGCATCGGCGTGGCGAGCGGCGTGCACGCCTTCGTCATGCGCAAGATCGACACGGTCGCGATCCTTCGCTGCCTCGGTGCGACGAGCGCGCAGGTGCTCTTCATCTACCTGCTGCAGGCCGCCGTGATGGGACTGCTCGGCGCCGCCTTCGGGGCGCTGCTCGGCGTCGTCATCCAGCTCGCGCTGCCGCACGTGCTCGCCGATTTCCTTCCCGTCGACGTCAGTGTGTCGCTGGAGCCGCGAGCGATCGTCACGGGGCTGGTCGTGGGCCTGTGGGTGGCGATGGTGTTCGCGCTCAGGCCTCTCGTGGCGCTGAGGAACGTGAGCCCGCTTCAGACGCTGCGGCGCGAGAGCGACGCCGACGCGCTGCGCGGCGCGAAGTTCGATCCCATCCGCGTGCTGCTCGCGCTCCTCGTCGTCGGCAGCGTCGCGGCGCTGGGTGTCGCGCGCGCCGAGGATGCCCAGCAGGGATTGGCGTTCGCGGCGGGGATCGGGGCCGCGGTCGCGATGTTGTATGCCGCGGCCGCGGCGCTCAGTTCCGGTGCGCGGCGTGTGGTGCGTCCGCGATGGCCATTCGTGCTCCGCCAGGGCGTGGCGAGCCTGTATCGCCCAGGCAACCAGACGCGCGCCGTGGTGCTCGCGCTTGGATTCGGCGTGTTCCTCATGAGCACCGTGTACCAGGTGCAGCACAACCTGCTGCGCAGCGTGAGCATCAAGCTCGACGCGTCGCGCGCCAACGTCGTCTTCTTCGACGTGCAGGATGATCAGGGCGCACCGCTCGACACGATCGTGCGTGCGCACGGCCACACGCTCGTGCAGCGGACACCGATCGTTCCGATGAAGATCGCGTCGATCAATGGGCTGCCGTCGTCGAGGATCATCGGCGATACGACGAAGGGCCGGCCGCGGCGCGCCGGCTGGGCCTTGCGTCGCGAGTTCCGCTCGACCTTCCGCGACGCGATCGTGCCGTCGGAGAAGGTGACCGCGGGCCGCTTCCACACCGGCGGCTCGGCGCCTCCGTCCCTCCCACAGGTCTCAGTCGACGTATCCGTCGCCAACGATCTCAAGCTCGCGCTCGGCGACACGATCGTGTGGGACGTGCAGGGAGTGCAGGTAGCAACGCGCGTCACGAGCTTCCGCGAGGTGAACTGGACGCGCTTCGAGCCGAACTTCTTCGTCGTGTTCGAGCGACGCGCGCTGGAGAACGCGCCCAAGCAGTACGTGCTCCTCGCGCGCGTGAACGGACAGCAGGCCGTGGCAGAGTTGCAACGGGACGTCGTATCGCGATTTCCCAATGTCTCGAGCCTCGATCTCACGCTCATTCAGCAGACGGTTGGTCGCGTGCTGGACAAGGTGACCGCGGCCATCCGCTTCATGGCGGGACTCAGCCTGGCGCTCGGCATTCCCGTGCTGTTCAGCGCCGTCAGCGCAACGCGGCGCGAACGGCTTCGCGAGGGTGTGCTCCTCAAGGTGTTGGGCGCCACACGTCGGCAGGTCGGCCGGATCATGCTCGCGGAATATCTGCTGCTTGGGGCGCTGGGTAGTCTCGTCGGAGTCGTGCTCAGCGTCGCGGGTGCGTGGGGGCTGATGCACTTCGTGTTCAAGCAGGCGTTTCAGCCCGCCGTGCTTCCCGCGCTCGCCGTCGCCCTGCTGATGATGGCCGTGTCGGTGAGCATCGGGCTGCTCACGGGACGAGACGTGTTCCAGGAAACACCGATGGCGGCACTACGCGAGGCGTAGCGCCGCCATCCGCTTTGGAACAGGCGCGTCGTTACTGCTCGATGGAGCTGAGCGGGATCGTGTCGCCCTGTGCGCTGACATGCGCAGCGCAGGCGAGAAAGAGCCCGGTCGTGAACGCCAGAACGAGGCGCTGCAGAGTTGGGGAAAGCTTTTGCATGAGATCCAAGTGTCGGCGGCGGGCGGGAGGAGATGGAAGGGCGTCGCCGAACCGCAGCGGCATCGAGCGCCCACGTCGGTTGACGACGAGACGGGTACTCGCGTCACGTCGCTTCGCTCTACACGCCGCACGGTGCGAAGGTCCGCGCGAGTACGGCAGTTCAGCTCGGTCCGTTTCCCTTCTTCGCGCCGAGCCACTTCTCGATCGCCCCGAGCAGGACGGTCTCGTCGACGATGGGTTTCGTCACGTAATCATTGAAACCGGCGGCGAGATACTTCTCTCTGTCACCGGACATCGCGTGCGCGGTGAGTGCGATCACCGGCAGATGCTTCAGCTTCTCGTCCGCCCTGATTCGCGCGAGAATCTCGTTGCCATCCATTCCGGGAAGTGAGATGTCCAGCAACACGAGCTCTGGAAGCGACGCGCTCAGGCCGGCGAGCGCATCGATTCCGTTGTCGTACTCCACGAGCGTGTACGGACCACTCAGGATGGCCTGCAGGAGCAGACGGTTGTCGGCGTTGTCCTCGACCACGGCGAGGGTGGTCATGTGGACGCTCCGTCGCGCACGTCGGTGAGCCACGCCTGCACGCGTATCAGCTCATGCTCCATGTCGTTCACGATCTCCGCGACGCCGTCCAGCGTGCCGGCGCGAGCGATGGCCTCGCCCCGCTCGCTCAAACGACCCAGCCGGAGCGCGCCGAGTTGCGCGGAGCTCGACTTGAGCGAATGGAGCGCCAGCTCGGTGGCCGCTACGTCGCCCGAGTCGACTCCTGCGCTCGCCGCGGCGATGCGCTCCGGCGCGGCGGTTTGAAACAGCCCGATCATCTCCACGAGCAGCTTCGTGCCCCCGAAGCGCTCGAGGCGTGTGAGCGCGGTCGGATCGAGTGCCGGCTCCGCCGGCGGTGCGTTGGAGGTGCTCGCGTCGTTCATGCGGATTGCGACCGTGTCTGAGGTCTGACGGTGCGTCGTCGAGGCGTCGACACGCTCGTCCACTCTGAGGATCGGCAGCAGGTGCACGGCGCAACATCTCCATTTGTCGCCGCCGGCCTCTCCCTCTCCGGACCAGGTCAGTCCGTGGGACCGAGGACGGCCACCGGGAGGCTCTGCCTGTCGCGCGCCCAACCGTCGCCGAGCTGCCCCTCGCTGCCCAGGCCCCAGCAGAGCAGCGCCGAGGTCGTCGTGACGCCACAGGTGTGGTTGCCCACGCCGGTCGCCACGAGCACGAAGCGTTGTCCACCGAACACCGGCGAGGGCGCTCGCCGGCATTCGAGCGAGCCGCACAGCTCACCCGTGCGTGGGATGCCCAGCTGCCCGAAGGTGGCGTTGCCCCAGCAGAACGCTCGCCCGTCTCGCGCCAGCCCGCAGCTCTGGATGATCCCCGCACTCACGAGCCACATGGGCTCCGACGTTGCGACGCGCGTCGGCGTCGCAGTGCCCACCTGACTGCCGATCCCGAGCTGGCCGAACGAATTGGATTCCCAACACAGGACGGTGTCGTCGACAGCTACACCGCAGATCGACGAGCTGGCGACGCTGACCGACCGGAGCATCGGCGCGCCCTCGATGCGATGCGGGAGCAGCCGCTCGTGGAAGAAGTCGGTGTTCGCTTGCGAGCTCTCCCATTCCGACCCCCAGCACCAGAGCGCTCCGTCTACGGCGACCGCGCAGCTTCGCCACCGTCCCGCGCTCACCTGTGTGAAACGCTGGTCGCTCTGGATCGGCCGTGGGATCACACTCGACGACGTGTCGCCGCGCCCGAGAGCGCCGAGCCGTCCCTCACCCCAGCAGTACACCACGCCCCCCGCGCGCACGGCGCAACTGTGCGACGAGCCGGCCGCCACCTGGATCATGCGGGCACCCGGGAGCACTGGCGTCGGAACGAGCACGTAGGTCTCGGCCTCGACGGCCGTCTGATACTGGATGTTCTCCCCCCAGCAGCGAATCTCCCCGTCGATCGTTACGGCGCAGCTGTGCCGATCACCCACGCTCACCTGCGCGAACCGCTCGGCCGGCGCGACAGCCCGCGGCGATGCCTCGCAGCGACTCCGAACCCGGCTGCACTCGCCCCGTGCCTGGATCACCCCGAGTTGCCCGCTCCCGTTCGAACCCCAGCAATAGAGCTGCCCGTCTACCCGGATGCCGCAGCTGTGCGCGCCACCGACGGCGACGTCTCGCCACCCCTCGGAGTAGGCGGGCACCACCACCGGACGATCGGCGTACACGAGCGCCGTCGGTGCAGTCGGGCGCTCGCACGCCGGCAGCACAGCGAGGGCCGCCAGCAGGCAGATGGGCGGTTGGCGGATCCGCGGGGCTCGTCGACGCATGCGATCGGGAACGGGCGAGTGCGAGTAGGCTTCCATTGGCGTTGCCCCAAGCTCGACGCGACGACGTTGGACCGCTAGCATTGGAGAATGGATCGATCGCCAGCGCCCGTGAAGGAGGATCAGCAGCAGACGCGCCGAGACCTGCGCGCCGCCGTGATCTTCGGCATCGTCGCCGCCACGCTCGAGCTGGCGGCACTCGCCTATTTCTTCCGGTAGCGAACACCGCACCACGCACGCGGCGAATGACGAAAGGTCACCAGCGTGGGTCGATCGTACACCGGAGGACGCGATGTATCTGGCGCTGATCGGGCTCGTTATTCAACTGGGGTTCGCCGCGACACCCGAGCGGCCGGCGCAGGCGCGTGCCGGCGCCTCGGCTGCAGATTCGGTGCGCGACCTCAAGCGAGCCCGCGCGGCGCAGGCGTCGTTCGAATACACGCGCCGCGCAAATCTGCCTGAGCGCGGCGGCTCCGGCGGCCGCTGCGACGTGCAGCTGGGTCGCTTCTGCTGGTGGTACGATGAGATTCCCCCGAAGCTTCCCCCGGAGCCGAAGTCTGTCGTACGCCGCCGCGAAGCGCTGCTCGTCACTCTCGATTCGCTGGGCGATCGTCATCCGGGCGACGACTGGATCGCGGGCATGCGTGTGCACTACCGCATCGACGGCGGCAAGGCCGCGTCGGCCGACACGGCGGCGCGGGGGTGTCGTGCGACGCTCTGGTGGTGTCACTCTCTCACCGGCTACTCCGATCATGTGCTCGGCCAGGCCGCGGCGGCCGAATCCGCGTTCGTGCGCGCGTTCGACGCCATGCCGGAGAAAGAGCGCTGCGACTGGCGCGACATCTCGACGCTGCTGCCCGGCAAGGTGCGCGATCGGTACGAGAAGCTCTCATGCGAGGCGCGAGCGCCGATCGAGGAGCGCTACTGGTTGCGAAGCCGCCCACAGCTCGACCGGCCAGCCAACGAATGGCGCACGGAATTCTTTGTGCGCCGCGTGCAGGTGAGGCTCGCCGAGCGCGCCACGAACCCGCAACCGGGCGGATGGGGCAAGGATGCCGCGGAGCTGCTGCTGCGGTACGGATGGCCCGTGGGATGGAGCCGCGCCGTGAGCTCGCCCAGCCCCTACAGCGTACCGAGTGTGATCGGCCACGACCCAGTGCCCAGCTTCGCGTTCGCGCCCGAGGTCGACCTGCTGGATTCGCTCGCCAGCGCGAGGGATGATGCGTGGCGACTGGAGGAGCGTCTCGCGGAGTCGCGCTACGCGCCGCGCTTGGTCCATCGAGTGACGCCCGTTGCCGCGCAGTTCGCACGCTTCCGGCGCGGTGACTCCACCCTGCTCGTGGCAGCGTATGCGGTGCACGACGATTCACTCGGGCGCGACGCAGCCGCGACGATCGGAGCGACGGCCGGCGACGGTCGTACGATGGCTTCTCCCGCCATCGACGCCTCTGGACGCGCACGGCTCACGCTGGCCGGAGCGCCACTGCTCGCGGGAATCGAGGTCACGGACACGCTCACGCGAACGCTCGCGCGCGCACGAGTGCTATGGGCCGCGAGCGCACCGGCGCCCGGCCTCGCACTCTCGGACATCCTGCTCTACCGCTCCGGTCAGTCCCCACCCGCGTCGCTTGACTCCGCGCTCGCGAGTGCAATCCCCGGAGACACCGTCTCGCGTACGCGTCCGGTTGGGATCTACTGGGAGACCTACGGTGCACCAGAAGGACCCGATGCCATCGACATCGCGATCACTGTGGAGCGAATCGATCGGAGCTGGCTGCGCACCGCGAGGCAGGCGATCCATCTGGCGGCGAAGGACAGCCCGCTTCGCATCCTGTGGAGCGATGCCCGACCACCGGAACCCGGAGGAGCGGCGCCGCGGACGGTTTCTCTCGACCTCGCCAATCTCGAGCCGGGCAGATATCGGCTGACCGTGGCGATGAGCCGCGCCAAGGAGCAGCCGGCGACCACCTCGAGAGAGCTGCAACTCGGGGAGCGTTAGCGCCGGTTCACGCCGGCGGCAGCCGCACAGACGCTCTTGTTTCCTCGGCGCGGCCGAGGCAGTCTTGTCACCAGACGGCCGCGCTCGTGGGGGCGCGGCCTCAAAATATCCGCCCGCCGCGCCCCGCCGGCACCCACAGAGCTTCAGCTGCGACTCGTCCGCCTGATCGCGTGCTCGATGATGAGTGCGTGCCTCGCTCCAGCGATGGCCGGCGCCGAGGAGTGCGCGCTGATCGAGTCGCGCTCCTCGCTAGCTCCGCTCAGCGGCGTCAGGATCGCCGCCGTGGATGTGGTTGCCGAGGGCCCGAATCTCCCCGGGCCGGCGCGCGTGCTGAACGGACTACACGTGGTCTCGCGCGACGCCACGATCCGCCGGCAACTGCTCTTCGCCGTTGGCGACACGGTGGACACGCTACGCGTGGCGGAGACGATGCGACGGCTGCGGCGCCAGCGGCTCTTCTCCGACGTCGTCGTGGCCTCGCGGCGCTGTTCGGCGAACGGCGCGGTGACTCTCGTCGTCTACAGCCGCGACACATGGACGATGCGGCCGACCGCACGATTCAAGACGCCATCGCACCTCTCGCTCGGCTTCGAGGACAAGAACATCCTCGGCACGGGGCGCACGGTCGCGGTCACGCACGAGATGTCGACGCGTGGGAGCGGTGGCGCGCTCAGTGTGACCGATCCCTGGGTGCTGGGGCGCGACGTGGCCGGCAACTTTCGCATTGCCAGTCTCGGCGGAGCGCACGCGTTTCGTGCCGGCCTTCGCAACCACGAGTACAGTGTCTTCGATCGATGGCGGGCCGAGGCGAACGTGGCTCGTTTGTCATTCGGAGATACGATTGCCAAGGAGCGCGCGCTCCACACGATCGACGCGATGCTGCTCATTGGAAGGAGGGTAGGCAGTTCGATCACGTCCGCGACGACGCTGCTCGTCGGAGCGGAGTTCGACAGCGCCGCCTCGGTGCCCTCCGCAGCGCGCACGCGACTCGCCGGCCAGCCGCGCGCGCGAAGCTTCGTCGGATTGGACATCGGACTCCTCCGCCGCACCGCACAGTTCGACACGGCGAGCTGGGTGGTTCCGGGCCGTGGATTTCTCGACGTGCCGCTAGGTTGGGAGACGGATGTCGCGATCGCCGCGGGACGCGAACGAATCGTGGGCTCGGCGGCACTCAAGCTGGACTCGTGGCTGGGCCGCGCGTGGGTTCCACAGCGCGGTCGGATTCTCCTGGCCGATGGCTGGCTATCCGGATTCATGGGCCGGGGCGTGAGCGCCAATCACCTCGCACGCGCTTCGGTCGCGTGGTATGCCGAGGCACCCGGCGGCATGTGGGGACTCCGCGCGACTGGCGAGCAGATGATCGATCTCGATCCGGATCTGCGCGGTCTCTCGTTGATGCCTCTCGCCGACTACACCGCGCCCACGCTCCCTGGCTTCGTGGCGCGCGGAGGGCGGTCGCTCGCGGGCTCCGCCGAGCGGAGCGTGCGCGTGCATCGCGTCGGGGTCAACTCCATGCTCGATGTCGGGGCGTTCGTCGCGGGATCGTATCGCTGGCGAGTCGAGGACGTTCCAGGCAACGCCCTGCGATCAGGCGTGATCGGCACGCGCTTTCGCGTACTCTCCGCCAATGGCGCGATCAACGCCATGCGATTCGACGTGGGGTACCCCGTGGTGCGAAGCGACGTCCTCCCCAAGCGCGCGTTCGCGTTGCTCACGATCGGCACGTTGTTCGACGTCAGTCGGCAGCGCGACGGACGCCGCATCTACTAGACCGGGCGTTCGACGTCGCCGTCGTCGTCACCGACGACGGTCTTCGAAGCTGGACGCGGATCGCGCGCCCGCTCTTCGATGGGACGCCGAGCGGTCACTGGGGTTGCCGAGTCGGGCAGAGGGGAGGCTACGAGCGTCGCGACGCGTCGCAGCAAGTCGAGACGATTGTCGGGGAGCGCGTCCCAACCATCCGGCACTTCGCCGAGCGACAACCGTCGCCGCTCGCCGCCATTGATCTGCTCGAAGCACAGCCAGCCGCTTCGAAAAGACCTATCCAGCGTGCTCGCGGCGCTCGGTTCCGGTGTCACCGGCCAGACTCGCCATTCTTCCCCCTCTCGGGTGGAGAACACGCGCAGCGCCATGGGATAGTCTCAGTTCAAGCGGAAAGGGTGCGACGCGCTAGCGACTATGTCCATGCGACCGGTGCGAGACCTGGATCGGCAACTCGGCGACGGAAGGCAGCGCGGGCTTCTGCTCGCCCAACCATCCGAGCGAGAGAATGAACGCCGACGCGTCGCGGACGCGGAGCGTCCATGCGCGCCGATTGGAGATCGGAGTGTCTGGAGGCCCGGCACGGAGGTCGGCCACGTCGTGATTCACCAGCTCGATGAGGGCGCGTGCGGCTTCCTCGACTGTGTGCCACACGCGCCGGTCGGGGCTGATGTGGCGCGCGACGATCAGTCCGCTGGTAGACGCGTGCGCGAGCAGCGAGAAGTAGCTGGGATGATCCGGATCGGGACGTCGTCCGTTCGAGAGCCGGTCGAATGACTCAGTCCACTCTGGCAGCCGCTCGGTCCAGCGCACACCAAACCAGATGTCGACGAGCTCGCCATGAAGTCGGGAAGGAGTTGTGAGTTGGGGAACCAGTCCGGTCAACTCGGCGCAGCACCCACGCAGTACGTCCTGATTCGAACGATCGACCATCCCGCTTGCCTCCTGCAATTTCGGATTATCTCCGACAACGGCTGCGTCGCGCGTTGCGGCGTGATCGGACACGAGCCGATCCGGAGATGTTTTCTAACTCCCGCTTCGGAGACGGCATTCCGGCGTGGCCACCATGCAAGTCGGTGGCCACTACGGGCTTGAGTCCACTTCTCCCAGTCAGAACTTGCCAAGAGACGATCGGGTCACAGCAAGCGTCGCCCACCACGTGGGACGCTCCCCACATTGAGGCATGAGACTGGCGTTATCGGCCCCGATCACCTCTGGCGCAGTAACGCGTTTCTGTCGCTGGATTGGGCACTGTGCCCAAATGTACGATCGAGACACGGAGTGGACATGTACGAGAAACCGGCTGTACAGCGATTCGGAAGCCTGCGCGAGCTCACGCTCGGACAGGGACCGCTGGAAGGCGGAGATGCAACAAGTCTCTACCATCGGTCCTGAGGACCGGTAAAGCGAACCCCCCGTGCGATGGCAGTCGCACGGGGGGTTCGTTTTACGGCCTCACGTCGATGCGCTCGCCTCGCTTGGGCGTATATTCGCGGACGAGGTCGCCCAGGCGAACGCGCAGCGGATTTCCGAGTCGCGATACGATCGCGGCTCGAACGAGTCTACCGTCTCTCCATTCGATATCGACATCAAACCCGCCTCGCGCGCGCAATCCGCGAACCCGACCGCTGGGCCAGGCGGACGGGAGCGCCGGTAGCAGATGAATCTCGCCGGCGTGGCTCTGCATGAGCATCTCGATGATGCCAGCCGCCGCGCCGAAGTTGCCGTCGATCTGAAATGGGGGATGCGCATCGAAGAGGTTGGGGTACACGCCCCCGCCCTTGTACTCCGTCTCACTGCTTCCCGTCAGCGTGAGCAAGTTGGATAGCAACCGATGTGCGTGGTCTCCGTCCTGGAGGCGCGCCCAGAAGTTGATCTTCCACGCCATCGACCAGCCGGTGCCGCCGTCGCCACGCATCAGGAGCGACCGGCGCGCCGCGTCGAAGAGCCGCGGGGTGCCTCCTCGTGTGATCTCCGCGCCCGGATGCAACCCCCACAGATGCGACACGTGTCGATGCTGGTTCGTGGAATCGTCCCGATCTTCGAGCCACTCCTGCAGCTGCCCATACCGCCCGATTTGATTGGGCGCGATCCGCGCACGCGCCGCCACCAGTTGCGCGCGGAGCGGCGCGTCGACGCCGAGCGTCGCGCTCGCCGCGATGACGTTGCCGAACAGCTCGCGAATGATCTGATGATCGATCGTCGGACCCATCACCAGACCACCCTGCTCGGGTGAGTTCGAGGGCCCCGAGACGAGATGTCCCGATCGCGGATCGACGGTCAATTGATCGAGGAAGAACAGGGCCGCTCCTTTCATGGCGGCGTACGCGGTATCGCGGAGGAATCGCTCGCTTCCGCCGTAGGCGTAGTGCCAGGCCAGGTGCTGCGTGAGCCACGCGCCACCCGTCGGCCAGATGCCGTGATTCGAGTTGTTGATCGGCGCCGTGCCCCGCCACAGGTCGGTGTTGTGGTGGAGCACCCAGCCACGCGCGCGATAGTGCTCGCGCGCCGTGGACCGTCCCGTCTCCGAAAGGTCGCGAATCATGTGAAACAGCGGCTCGGTGAGCTCCATGAGATTGCCAGGCTCGGCGAGCCAGTAGTTCATCTCCGTGTTGATGTTCACGGTCCACTTGCTGTCCCACGGCGGCGTGTTGCTCTCGTTCCAGAGGCCTTGCAGGGTTGCCGGTTGTCCACCGGGCCGGCTCGACGCGATCAGCAGATAGCGTCCATACTGGAACAGCAGCGCGGACAGGCCGGGGTCGGCCGCCTGTTTGGACTGGAGAATGCGCTTCGCGGTCGGCAGGCGATCGGCGGCGGTGGAACCGAGGTCGATGCTCACGCGACGGAACAGCGCTTGATGGTCGGCGACGTGTGCCGCGAGCAACGCCTCGAACGACTTCGACCGGACGCGCCGCATCGACGCGCCATTCCTCGCCACCGGATCGGCGGACACGTCGCGGTGGCTCACGAAGTTGGTCGCTCCGCCGAGCAGCAGCGTCACGCCGTCGGCGCCGGTCACGGTGGCCGACGAATCGTCGAGCTGCACTCGTCCACCGTCGGCGCGGACGAGCAGGCGCGCTTCGAAGCCGATGACGCCGTCCTCCACGATGCCTTGCATCGAGAGCTGATCCGCACCGATGGCTCGCCGATTGTGCCACCTGTGCGCGCTCGTGGGCGTTACGGTCAATGTCACCTGCCCGGGCCGGTCCGCCGTGATGCGCACCACGATCACCTGATCGGGATGGCTCGCGAACACGCGACGCGTATACGTCACGCCGTTCGATCGGAAGCGGGTCGTCACCACCGCACTGTCCAGATCGAGCGCGCGACGATACTCGGTGACGCTGCTCGAATCGACCGTCGGGAACGAGAGGCGGAGATCGCCGAACGCCTGATAGGCGCGCTGACGGATCGGCGCCCCCATGAAGCGCACCTGCGCCAACGCTTCTGCCTCGGGCTGCCGCTCCTTGTAGAGCAGTGCGCGCAGCGTATCGAGATAGCGGGACGCCCCAATTCGCGCGTAGTCATGCGGGCCGCCGGTCCAGACCGTCGACTCGTTGAACTGGATCCGGTCGCGAGCCGGTCCGCCGAACACCATCGCGCCGAGACGCCCATTGCCCACGGGGAACGCCTCCACCCATTGCGATGCCGGCGTGTCGGACCAGAGCGCCAGCTGGGCCGGCGATGATTGCGCGCGCGCGGCGCCGTGGGCGCTGGTCAGCAACAGCGCCAACGACAGCGCCAACGCCACCGGGCGGGTCACGCGTATTCGCATCGGCGGGGCTCCTCGGGGTGTGATGGTCGGAGCAACGATGGTAACACGGCGCCATCGCCGACTCCAACGTCTTGCGCGAGTCTCGGGAACGATCACATCTTGACGGGGCACCCTTGCCGTCGGTCTGCCCTCTCCTCTCCCCCTCCCCGCCCTCGTCGATGACGCCGAGACTCGTAGAGCGTCCGCCTCGGAAGGATCGCTCCGCCGGACCGAGCCCGAAGCACCCGTTCGACCGCGATCCCCTCCTCATCCCGCAGCTGTTCGTCGACGGACCGCCCTGGTACCAGCGCCGCGAGACGATCGCGAAGATCGTGTCGTCGGTGGCGGTCGTGATTCTCGTCGCCGGCGTCGTCCGCTATTACTCGGTTGAGGGAGTGCTGCGAACGTTGGCGAAGATCGCACCCAGCTGACCGAGGATCGACGCGTGGATGGCGAGCTCGCGATCCCGGCGCGGTCATCGGACGCCGGTGAGCAGACGGATCTCTTCCGCGACGTGCCGCTGCGCATGCACGCCGACGAGTTCCGGCGTGCGGGACACGAATTGGTCGATTCCGTCGCGTCGTTCCTCGAGACGCTGTCCACGCGCCCCGTGACGACGAAGGTGACGCAGGCTGAGCTTCAGGCGCTCATCGGTGCGGCGTCGCCGCTTCCCGACGACGGGATGGACGCAGGCGAGCTGCTGCGCGCGACGACCGGATTGCTGTTCGATCATTCGCTCTTCAACGGCCATCCGCGATTCTTCGGCTACATCACCTCGTCGCCCGCGCCGATCGGGATGCTCGGCGAGCTCCTCGCGGCGGCGGTGAATGCGAACGTCGGCTCCTGGCAATTGAGCCCAGTCGCCACCCAGATCGAAGCGCAGACAGTTCGGTGGATCGCCCAGTTGATCGGCTTTCCCGTCACCTGTGGGGGACTGCTCGTCAGCGGCGGCAACATGGCCAACATGGTCGCGCTGTTCGCCGCGCGAGCAGCCGCGGCGGACTGGGATGTGCGCGCTGCCGGCGTGTCGGCGCCATCGGCGAGCCCACTGCGCGTGTACGCGTCGGCGGAGACGCATGGTTGGATCAAGAAGGCGGCCGATCTCTCCGGGCTGGGAACCGATGCGGTGCGCTGGATCCCGACCGGCCACGATCTGCGCATGGACACTGATGCGCTGCGCGCGGCGATCGCAGCGGATCGCGTCGCTCGCGCCCGGCCGATGATCGTCGTCGGCACAGCGGGATCGGTGAGCACCGGCGCGGTGGACCCGCTCGCCGACATCGCGCGCATCTGTCGCGAGGCAGGCATCTGGTTCCACGTCGACGGCGCATATGGCGCGTTCGCCGCGGCGGTCCCGGGAGTGCCGGACGATCTCGCGGCGATCGCGGCGGCCGACTCCGTGGCCGTCGATCCTCACAAGTGGTTGTATGCGCCGCTCGAGGCGGGCTGCGTGCTCGTGCGCGATCCAGCGCGGCTGCGCAACGCTTTCACCTATTCGGCGGCCTACTATCACTTCGGCGAGGACGCCACCAACTACGTCGACTTCGGCCCGCAGAACTCGCGAGGCTTCCGCGCGCTGAAGGTCTGGCTGGCGCTTCGCCAGGTCGGACGAAACGGATATGTGCGCATGATCTCCGACGACATGCGCCTGAGTCGCCGGCTGCACGAGCTCGTCAGCGCGCATCCGGAACTCGAGCCGTTCACTCAGGGGCTGAGCATCTCGACCTTTCGGTACGTGCCGCCGGAGCTCCGCGCCGGCGTGGGAGCGACCGACGTCGAAGCGCGACTCAACGCGATGAATGAAGCGCTGCTCGATCGCATCCAGAGCTCCGGAGAGCTCTTCGTATCGAACGCCGTGATCCGCGGACGCTACGTGCTTCGCGCCTGCATCGTGAACTTCAACACGGCGACGATCGACATCGAGGCGGTGCCGGAGATCGTTGCGCGCCTGGGCCGCGAGGTCGCCGCGTCGCGCTGACGTCATCGACTACCCCAACTTCCGGTGAGCGCTCGGCTCACTCCTCTCACCTGCCCATTCATGCGCACTTCGATCGTTCTGCTCGCCGGCGCGCTTGCGTCGCTCGTCTCCGCGCCGTTGTCAGCGCAGAGCGCTCCCGACTCGGTGAATCCCACCATCACCAGCCTCGTCGGGCGGCTCGACCTCGAGCGCTACAAAGCGACGATCAAGGGGCTCACGCAGTTCGGCGACCGTCGCCAGGGCACTGACCGCAACCGGGCGGCCATCGACTGGATCGAGACCCGGCTCACGAGCTACGGCTGCACGCCGACCGAGCGGCTCACCTACGATTTTCAACCGGCGGTGATCCAACCCGGCGTGGTCGGCTCGCCGCCGGTGCGTCGGCGCGATCAGGCGCAGGGGGGCGGTCGACTGCGCGGCAACCGTCGGCCGACGCCGGTGAACAACGACTCGCTCGCCCAGCCTGACACCCGGCTGCGCGCGCTGAACCGGCAGCCCAGCGCTCCGGGTGAGCGGCAGCAGGTGTACTGCACCAAGGTCGGGACGACGCATCCGGAGGAGATGTACATCGTCGGCGGGCACATGGACGGCATCGGATGGGGCGAGGCGGCCAACGACGACGGCTCGGGCACGGCGCTCGTGATGGAGCTCGCGCGCGTGTTCAGCGCGAGCGACGTGAAGACCGCGCGCTCCATTCGTTTCGTGCTGTGGAACAACGAGGAGTCCGGATTGAACGGCGCGCGCGCTTACGTCGCGCAGCGGCAGGCGCTGCAGGGCATCGAAAAACCGGTCGGCTCGGGGAAGTATCCGGAGCCCAAATGGCTCGGAATGGTGCAGCATGACATGATGATGTTCGACCACGGGATGCCGCATCCCGATGGATCGATGAGCAAGGAGCAACGGCCCGAGGCCGACGTCAACATCGAGTTCCAGCTGAACGCCAAGATGGCGGCCCAGGCGCAGACGCTCGCCTGGCTGTTCGCCTCGGCGAACGAGAAGTACGCGACGGACTATCCCGCGTCGGTGGGCCAGCACATGACCAACACCGATTCCGCACCCTTCCAGGACATTATCCCATCGATCAGCCTGCGGGAGAACGAGCGCGGATCGCAGATCGGCGCGGGATGGGATCCGCAATGGCATCAGCCGACAGATCTCTACTCCACGTACACCGACGCAGATTTCCGGCTGGGGCTGAACGCCGCGCAGACGACGCTCAGCGCGATCGCGCAGCTGACGGAGGCGAGCGTGCAGAAGTGACGGTTCGGGCGACTTCAGCGCGGCCGACGTTGCGCCGCCCCCCCTCGGCCGGTAAGATGGGCGTGCGCTAGTTCCCCGGTGGGCCACGCATGGCCGACGAGAACCGACAGTCTCCGGAAGGCTACGAGATCCGCCGCGAGCTTGGGCGCGGCGCGGCGGCCGTCGTCTACCTCGCACACGACCAGAAGCACGACCGGCTTGTAGCGCTGAAGCATCTACAGTCGGATCTGCTGCTCATGCCTACGAGATTCCTCAGCGAGATCCACACGCTCGCAGGCATGCAGCATTCTCACATTCTCCCCCTGCACGATTCGGGAATGTGGAACGATTCGCCGTTCTACGTGATGCCCTTCGTGGACGGCATGACGCTCGAACAGCGCATCGCGCGTGACGGCGCTCTCCCGCTGCCGACGGCCCTTCGGATCGCGCGCGAGGTCGGCGAGGCGCTCGAGTACGCACACCGGCATGGTGTCATCCATCGTGACATCAAGCCGGCGAATATCTTGCTCGACGACACGAACGCCTACGTCGCCGATTTCGGCATCGCGCACGTCATCAGCCTCGCGAGCTCGATGCGTGTGACGGGAACCGGCTTCGCCGTCGGGACCCCGGCCTACATGAGTCCGGAGCAAGCCGCCGGGGAGTCGAACCTCGACTGCCGCAGCGATCTGTACTCGCTGGGCTGCGTGCTGTTCGAGATGCTGGCCGGCGAGCCGCTGTTCAAGGGCAGCACACCACGCGAGCTCATGACACGACGTCACGGCAATGCGGCGCCGAGCGTGCGCGGATTGCTGCGGCACGTTCCGAAGTCGGTGGAGAGCGTGATGGCACGAGCGCTGTCGCACGACCCGGACGACCGATACGCGACCGCCGCCGAATTCGTTGGCGAGATCCATGCAGCGGAGCGCGAGCTCGAGGCGCGCCCGTCGCGCGCCTCGCGATGGCCGTCGGCCGCGTTCGCCGTCGTGCTCCTTCTTGTGGTCGCCGGCGCAGCAATGTTCGGTCACGGCGCGATGCGGGAGAGCGAACTGACGGTGGATCAGTCCACGTACGCCGTACTCCCGTTTCGACATTCTGGCGCGGGGACGAACGCCTGGCTGGATGGCGACGGGTGCGCTCGGTTGCTGCACGACGCGATGGCGCGATGGCAGGGCATCCGGCTGGTGGACGACATGCGCGTGAGCGACGTCTGGAGCAGGCAGTCGTCGCGCACCGTTGCCGCCGCGCTGGCGACCGCGCGACAACTTCGCGCGGGACAGCTGGCCTGGGGTGAGGTGGTGAGTGTGGGCGACTCGCTGGAGATCCGGGCCGTGGCCTATGACGTGGGGCGAGGTCAGACCGAAACGCGGCAGTTCGTCGTGCGTATCGCGCGCGACGGCGTCCAGATCGGGCGCGCGTTCGCAGCGCTCGCCGACTCCATCGTTATCGGCGGCGTCCGAGGGCGCGAAGGGGCCGCGACCGGAACGAAGAGCCTCGTGGCGCTCGACAGATTTCTCGCCGGTCGTGCCGCGATGGACAGCTTCGACCTGGCGTTGGCGAGCCAGCGATTCGCGGAAGCGGAGGCGGAAGACGAGTCCTACGCGCACGCGCATTTCTGGTCTGCGCGGACCGCGGCCTGGAGCGGCTCCGTAGAGCCGTCCGAATGGGCGTCGAGTGCTCGGCGCGCCGTCGCGCTGTCGGACGCATTGGCTCCGCGCGAGCGCGAGCACGCCGCCGCGTTGCTGGATCTGGCGGAGGGTCGCATGCCGGATGCGTGCCGCCGATACCGCGTGCTCACCGCCGCCGATTCGTTCGACTTCGCGGCCTGGTTCGGGCTCGGCGACTGCCATGCGCGCGATCAGGTTGTCGTGCGCGATGCGCGCAGCCCGAGCGGCTTCGCCTTCCGCGGCAGCCTGCACACCGCGGTGGCGGCATATCGCCGCGCACTCTCACTCGTGCCGTCGTTCCATCGGGTCGAGCGCGGCATTGCCTTCGCTCGCTTGTCGCGAAGAGTTCTGTACACGGAAGAGTTGCGGCTGCGGTACGGGATCCTGCTGTCGCCGGATTCGCAGAGGTTCGCGGCGTTTCCGTCGTTCTCCGCGAACACGCTCGCGTTCGTTCCGGCACCGTACCGGCACGCCATTGGGCCTGGCTCTCGACCCGCGACGCAGCGCGAGGCGGTGGCGTGGAGCGCCAGGACGTATCGGCAGATCATGGCCGAGTGGGTGCGCGCCTTTCCGGCGAGCGCCGACGCGCGCGAGGGAAACGCCCTCGCACTGGAGACCGCCAGCGGTTCGACAGGCGCCACGGAGAGTCTCTTCGACGCGCTGAGCGAAGCTCGACTCGCTGTCGCGAAGAGCAGCTCGACCGACGATCGCGTGCGGCGAACGGCAATGGTGGTGCGATTGCTCCTCAAGGTCGACAGCATCGCGGCGGCGCGCGCACTCACCGATTCCTCGCTCGCGACGTGGGTGGCCCCCGGAGCGAGCGCCGCGGGCTATCTCGCAGGCCTGGCGGTCCTCACCGGACGTGCGACGCTCGCGGCGTCACTGCGGGCGAGAGCGGCGAGGGACAGCGACCATGTTTCCTTCTACGATCGACGGGGACGTCGAGCATCGCTGCCCCTGGACCTGATGTCCGCAGCGCTTCAGTTGGAGAGCTACGCCTCGCTCGGCGGGCCACGCGACAGCGTTCGCTCGACCTTTCAGCGCGCGGCGCGGCTCGTCGACAGCCGAGTGCGCCCGTCCGATCGAGCGGAAGTCCGACAGACCCTGCTCCGCAACTCGTACGGGCTCGCGTTCGACGACATCCACCCACTACTTCGGTTCAAGCTCGAACCCGACCAGGATCTCGTGCTGGCCATGCGCCTCGCCATCGCCAACGGTGATACCGCGCGCGTGAGGGAAGCCAATTCCGCTTTGGCCGCGCTGACGTCCGAACACACTCCCGGCGCCGTGGGCTTCGACCGGGTGCATCGCTACGCCACGATGCTTCTCGCCACGGGCGATACCACTGCCGCCGCCCACCAGCTGGAGTCGGCGCTGGACGCGATGCCGCAAGCGCGGAGCATGATGCTCAAGGCCGTACCGCAGGCCGCCGCCCTCGCGCCGGCAATGGCGCTCCGAGCCGAGCTCGCGTGGCGGGCGAACGACCAGCCAACGTTCGAGCGGTGGGCCTGGCGGGCCGTCACCCTGTGGAGCGGCGCGGATCCGGAGATCCGGCAGTCGATCGATCGGTTGCGGGAGCGCATGCGCAGCGGACCCACGGCGGGTGCGAACAGATGAGCAGGCGAACAACCACTTCACATGGGAGCGTGCGATGAGGCTCGTCCAACGTGCGATGTTAGTGCGGCGTGCGTCCATCCTGCTGGCGTGGTTCCCTCTCGCGGGCTGCGGCACCGGGGCATCGAACAGCGCGGCCATCGCGCCGCCGGCCACGCGCGCCGAGCTGCTCGCGGAAGCGCAGACGAATTACAGCTATGGGGAGGAGCGCGAGCCGATCGCCGTCGACACGACTCTCATCAATGCTCCCGGTGGCGTCCTGCCAACGATCACAATCGCCAGCGCGACACGGAGCGACTCCACCGGCCGCTTCACCGGAAGTCGCATCTTCGGCCGGCTGACGAGCAGCGGAGCCTACTCGCGCCTGGGCATCGCTCCGGGCATCAATTACCTCTGGCGCGATTCACTCGGCGCCGGGCCCGAGAAGGTACGCACGCTCGTCATTCCGGCCGACACGACGTATCAGATGTTCTGGCTGCAGCACGAGGCGGACCGCACTCCACTCGCCCCGGGCGCCGACATCCTGCCGCGATTGGTGAAGAGCGTTCGTGGATACGGCGCTTGCAACAGCGGCTGCTCTGAGGGGCACTGCAGGATGATCCAGACGAGCGGATCGTTCAGCATCACCGCCGACACGACACGGATTCGAACGTTCTGACGTCATGGCAGCGACTACGTCGTCGGCGGCGTGGGTCGCTACTCGGCAGGCAGTCGAAGCCGCTTCCTCAGAATCTGGTTCGCCACGTCTCGGGCGATCTCGAAGGTGAGCGCGCCGCCACAGTTCAGCACCGTGATCTTGACCTCGTTCCAGAGGCCGTCGTCGCGCACCGTCTCGATCCACTCGTGGCCCTCCCAGCTGAGGCCTGAAATGATGATGACGGCGCCGCGGGCGCCGTACGGCTCCGTGATCTTCCCGTTCACGAGACCGGCGGAGATCATCATCTCGAGGTGTGCGCGCACCACGGGATCGTCCACCTCGCCCATCCGGAACTGCATCGAAGGGCCGGAAGGAAGATCCTCGATGTTCATCATGATCTGCCTGACCAGGTCGATGTCGCGCTTCATCCGCAGCTCCCTCGGTAGTCCTCGTGCGACGAACAGCGGCAAATGGGGCAACGTTCGGCGACGAACGTGAACGAAACGAGAACGGGATTCCGGTGCGACTCTCGGCCTGGGATCGCTGGGCCGAGGCTCGGCGCCGCAACGCAATACAAGTCGCGGCGCTTTATGCGTTCGTGCGTCAGGCTCCGCTTGTCGTCGCCGACGTAGTCGAAAGAGCCATCGTTCGCACCATCGACGGAACTTGGAGTCCGCGCGCGGAAGGGCTGGACCATGAGGACGACAAGCGAAAGCTCGAGAAGCTCGAGGAACTCCTCACGAGCATGCGCGCGGGCTTGGACTTTCGGCGCACCGCGCGCGGAATAGGGGGCAAGACAAGGTGAGCCCTACTGCTCCGGTCGCAGTCCTCGCGACCGTTTGTCACTGCTCGTGGCACTGACCTGCCGCCACAGTGTTACGACGGGAAAGGCCGCAACGCTCTAAGTCGTTGCGGCCTTTCCGCTTCTACGAATGGGCCTGAGAGGAGTTGAACCTCTGACCTCACGCTTATCAGGCGTGCGCTCTAACCAACTGAGCTACAGGCCCTCTCGGGCTAAGCAGACAAAGTTAGCCGCGCCGTAGAATCGCGTCAACTCACGCGACACGCCACTTCACACACCCAAGCAGGGTCAGCGCCCGACCGTTCCCTGCGTCCCGGCCCCCGCTCGCAGCACGAACTCGACCGTCGGATCCAGAGGATATCGCCCGAACTGGGCACCATAAATCGCCAGCCCTCCCGGCAACCCGTCGCTCACCTCGAGCCGCACCGTCAACACGCCGGTCCTCGCCCCCTCGTCGAGTGCCGCCGAAGGAACTCTCACGCGCACGAGCTGGCCGTACGAGCCGGCGTCACGAAGAAACTTGTCTCGGAGCTGGGCGTGCCACGACAGAATGCCCCGATGGTCCGCGGGATCGTCATCGAGCTCGTACCGGCCCGCCAGCTGTCCGTTCATCGACACGGTCATCGCGCTCGGATACGGCCGCTCTCCCGTCATCGGATAGGCGTTGCGGTTCCGACTCGGGTCGCGGCTTCCAGCGCCGCGCATCAAGTCGCCGCTCATCTTCCGAGTCGTGTCGCCGTCCTTACCGTGGAGCCGCTTGGCCGACGCCTCAACCAGAAAGACCGCTTCATCGACATCCGCGCGCGCCAGCCCCGACGGCCACGGGATGCGATACTCGAAATGTCCCGAGCCTGCACCGGCGACCTTGAGTCCGTCCATCACGTTCCATGTCTTGACGGACCATCTCGCGTTGTTGACCGCTCCTGCGCGCACCCGCGCAACGCGCGCGCGACGACCGTCGCTCAGCGTGAGCTCAGTCGGCGGCGCTCCCGTCACCACGAACGTCGTGAAGTTGTGATGGAGCGCGGTCCCTGATCGATCCTCCAGGCGAACCGCGAGCACGACGACCGCAGGCTCCGCCGGCATCGTCACCGATAGCGGAGCGAGTGCCTCGGACATGTACGACTTGAACGGCACCATGCGGCGCGTCGTCGAGTACTGGTGCTTCTCGCCGAGCGAGGTCCAGCCATACAGCTCCGTGCGAACCACCAGCGAGTCGCCGGCGCTGCCTGGCCCCACGAGGAACGACGCCCAGAGCGGCACTTCCACCGTCTGGCCAGGACTCACGCTCTCACTCAGATCGCGACCGACCGCGAGGTAGTATGGCGCGTGGAAGTCGCGAAGGGTCATCCCGTCCACGATGTCGCCGACGCCCGTCTCCTTCTTCGTGCGATCGAAGCGCCAGTAGCCGTTCCACTCGTTGATCACGTCGTGATGCTCGGTGTACAGCCAGCCCGCCAGCGCCGGATGCCGACGGAATGCGTCGATCGCGCGATGGTAGTCCCAGCTGTAATCGACGTCGCCTGTGCTGCCCGTGTAGCCCCACACGTTGCCGAACTCGGAGTTCATCATCGGCACGTGCGTCTGCCGGTAGCCGCGCTCGAAGTTCCACGTCGAACCGGCGAACGTGCTGTCGGTGTGGCGCTCGAGCAGGGCGTTCCACTGCCAGCCGGGGAGGTACTCGTGCCACGAGTTTATGTCGGTCACGGTGTGCCCGCGCCCACAGCACGGCGAGTTGTCCTCCACCAGCCGCGTCGCGTCGAGCGACTTCGCCAACCGCACCGACTCGACTACACGCGCCTGCGTCTCCGGCAGGTAGACGTCCTTCCCGTTCACCTTCGAGACGAGTCCCCACGCCTCGTTGTACGCGATCCACGAGAACACCGACGGATGATTGTAGTCTCGATCGATCATCGCGCGCATCGCATCGTCGTGCTCGCGAAATGCCGTGTCCGTCGGCGGGCCCCACCAGTTGGGGACGTCGGCCATGATCAGCATCCCCAACTTGTCCGCCCAGTACAACTTCCTCGGCGTCTCGATCTTGATGTGCTCGCGCAGCCCGTTCAGCCCGATCTGTCGCGCGAGCAGGATCTCCATCCGCGTGAAGGAATCCGAGGGGAAGGTGTAGAAGCCGGTGGGATGATATGCCTGATCGAGCGCGAGTTGCAGGTAGACGGGCTTGCCGTTGAGCGCCACATAGGCGTGCTTCGTTCCCGGGAGATCCATCGTGGAGATCTTGCGCATGCCGAAGTAGCTGCGCACCGAGTCCGTCGCGAGACCCGTCGCCGAGACGGTCGCCGCGACCTCGTGCAGGAAGGGATCCTCCAGCGACCAGAGACGCGCACTCGGCACCTTGATCTCGAATTGCGCGGAGCGCTCTCCGCGCGCGATGCGCTGTGCGCTCACCGGGATGCCGTCGCGGTTCGTGAAGGCGAGGCGGAGCGTGACGTCGCTCGGCGCTGCCTCCGCGAGTCGGGCATCCACCGTCACGACGCCGCGATCGATGTCGGGCGTGAAATGGAGCGACTCGAGCGACGCATCGCCGCGTGCCTCGAGATACACGGTCTGCCACATGCCGCGCGCCTGGCCGTAGCCCTGCTTGCCCTCGAGCTTGAACGGGTGCGGCGAGTCGTCCACGCGCATCGTGAGCCGATGCGAGCTCCCCGCTTTCGCCAGCTTCGTGAGCTCGATCGAGAAGGGCGTGTATCCACCCTGGTGCCCGCCCGCTCTGGCTCCATCGAGCCACACGGTCGTGCGCCAGTCCGACGCGCCGACCACGAGATAGACTCGCCGTCCGCGCCAGCGCTCGGGGATCGTGATCGTTCGCGCATACCACCCGATGTCTGCGCTATCCGCCACACCGGAGAGCGGCGCCCCCCACGAGAATGGGACGAGGATCGGCTTCGGAGAGGGAAGGCCCGACCTGAACCAGGCGGCGCGTTCTCCGACGTCCTTCGCGTCGAAGGCGAACTGCCAGCGGCCGTTCAGGTTGAGCCATTCCGAACGCTCAAAGTCCGGACGCGGGTGCTCCGGCAACGGGATCGAGTCGCGTGACACGTCCTGGGCCGATGCGGAGGTGGCGAGAGAGGCGATGACGAACAGGATGGCGGCGGCGGGGCGCACGAGCTTCATGATGTCTCCTTCGGGGGACCAACACGCGCTCACCGTATCGCTCTCCACGCCAGCCATGTCAACCTCGACCGCACCCTCAGCGAGGCCGCCAAATTACCCGTGAGGCCCTCCTGAGTCGCTCGCCGATGACCAGTGAGACGCTTCGCGACAAACGTATAGCTCCGTGACAGTGAGGGCGACACTAGGACACAGAGATCGAAAGCCCACCGCGGTCTGGCGGGCAACGGATTCTTCCCGAGGTGCCTCATGCTGGTCCG
>JBDSDB010000196.1:0-15719 GCA_039920785.1 Gemmatimonadaceae bacterium
GAGGCCAATCCGTTTCTCGGATGGCGCGCCATCCGCATGTGCCTCGACCAGCCCGAGATG
Source organism: Gemmatimonadaceae bacterium (assembly GCA_039920785.1). Lineage (GTDB taxonomy): Bacteria > Gemmatimonadota > Gemmatimonadetes > Gemmatimonadales > Gemmatimonadaceae > AG11. Next base: position 61 of record JBDSDB010000196.1, read on the forward strand.
TTCCGCACGCAGCTGCGCGCGCTGCTGCGCGCGGCGATGCACGGCGATCTCCGCATCATGTTGCCGCTCATCGTCAGCCTCGACGAGGTGCTCGCCACGCGCAAGCTGCTCGAGGAGGCGGCCGCCGAGCTCAAGGCGCGCGGCGTCGAGTATCGCGTCGACGTGCCGCTGGGTGTGATGATCGAGACGCCCGCGGCGGCGGTGGCCAGCGACACCCTCACCCGCGACGTGGACTTCTTCAGCATCGGGACCAACGACCTGGTGCAGTACACGCTCGCCGTCGATCGCGGCAACGCCAACCTGGCGCCGCGCTACACGCCGCTCCACCCCGCCGTGCTGCGGCTCATCCGCCGCACGGTGGAGGTGGCCGAGCTGGGCGACATCGAGGTGTCGGTGTGCGGCGAGATGGCGTCGCAGCCGCTGATGGCCTTCGCGCTCCTCGGCCTCGGCGTGCGACAGATGAGCGTCGCCCCGCGGTCGGTGCCGCTGGTCAAGCAGATCATTCGGAGCGTCACCGCGGCGCACGCCAAGCTCGCTGCCTCCGCGGCGCTCCGTGCACTCACGGCCGAGCAGGCGCGCTTCGAGCTCGCGAGGAGGCTGGGCGACGCGATCGGCGAGTCGCCGTACCTCTACGATGGGTTGCCCGGGGCAGGGTGAATCGTTTTCTTTCGCCATCACCGTCTTCGACGGTAAGAGGGGCCCGGCAGCATGGTGCCGGGCCTTCTTCCTTCCTCTCCGAGCCCCAGTGGGGAACCAATCGTGTACGATCGCAGCCTCTTCACGTCCGAATCTGTCACCGAAGGCCATCCTGACAAGGTCGCCGACGCGATCTCCGATGCGGTGCTCGACGCACTGCTCGCCGAGGATCCCGCGTCGCGCGTCGCATGCGAGACCCTCGTTACGACCGGCCTTGCCGTCATTGCAGGCGAGATCACGACCAACGCGTACGTGCACCTTCCAGAGGTCGTGCGGTCCACGATCGCCCGCATCGGCTACACCGATGCCGGCTACGGCTTCGACAGCCATACCTGCGCCGTGATGAGCACGATCGACCGCCAGTCCGTCGACATCGCGATGGGTGTCGACACGGGCGGCGCAGGCGACCAGGGGATGATGTTCGGCTATGCCTCGGACGAGACCGACGAGCTGATGCCGCTGCCGATCGTCCTCGCGCATCGCATCACCCGCGCGCTCGCCGATCGGCGCCGCAACGACAAGGGCTTCAAGTGGCTGCGCCCGGACGGCAAGGCGCAGGTCACGGTGGTGTACGAGGACAACGTGCCTGTCGCCGTGGACACGGTCGTCGTCAGCACCCAGCACGCCGACCACATCTCCAACTCCAAGCTGCGCAGCGCGATCATCTCCGACGTGATCGAGGCCTCGATCCCGAAGACGCTGCGCTCGAAGAAGGTCAAGTATCACATCAATCCCACCGGCCGCTTCGTCATCGGCGGCCCACAGGGCGACTGCGGCCTCACCGGCCGCAAGATCATCGTCGACACGTACGGCGGGATGGGCCGCCACGGCGGCGGCGCGTTCAGCGGGAAGGATCCCTCGAAGGTCGATCGCTCGGCGTGCTACGCGGCGCGCTGGGTAGCCAAGAACGTCGTGGCAGCCGGGTTGGCCCGTCGCTGCGAGGTCCAGGTGGCCTACGCCATCGGCGTGGCCGAGCCCGTTTCGGTCGCGGTCGACACCTTCGGCACCGCCACGATCCCCGAGGCGCAGATCATGGACGCGGTGCGAAAGACCTTCGATCTCACGCCGAAGGGGATCGCCACGGCGCTCGACTTGCGCAAGCCGATCTACAGTGCGACGTCCGCGTACGGGCACTTCGGCCGCACGCCCGAGAAGGTGGGCAGCGGCAAGTCGGCCTACACATTGTTCACGTGGGAACGCACCGACCGAGCCGCCGCGCTGAAGCGTGCTGCTCGCGGATGACGACGCCGCATCGCTTCCGGGCGTCGAACCACGACGCCCGGAAGGGGTAGGACGGGGTGATGATCGAAGTGCACGTCTCTCGTCTCGGACTCGATAGCGCGACTGGCTCGTACGTCGTCGTGCTCCAGGAGAGCGGAGGCACGCGCCTGCTCCCGATCTGGATCGGGCAGCCGGAAGCCGAGTCCATCGTGCGGCACATGCACAACGTGAAGGGACCGCGTCCCTTCACGCATGACCTCGTGCGCAGCCTCATCGTCGGGATGGGCGCACAGCTCCGCCGCGTGCACATCACGCGCGTCGAGAAGAGCACCTACTACGCCGAGCTCCAGATCCAGCGCGCCGAGACGCTCGTCCACATCGATGCGCGTCCGTCCGACAGCATCGCCATCGCGCTACGCCTCTCCGCACCCATCTTCGTCGCCGACGAGCTCCTCGTCGAGCCCGACGACGAGGAGGAGGAGAGCGACGACGTCACCGGGTCGAGCACCGAGCCGGTGCCTGACGCCGACGAGGACGACCCCTCCGAGCTCTCGGCCGACCAGCTCAAGTCCTACCTCGAGAACCTCCGGCCGGAAGACTTCGGGAAGTTCAATCCCTAACCCGCGGCGAAGCTCGCGCGCCGCCGGCGCCGCTGCCCGACTCGGGTGCCTCGTCGCGTGTCTCTCCGTGGCGGGACGCGCGTCCCTTACGGCGCAAGGGGCCGCGCCGGCCGCGCCCTCCGCGCCGATGTCTGCGCTCGTGGATGGACGCGTGGTGCGACCGAGCCTCACGGGCGAGATCCCCGTCCCCGACGTCATCGTGACGATTCACCGCGTCGGCGCGGACAGCTCGGGTCCGATCGACTCGATGCGCACCGATGTCTCCGGGCGCTACCACTTCACGTTCCGCCGGTGGGGCAATCCGGACGCCGTCTATTTCGCGGCCTCTGTCTACAGAGGTATCGCCTATTTCTCGGCACCGCTGCGCGCCGCCGCCGTACGCGGCGAGGACGCCGAGATCATCGTCTTCGACACGACGACCGGCCCCGTGCCGTTCACGGTGCAGGGACATCACTACGTCATCGGCGCTCCGCGTCCCACCGGACTTCGCGACATCGTGGAAGTGTACGAGGTCTCGAACGACACGGTGGTCACGGCGGTGGGCCGCGATTCCCTCACCCCCGTGTGGAGCGCGCCGCTCCCGAAGGGTGCGACCGGCTTCACCGCGGCCGCCGGCGATGTCGCTGCGTCCTCGCTGCAACTGCGCGACGGACGAGTCGTGCTGCTCGCGCCGTTCGGGCCTGGAGTGAAGCAGCTCAGCTTCACCTATGCGCTCGCGCCGAACGTGTTTCCGCTCGTGCTCACGCTCGACAAGCCGAACGCCATCCTCGAAGTGCTGCTCGAGGAGCCCGGCGCTCAGGTGCGTAGCACGTCGCTCCGATCGCAGGGTGCAGCGTCGACACAGGGTCGAACCTTCAAACGCTTCCTCGCGCAGAACGCGCCCCAGGGCGAGGAAGTCCGCATCGACGTGCCTTCCACCGTGTCGGACGCTCGCTCCACGGTGGTGATCGCACTCGCCGTCGGGCTGGTGCTCGCCATGATCACGGCGCTCGCCGTCGCCTATCGTCGCGGCGGGAGCCTCGCGCGCCGACGCGCGCCATCGCCGTCCGGCGCCGAGACGCTCGCCGCCGCCATCGCCGCGCTCGACGCGCGCCGCGAGGCGAATGATCCCTCGCTCTCTCCCGCCGCGTACGACGCCGAGCGTGCCGCGCTCAAGACTCGGCTCGCGGCCGCGCTTGCCGGCCAGGCAACGTCGGCATAGATTCGCCGGACAATTCAACGCGAACGGGGATACGGAAGCCGGTGAGATGCCGGCGCGGCCCCGCCACTGTAACGGGTAGTTGTACGCGCAGCCTCAACCACGCCACTGACCAACGGTCGGGAAGGCGGGGCGGCGCGGCCCGAAGCCAGGAGACGACCCCGTCCGCGCATCGATCACAGGTCCTCGGGGGAGGACCGTGGCGACACGCGACTCTCCGTGCTCTGCACGATCGTCCGCGTCCGTTACGGGCATTCTCCGAGGCAGGAGATGCCCGTCGTGCGTTTCGCCACCCTCGTCAGCAGCACACTCGCGCTCTCGGCGATCCTCGCCGGTTGCGAGCGTCCGCCGCAGCGCGCGCGCTCTGTCGCGACCGACGATTTCGGCGATACGGTGGCCGTGACCGCGCCCGCGCGCCGCATCGTGTCGCTCAATCCGGCCACGACCGAGCTACTCTATGCGATCGGCGCCGGCGGCCGCATGGTTGGGCGTACCGCGTACGACGTCTGGCCCGTGGAGGCACGCGCACTCCCCGACCTCGGTCCCGGGCTGCGGCCAAACGTGGAAGCCGTGCTGGCGGCACGCCCCGATCTCGTCATCCTGTACGCCAGCGACGACAATCGCGACGCCGCGCGCCGGCTGCGCGCGGCGGGCGTGGCCACTGCCTCCTATCGCGTCGATCTGATCGCGGACTTCGAGCGGGTCACCCGCGCGCTCGGCGTGCTCACTGGTGACACCGCTGCCGCGCGAGCCACCGTGGACTCCGTGCGCGCCACGCTCGATGGAGTGCGTTCGAAGACCGCGCGCCTTCCCAAGCCGACGGTCTTCTGGCCGCTCTACGATCAGCCGCTGCTCGCCGCGGGCGGTGGGAGCTTTCTCAACCAGCTGATCGAGATCGCCGGCGGCACGAACGTGTACGGCTTCATGTCGGCTCCATCACCGCGCATCACGGTCGAGGACCTGGTGCAGCGCGATCCCGAGGTGATTCTCCTACAGCCGGCCTCGCGCGAGCGCTATCTCGCCGATGCACGCTGGCGCACTCTGCGCGCCGTCCGATCTGGTCGGCTCCTCCTCGTGGACACCACGATCGTGTTTCGTCCGGGCCCGCGGCTCGGCGAGGCGGCGCGCTCCATCGCCGCGCTGCTGCATCCAGATACGGCGCGGTGACGTGAGCTCTCGCTGGTGGATCGCGTTGCTCGTCGCGCTCGTCGTCGTGTCTCTGGCGGGCGTCATGCTCGGCACGCTGTCGCTGCCACCGGCCAGCGTGCTGCGCGGCCTCCTCGGCGACGGCACACCCATCGAGGTCGCCGTCGTGCGCACCCTGCGGCTGCCGCGAGTCGCGCTCGCCGCGCTCGTCGGCGCAGGCCTCGGAGCCGCCGGCGCGGCGTTGCAGGGCGCCACGCGCAATCTGCTCGCCGAACCGTATCTGCTCGGCGTGTCCGGCGGAGCGGCAGTCGGCGCAGTGTTCGCCGTGGCGCTGCATGCGCCCACTGCCGTCGTGCCGCTGGCCGGGTTTGCCGGCGCACTGTGCGCCGTCGCGCTCACGCTGCTCGTCGCGCGAGCCGCTGGAGGCCAGGGCGACGCGCGCGTCGTGCTCATGGCCGGCGTCGTCGTCGGTGCCTTCGCCAATGCCGCCATCATGGTCGCGCTCGCGAACGTGCAGGACAACGTCGTGCGCGGCGCGCTCTGGTGGATGATGGGCTCCGTGAGCGACGCGAGCTGGCCTCAGGTGCGCATGCTCGCGGTCTACGTCGTGGTTGGGGTTGGCGTGCTGCTCGCGCTCGCGCGGGGCATCGACGTCCTCGCGCTCGGCGAGGACACCGCTGCGGGACTTGGCGTTCGCGTCGCCCGCGTATCGCTCACCGTCTACGTCGCGGCCGCGCTCCTGGCAGCGGGCACGGTCGCTGCGGCCGGGCTGGTGGGCTTCATCGGTCTGCTCGTGCCGCATCTCGTGCGGATGGCGGGCGCGCGCACACATCGCGCCATCATCACCGCCGCGGCGCTCGCCGGCGCGTCGCTCGTGGTGGTGGCCGATCTGGTCGCGCGCACCGCGCGCCCGCCCGCCGAGCTCCCGCTGGGCGCGGTGACGGCAATCATCGGCGTGCCCTTCTTCCTCGCGCGCCTGCGGAGAATCGCGTGATCGCCGTCCGGAGCGTGAGCGTTCGCTATCGCGGCCGCGCGTCGCGCGCGCTCGACGACGTCTCGCTCGTCGCCCCACGCGGGCGGCTCACCGCGGTGGTGGGCCCGAACGGGAGTGGCAAGAGCACGCTCGTCCGCGCACTCGTCGGCCGCGTCGTGCTGGAGTCTGGCGAGATCACGGTGGACGACACACCGATTCGCGACGAGACGCGCGGCGCGCTGGCGCGACGCATGGCGGTCGTGTCGCAACGCGAGGAGCCGGCCTTCGCGCTCGCCGTGCGCGACTACATCGCCCTCGCCCGCTATCCCCACCTCGGGCTGTGGCGCGGCATGACCGCGGTGGACGCTGCCGCCATCGAGCGCGCGCTCGAGCTGACGGAGACCGCGGCCTATCTCGGTCGCGCGATCACCGAGCTCTCCGGCGGCGAATGGCAGCGCGTCCGGCTGGCGCGCGCCATCGCGCAGGGGGGCGACGCGCTCGTGCTCGACGAGCCCACGACCTTTCTCGACATCGGACACGAGATGGCGGTGTTCGAGCTCCTCAGCCGTCTCGCCGCGGAAGGCGAGGCCGTGCTGCTCGTGAGTCATCAGCTCAACCTCGTTGCCCGCTTCGCTGATCGCATCGTGCTGCTGCACCGGGGCCGCATTGCCGCAGAGGGCACGCCTGCCGACGTCATGCAAGGCGGCATCCTCGAATCAGTCTACGACTGGCCGCTCGTCGTCACTCGCGATCCCGCTGTCGGCGCTCCCGCGCTCGTTCCACTTCGTGCCCGTCCTCGTCGTTGACACCGCCTCACACTTCACTCAGGTCTCGCTGATGCGTCCCTGCTCGACCGTCGTGCTCTCCGCGCTCATCGTGCTCGTCTCCTCGTCTCCGCGTGCGCCGCTGCTTGGACAACAGGTGTCGCGCGATACGGCGCGCGTCGCGCCTGTCGTCGTCACGGCGACCCGATCGCCGATCGCGGCCGGCCACTCTCCGTCGTCGATCACCGTCATCGGCGGCGAGCAGCTGCGCGCAGAGGGGATCACGACCGTCGCCGACGCGCTGCGGCAGGTCGCCGGACTCTCCGTCGTGCAGTCGGGCTCATACGGAGGTGCGACCTCGTTGTTCATCCGCGGCGGCGAGAGCAAGTACACGAAGGTGCTCGTGGATGGCGTCCCGGTGAACGACGCCGGCGGCGCGTACGATCTCGCCACGCTCTCGACCGACAACATCGACCGCATCGAGGTCGTGCGCGGACCGGCGAGCGTGCTCTATGGCTCGGACGCGATGGCCGGCGTCGTCCAGCTCTTCACGCGCCGCGGCGACGGCCGCACCCATGGAGAGGTGAGCGCGCGAGGCGGTGGATTCGGCAGCAGGGACTTCGACGGTGCCGTCCGCGGCGGCACGGCGCAGACGAACTTCTCGCTCGGGGCCGCGCAGCACCGTACCAACGGGTTCCAATCGTTCAACAGCGGATTCCGGCAGAGTGTCGCGAGTGCGCTCGTCGGCACGGTGCACGGTGCGCTCGACGCGAGCCTCTCCGGGCGCTTCGCGGATCGCGAGCTCCACTATCCCACCAATGGCTCCGGGCAGGTCGTCGACAGCAACGCGGTGCGCCGCGACGATCGCCTGGCGGTGGGTCTCGACGCTGGCTATCGGCTTGCATCGCGCGCCGCGCTCCGGCTGTCACTCGCCTCGCACGACGTGCACGGCATCACGGAAGACCAGGCAGACAGTCCGGGCGACAAGGGCTACGCCTACACCACGGCCGAACGGTCGCGCCGTCGCAGCGGTGACGTACGGCTCGAGCTCGACCTCCCCGCTGCTACGCGGCTGACCCTCGGCACGCAGATCGAGCGAAAGTGGCAGGAGACCTCGACGCGCAGCAACTTCGGCGACGACGCGCCGTCTCCCGCGCGTCGCCGAAGCACCGGCGGCTACGGGCAACTGCTCATCGCGCCGACGTCTGGCTCGACGCTCGCGCTGGGGGGACGGTTCGAGCACAACGAGCAGTTCGGCGATTTCTGGACGTATCGCGCCGCCGCGAGCGGTCAGCTCGCGCCGACGACCCGGATCCGCGGGAGCGTTGGTACGGCGTTCCGCGAGCCGACTTTCCTCGAGACGGAGGGCAGCGGCTTCGTCATCGGGAATCGCGCCCTGAACCCGGAGCACGCCTTCAGCGTGGACGCAGGCCTGGAGCAGACCATTGGCCAATGGGGCTCCCTCGGCGCTACGTACTTCGCGAACTCGTTCCGCGACATGATCGACTACAAGTACTCCGCAACGGAACCGAACTACTTCAACATCGCTCGCACGCGCGCCTCGGGTGTGGAGCTCGAAGCCAAGTTGTCGCTGCCGCGCGGGTTCCGCGTCGATGCCGCGGTCACACAGCTCGGCACGCGCGTCATCGATCCGGGAACGAGCAAGACGGCCACCGCGACCTTCGCGTCAGGGTCCCGTCTGCTGCGCCGGCCGATGCACACTCTGAACGCGGGCGTCGGTTATCGCACGTCGCACCACGGTTTCGAGGTCAGGGCGCTCCGCGTCGGCGCGCGGGAGGATGTGTACTACGCGCCGGACTTCACCGCCAATCGCGTTTCGCTCTCGCCCTACACCCGTCTCGACCTCTCGGCCGACGCGCAGCTCGTACCGCTTCGCTCCGGCGCCGGCGTCACTGCGACGCTACGCGTCGAAAACCTTGGCGACGTGCGATACACGGACGCGGCGGGGTTCAACTACGACTTCAGCCGCACGGATGACCTGTCGCTCAGCCAGACCGGATACCGGGGCGCCGGGCGCCGCGTGCTCGCGGGGGTCCGCATCGGGTTCTGACGCACGCCGGATCGACCGGGACGGCCGAGCGCCCGACGCTCGGCGCTGTCCCGGTGGTATCTTTCACGTATGGCGCTGCTCGCGACGGAAGCGATCGTTCTCCATTCGTTCGACTATCTGGAGTCGTCGCGGATCCTCCGGGTCGTGACGCGGGAGGCGGGCGTGCGAAGCGTCCTCGCGAAGGGCGCGCGCCGCTCGTCGCGACGCTTCGGAAGCGCGCTGGACCTGTTCGCCCAGGGAAGTGCGCAACTCTACGCCAAGCCAGGCCGAGACCTCGACACGCTCGGCGGATTCGACGTCACGCATGCGCGCGCGGAGCTCGCGGACGACCTTGGCCGGTTCACCGGCGCGTCCGCGATCGCCGAGCTGACACTTCGCTTCGGCCGCGACTATGCCGATCCTTCCCTGTTCGACGCCGTGGCCGATGCGTTCGACGCGCTCGCGACGGCCGCTCCAGACGAGACGCTCGGAGCCACGCTCGCGAGTGCGTGGCACATCATCGCCGAGTTGGGTTTCGCTCCCGCGATCGACGTCTGCGGTGCGTGCCATGCGCCGCTTCCCGAAGAGGCGACCGTGATGTTCAGTCATCCCGCCGGCGGCGCGCTGTGCGCGCGGTGCGGTCGGCTCGCGCCGGCGGGCCGCATTCTCCCGTCCGACGCGCGCTCGGCGCTCCGTCGGTTTCTCACGGGCGTACCAGGCGATCCGCTCGACGACGCATCGTGCCGCGCGCATCAGCGACTGCTGCGCGAGTTTCTCACCGAGCACCTCACCGACGGGCGTCCGCTCCGTGCGATGGAACTCTGGGAGGAGACGCGGTGGTGAGCGGGGTTCGGCGATGATCCTCGGAACCGCTGGACACATCGACCACGGAAAAACGACACTCGTGCGCGCGCTCACCGGAGTCGACACCGACCGGCTGCCTGAGGAGAAGCGTCGCGGCATCACCATCGATCTCGGTTTCGCACCGCTGGTCCTCGACGGGATCGGAACGGTGGGTGTGGTCGACGTTCCCGGCCACGAGGCCTTCGTGCGCACCATGCTCGCCGGTGCTACCGGCATCGACCTCGCGCTGCTCGTCGTCGCGGCGGACGAGGGCGTCATGCCGCAGACGCGCGAGCATCTCGCCATCCTCCGGCTGCTCGGTGTGCACGGAGGTGTCGTGGCGATCACCAAGTCGGACCTCGTCGAGTCCGACTGGCTCGCGCTCGTCACGGAAGACGTTCGCGACGCGCTCGCGGGAGGTCCGCTGGCCGAGGCGGCGATCGTCCCAGTCTCCGCGGCCACGGGCCATGGTCTCGATGCGCTGCGGAACGCGCTCGCCGACGCGGCCCGCGCGCTGCCCACGCGCGCGACCGACGATCTCTTTCGCATGCCGGTCGATCGGTCGTTCACGGTGAAGGGAACCGGCACCGTCGTCACGGGGACCGTGTGGTCCGGATCGCTCACACGTGACTCTGTGCTCCGGCTCTTTCCCAGCGGCAGCAGCGTGCGCGTGCGTGGACTGCAGGCGCACAGTCGCTCGGTCGATCGCATACATGCTGGAGAGCGAGCGGCGATCGCGCTGGCGGGCGTCGAGCTCGAGCACGTCGGTCGTGGCGCCGTGCTGGTGGATGGAGATGCCTGGCGCCCGTCCACCGTGCTTCGTGCGGATGTCGCCCTGCTCGAGGGAGCGGCGCGACCGCTGAGTGCGCGCAGTCGCGTGCGGCTGCATCTCGGCACGAGCGATGTCGGCGCGCGGGTCGTCGTCCATGGTGCGCTGCTCGAACCCGGGGAGCGCCGCGCGGCGCGCATCGCGATCGACGAGCCCATCGTCGCGCGCGCGGGAGACCGCTTCGTGCTGCGCGGCGGCTCGCCCGTCGCGACGATCGGTGGCGGGGTCGTCACGGATCCATTCGCTCCGGCGCGCGCGCGCGGATGGCATGCGATCGGAGCGGACCCACGCGCCAGTCTCCAGCGTCTGCTGACCGACGCAGGAAGCGCCGGGATCGAGGTGATGGAGCTCCCGGTTCGGCTCGGACTCTCTCCCGAGCACGCGAACGCGCTGCTCGAGGCGACGGGCGCGTGGCGCGTCGGCGTCAGGGTGTTTGCCGAAGACGTACGGATCGCGGTGGCTTCACAGATCGTGGACACGCTCAGTGCGTTTCATCGCGACCGGCCTCTCGACACCGTGGCGCCTCGACAGTGGCTGAGGTCTCGGCTGCGAGCGCCGCAGTCGGCGGTGGACGCCGTGATCGATCAGCTGGCGAATTCCGGCGCCGTGGTCGCGGAGCAGGGCGGCGTTCGCCGCGCCGACTTCGCGGCCACGCTCAGCGCGCGACAGCTGGCGATCGCCGAGCGCGTGAAGGGGCGCCTCGACGAATCAGGTTCCGAGCCCCCAACGCTTGACGAGCTCAGCATTAATCTGAATGTCCCGGCGACGGAGCTGTCCTCGATTTGCCGGGTACTCTCTCGTGACGGAACGCTCGTGGCAGTGGAGCCTAACCGGTACTACGTCGCAACCATGGCTAGTTCGCTCGCGTCCACGCTTTTGTGCGGCATGTCACCGAACCTCGACTATGGGCCCTCCGAGCTTCGGGATCTGATCGGGCTCACACGCAAGTTCCTGATCCCCTTCCTAGAGTATTGTGACCGTGAGGGTTACACGATTCGTGACGGGCTCGGCCGCCGCCGTCGAGGTATCGGTACCGCGCTGTGATGCCCTCTAAGTCGTGTCCTTTGCTTGACATGCAGCGTCAGGTATCGTAGGTTCGCGTCAAGGTAGTTCATCCATCACCCGTCACAGGAGCAGCATCAGGATCCTGTCTAGTTAAACGGAGCACACATGTACCACCGCTGGGCAGCACTTGCGCTCGTGCTCGCCCTTTGGTCACTCTCGCCAAAGACGGCGGCGGGGCAATCGGTCTCACAACCCGATCAACAGCCCCGAGGGCGTAAGGCCGGGACCCTCGGACAGAACTATCCGAATCCCTTCAATCCGGAAACAAGGATCAACTTCGGCGTCGCATGCGCCGAGGGGTCCGGAGGACCGCGCGTCGTTTCTCTGCGCATCTACAACGTGTTGGCCCAACTTGTGGCCATCCCGATCGTGCAGGGACCGGGAGAACGGCTCTCCAACATGAAGTTGGATTGCGACAAGGATTATGTCGCGTACTGGGACGGAAAGGTCCTGAGCACGGGACGTGAGGCCGCATCGGGCATCTACATCTACGAGCTCGTCGTGGATGGCGAGCGCCAGGCGAAGAAGATGTTCGTCGCCAAGTGAGACGCTGACGGCGGCACACGCATTGGCTAGATAGCGAAACGCCCGGGCAGCTGCCCGGGCGTTTCGTCGTTCGAGGCCGCCGGAACGGCAGTGCGGAAGCCGTCGCGCGCCGCGTCGGCACGTTTGGCTGTCATGGCGGCGCGGCCGATGCGGCACCACCGTTGCCGTTGCAGCGGGACGTGCCGGCCCGCCAACTCGCCGAATAGCAACCTGAACGATAGTGTCCGACATGATCAATCCAGATCGTCTCACGGTGAAGTCCGCGGAGGCGCTGAACGAAGCGCTCGCCGAGGCCCGCCGAAACGGGAATCCGATGGTCTACGACGCGCACCTCTTTCTGGTGCTGCTTTCACAGGACGAGAGCATCGTCGTACCCGTGCTGCAGAAACTCGGCGCGAGCGTCACCGCGCTTCGCGAGCAGCTCGCGCGCGAGATCGCGCGCTATCCCAAGCAGACCGACGCGCAGCCGAACACATCGCGCGAGCTCACCGCCGTGCTCGACCAGGCGGAGAAGGAGGCGCGTGCCCTCGGTGACGAGTACGTCTCCACGGAGCACATGCTGCTCGCGCTCACGGAGACGAAGGGCGCCGAGAGCCGCGCGCTGCTCACCGACGCGGGCATCACGCACAAGGCGCTGCTCACCGCGCTCGAGGCGGTGCGCGGCTCACACCGCGTCAAGGATCAGACGCCCGAGAACCAGTATCAGGCGCTCCAGCGCTATACGCGAGACCTCACGGAGGACGCGCGCAAGGGGAAGCTCGACCCGGTCATCGGCCGCGACGAGGAGATTCGCCGTATCGTGCAGGTGCTGTCGCGCCGCACGAAGAACAACCCCGTGCTCATCGGCGAGCCCGGTGTCGGTAAGACCGCCATCGTCGAAGGGCTCGCGCAGCGGATCGTCAACGGCGACGTGCCGGAGAGCCTCAAGAACAAGCGCCTGCTCTCCCTCGATCTCGGCGCGCTCATCGCTGGCGCCAAATTCCGCGGCGAGTTCGAGGAGCGGCTCAAAGCGGTGCTCAAGGAGCTCACCGAAGATCCCAATCAGTTCGTCGTCTTCATTGACGAGCTGCACACGATCGTGGGGGCCGGCAAGGCAGAAGGTTCGATGGACGCGGGGCAAATGCTCAAGCCGATGCTCGCGCGCGGCGAGCTGCGAGTCGTCGGCGCGACGACGCTCGACGAGTACCGCAAGCACGTGGAGAAGGACGCGGCGCTCGAACGTCGCTTTCAGCCCGTGTACGTCGGTGAGCCGAGCGTGGAGAGCACCATCGCCATTCTGCGCGGCCTCAAGGAGCGGTACGAGGCGCATCACGGCGTGCGCGTCACGGATGGAGCGGTGATCGCGGCGGCGACGCTGTCGCATCGCTACATCGGCGATCGATTCCTCCCCGATAAAGCGATTGACCTGTTGGACGAAGCCGCCTCGAGGCTGCGTATCGAGATCGACTCGATGCCGCAGGAGATCGACGAAGTCGAGCGGCGTGTCATGCAGCTCGAGATCGAGCGGACCGCGCTGAAGAAGGAGAAGGACCCCGCCTCGCTCGAGCGGCGCGAGATCATCGAGCGCGAGCTCGCTGGCCTCAAGGAGCAGTCGTCGGCGATGAAGGCGCAGTGGCAGCAGGAGAAGGAGACGCTCGGCGCCGTCGGCAAGATCAAGCAGCAGATCGATCAGGCGCGCGTCGAGGCGGAGCAGGCGTCGCGCACCGGCGATCTCGGCAAGGCCGCAGAGATCAGCTACGGCCGGATCCCGCAGCTCGAGCGTGACATGAAGGAAGCCGAATCGAAGCTCGCCAGTCACGACGGGCGTCCGCAGTTCCTCAAGGAGGAGGTGGGCGCGGAGGACATCGCCGAGGTAGTCGCGCGGTGGACCGGCATTCCAGTCACCCGCATGATGGAAGGCGAGCGAGAGCGGTTGACGAAGCTCGACCAGGAGCTGGCGCGTCGCGTCGTCGGCCAGGACGAGGCGGTGCAGGCGGTGGCGAATGCGGTACGTCGCTCGCGAGCGGGACTGCAGGATCCGAATCGGCCCATCGGGTCGTTCATCTGTCTCGGCCCCACCGGCGTGGGCAAGACCGAGACGGCGCGCGCGCTCGCCGAGTTCCTGTTCGACGACGAGCAGTCGATGGTGCGCATCGACATGTCCGAGTACATGGAGAAGCACGCCGTGGCGCGGCTGATCGGTGCGCCTCCGGGCTACGTCGGCTACGAAGAGGGCGGACAGCTCACCGAGGCAGTCCGTCGGCGTCCGTACTCGGTGGTCCTGTTCGACGAGATCGAGAAAGCGCATCCGGACGTGTTCAACATCCTGCTGCAGATCCTCGACGACGGAAGGTTGACGGACTCGCAAGGGCGCACGGTGGACTTCCGAAACACCGTGATCATCATGACGTCGAACATCGGCAGCACGTATATCCTCGAGCATGCCGCAACCGACTGGGCGCTGGTCGAGACGCAGGTCACGCAGTCGATGCGGACGCACTTCAAGCCGGAGTTCCTCAACCGCGTCGACGACATCATCATCTTCAAGCCGCTCGGCACCGAGCAGATCGAGTATATCGTCGGCCTCCAGCTCAAGCGCGTCGAGCGGTTGCTCTCCGATCGCAAGCTGTCGCTCGACGTCACGCCGGGCGCGCGACGTCTGCTGGCGGAGGAAGGGTACGACCCGGCGTTCGGCGCGCGTCCTCTCAAGCGCGCGATCCAGCGGCTCCTTCAGAACCCACTCGCGATGCAGATCCTCGAGGGGCGCTTCCACGAGGGCGACCGCATCCTCGTGAGGGACGGAGAGGGCGGGGTACTGGTGTTCGAACGGTCGGAGGCACCGAGTGACGCGCCAGCGGATGTCCCGGTGCCCGCGGCCGTGTGACGGTGGCGTCCTGCTAGCTTCTCCGGATGACCGAAGCAACTGTCCGCGCGGACGACCGCGACTGGATGCTCGCCGCGCTGCGCGAAGCGCGAGACGCCGCGGCCGAGGGTGAGGTACCGGTCGGGGCGATCGTCGTGCGCGACGGTGAGATCGTCGCACGCGCGTCGAATCGCACGGTGCGCGATCAGGATCCGACCGCGCATGCGGAGTTGTGGGCGCTTCGTGCCGCCGGCGTCGCCGGCTCGAGCTGGCGGCTCGGTGACTGCACGCTCTACGTCACGCTCGAGCCGTGCGCGATGTGCGCGGGGGCGATCGTCCTCTCGCGGGTGGGCAGGGTGGTGTTCGGTGCGTGGGACCCGAAGGCGGGCATGGTGGGATCCATCGGCGATCTACTGCGGCATCCGCGACTCAATCACCGCCCAGAGGTGACGGGCGGTGTGCTGGAGGAGGAGTGCGCTACGCTGCTGCGCGCCTTCTTCGCGGAACGGCGCGGGCGCAACTTCGTTGACACCTCTCGGGGCGAGGGCTAAACTCCACGGCTGCTCCGGACAGGTGGCTGAGTGGTTGAAAGCACCGGTCTCGAAAACCGGCGTACCCGCAAGGGTATCGTGAGTTCGAATCTCACCCTGTCCGCTCGTTCCACGCAGGTCACCACAGCGCGCTGGCTCGGCTGTTCGCGCCGCCAGCGCGCTCGGCATTCGAAGGTCCAGGTTCGTCCAGGGATGGGTGGCTGAGTGGTTTAAGGCGCACGCCTGGAAAGTGTGTGTACGTGAAAGCGTACCGTGGGTTCGAATCCCACCCCATCCGTCGACACGCTGAACCCCATGAGGCTTTCGAGCCTCGTG
>JBDSDB010000197.1:0-4866 GCA_039920785.1 Gemmatimonadaceae bacterium
GCTTCGACTTGCCCTCGAGGTCGCGGAGCTCGGGACCTGGAGCTGGAACCTCGAGACCGGAACCGGTGACATCGACGCGCGCGGCGCGGAGATCGTCGGCCTTCCTGCGGGAGCGCTCACCAACGTCGGCGACGCACAGCTCTCCACGATCCATCGCGATGATCTCTTGGCAGTGCAGGCAGTGATCGCCGAGCAGATCGTCGGTGCGCACGCATTCGGCCTCGCGTACCGCGTTGTTCGGTCCGACGGGAGCATCCGCCACGTTGCGTCGCGCGCGCGAGTCGTCGCGGACGCGGCGGGTCGACCAGTGCGGCTCGTGGGCACCAACCGCGACGTCACCACCGAGCGCGAGGCCGAGGCTCATCTCCGCGAGAGTGAGGCTCGATATCGCACCCTGGTCGAGGGCATCGACCAGGGGTTCTGTGTGCTCGAGTTGCTCTTCGATCCGGAGGGACGGCCGGTCGACTTCCTATTCCTCGAGACGAATCGCGCCTTCGTCGAGCAGACCGGACTCGTGAATGCCGTCGGCAGGCGCGCGCGCGCGGTGCTGCCGCTGCTCGAGCAGGACTGGTTCGAGCGCTACGGCCGGGTGGCGCTCTCCGGAGAGCCGGCGCGCTTCGAGGCGTGCGCCGCGGAGCTCGGCCGCTGGTTCGACGTGTACGCGGTCCGCGTCGGCGAGGCCCGGGAGCGTCGGGTCGCGGTACTGTTCAACGACATCAGTGCACGCCGGCGAAACGAGGCCGAGCGCGAGCGCCTGCTTGCGGACGCACAGACGGCGCGCGGCCAGGCGGAGAGCGCGCGTGCCGAGGCCGAAGCGGCGAACCGGGCGAAGAGCGAGTTCCTCGCCGTGATGAGTCACGAGCTCCGCACGCCGCTCAACGCCATCGGTGGATACGCGGAGTTGATGGAGATGGGGATCCGTGGCCCCGTGACCGAGCAGCAGCGTGAGGATCTGCATCGGTTGCAATCCAGCCAGCGACACCTGCTCGGGCTCATCAACGAGGTGCTCAACTACGCGAGGCTGGAGACGGGGACCGTGCGCTATGATCTCGCGGTGGTTCATCTGCGAGCGGCGCTCCTCGGTGCGGAGGCGCTCGTCGCACCGCAGGCACGGGCCAAGGGGCTCGTGCTCGACGTGGCCGACTTTCCCGCCGAGTTGGCGGTTGTCGCCGACGCCGAGAAGTTGCGACAGATCGTCGTGAACCTGCTCTCGAACGCGATCAAGTTCACCGAGCGTGGTGGACGTGTGGAGCTGCGGTGCGACGACACCTCGCGTGACGGAGTTGCGCTGGCGAGCGCGAACGAATTCAGCGCCGAGGAGCTCGAGCGACCGATCCGCATCGAGGTTCGTGACACGGGAATCGGCATTCCCGCCGACCAGCTCGACCGCATCTTCGAACCGTTCGTGCAGGTGCGCGCCGATCTGACCCGCACGGCGGAGGGAACGGGGCTCGGGCTCGCGATCAGCCGCGATCTGGCCCGGGGAATGAATGGCGAGCTCACCGTGGAGAGCGAGGTGGGTGTCGGGACCACATTCTTCCTCACGCTGCCCAGGGCGTGATGCCCCGGGCGCAGCGCCCTGATCGACGCTCCACGCACGACATGAAACGGCCTGGCGCATGTGCGACCGGCCGTTTCGCATCCGATCTCGTCTGTTCCCGTATCGGACACCGTGTAACATCCGTCATCCCCGGCTGTCGCGTCGACGACTCCCTCGATAGCCTCATGCGGTGGCGTGGCCGGGCATCGTGCCGCGACGGGCCGCACACCGGCGCTGGGTGGACGATACCAACCGTGGGAGGACCGTGTGGAACTGCTCGTGATTCGGCACGGCGTGGCGGAGGACAGAGAGGCGTTCGCCGCGACGGGCAAGGACGATTCACTTCGACCGCTCACGAAAGAGGGGCGGTGGAAGATGGAGAAGGTCGCGAAAGGGCTGCGCCGTGTTCTGCCATCGATCACCGTGATCGCCACCAGTCCCTTCACGCGAGCACTACAGACGGCCAGGATCGTCGCCGACGCGTACGGCGAAGTCGAGATCGAGCAACTCGATGCGCTGACGCCGGACGGAACGCCACGAGCGTTCATGGCGTGGCTTCGCGAGCGCGAGCCGGACGCCCGCGTCGCCATCGTCGGACACGAGCCTCACCTGGGATCCCTGATCAGCTGGATGCTCACCGGCGAGGCGGCCGAAGGGCGGATCGCGATGCGCAAGGGCGGCGCTTGCATGCTTCAGATCGACGATCGGCCGCGGGCGGGTAAGGCGACATTGATCTGGTCGATGACCCCGTCGATCCTGCGCCGCGTGGCCGATTGAGCGAGTCACCGGTTCGCGGTCATCGACGCGTGCATCGAGGAGCGCGGCAAGCCCACGCGCCCGATGGCCCGGATGGGCCGGACGTCGGGGCGTGAGCCTGCACGGGAAAGAGGGTAAGAGGACGAAGCGTCAGTCCTTCAGCGGTGACGTCAGCCGCAGGATGTACACGCTGTTGTAGTCCTGCACGCCGCCGAGTAGCGGCAGCGCTTTCACACTGAACTTTCCCGCGCCGTCGTCACCGACGCCGAAGTCGTCGTCGTTCGAGATGGCGATCGTGAAGTTGTCGATCACGGCGAGCCCTTCGACCTTGTCGTGTGGATACCCGGGTATCGCCTGGAGCAGGTCGACGGTGAGCGTCTTCGTCGCGGCGATGATGCCGCTTGCCAGGAGCGTCGCGCGCGGATCGACGGCGCCCTTCGTGAGCTCTTCCAACGTCTTGCCGTCGATCAACAGACCGCCCGGGCCGTCCGCCGGATCACTGATGTCCGTCGCGTTCTCGATATCGACCTTGTAGATCTTCTTGATCGCTCCCGCACCACCAGCGAGCGGGAAGTTTCCGTCGCGCTCGATGACGAGGAAGGTCGTCGGCGTGAGCGCCGCGACGTCGCTGAACAGCAGGTTGGCCGCGTCGAGAAGCACGGGGTACTGCCGGGTCGCTCCACTTCGCGTATCGATCACGACCAACCGGATCAGTCGCGAGCTGCGGCCCGCCGAGGTGCCGCCAGCCGTCGGATTGTCGAGCGGCGACTGCATCAGGCCGACGAGCGTCTTACCGTTGGGCATGATCGTGAGTCCTTCCATGCCGCGGTTCGAGCGACGGCGCGCCAGCACGAGCGGTAGACCGGATCCGGGAATGCGCTTCTCGATCGTGCGACCGTCGGCGGTGAAGTGCACGACGTCCGGACCGTATTCGTCGGACACCCAGAAGGTCCCGTCCTTCTCGAACGCCAGTCCTTCGCTGTCGATGCCGAGCGGATCCTGCGTGAGCGGTGCGCAGTCGAGCGTGAACGGGATCTCGGTACGATTGGCCTGTGCGTTGGGATGGGGGAGTCCGGTGATCGGCGTGCCGTCGGCGCGCTTGAGAGCGATGGTGCTCACGAGCGTCATCGTCGTGCCTGCGAGCCGGAACTTGCCGATCTCCGGCGTGAAGCTCGGCACGCCGAACCCGAGTCCGCTCACGGCGCCACATCTGACGTTCACGTTCGGGCCGCGGTCGCTGAGGCTGAAGAACGTCGTCGGATCACGCGGATCCACCGCGAGCGCGGAGCCATAGCCGCCGTGGGTGATCTTCACTCCATTGAACGTGGCCAGTGGGGCGCCCTGCTGCACGATGATCGCGCCAACAGGCACCGCCTTCAATCGAAGCGCGGCCGGCGCCGTGGGGGCGAGTGGCAAGGAAGGTGAGCCCGGATCATCACAGGCGCCGATCGCGGCGAACACGAGGAGCGAAGCGGCGAGCACGAGACCTCGTACGAGGTCGATCGGAT
Source organism: Gemmatimonadaceae bacterium (assembly GCA_039920785.1). Lineage (GTDB taxonomy): Bacteria > Gemmatimonadota > Gemmatimonadetes > Gemmatimonadales > Gemmatimonadaceae > AG11. The sequence continues at coordinate 3,805 of JBDSDB010000197.1, forward strand.
GCGGTCCGGCAGAGGGGACGACGCGCATGAGCACTCCAAATGGGGTGTCGGGAACAGCGGGAGAGACGACGCTGAACCTGCTGGCGCGTAGCGGCGAGCATGCTTCAGCCGTGCAACGAATTCGTCTCGATATCGCGGCGTCCCAACGGTGCTCGCTTCGGTCGACTCGACTGTCGGACGCGCTTCAGGACGGCGCGGCCGAGAAGGGTAGCTCCGCGCTGGCGCGATTCGCCGTGGCGATCGGCGGCCGCAGCGCGAGCTGTCGGCGAATCACGGTGAGCACGTTCGCCAACTCCTCCCCTTCGAGCTCGAGCCGCGGCGGGCGCACCATGGTCGTTCCGCGGCCCACTTCCGCCTGCACGACCTTGATGAGCTGAACGAACTTGGGCACCGTGTCGAGCCGGAGCAGCGGAAGAAACCAATGATACAGCGCCGTGGCCTCCGCCCAGCGACCGGCGTGCGCGAGCTCGAAGAGCTGCACCGATTCCGCGGGGAGCGCGTTGACGAGACCGGCGATCCATCCGGAGGCGCCCATCGGGATCGCCTCGAGGATCATGTCGTCCATGCCGGCGAAGATCGCCAGGCGGTCGCCGAGCGTCTCGCGCACCGCGGTGACGCGCCGCGCATCGCCACTCGACTCCTTCACGGCGTGCAGATTTTGGTGCCGCGCGGCCAGCTCGGCGAGCTGCTCGGGCAGCACGTCGGTCCGGTAGGCGACGGGGTTGTTGTAGAGCATGCACGACAGTGGTGTGGCGCCGATGATCGCGCTGTAATGCGCGCGCGTCTCCCGCCAGTCGCTCCAGTACACGTAGGCCGGCAGGGCCATGATCCCCTCGCAGCCGACGCGCGCCGCCGCGCGCGTCAGGGCCACGCACTCCGCCGTCGCCAGGCCGGCGATGCCGGCGATGACCGGCACGCGGCCGTCGATGGCGCGGATGCAGGTCTCGAGGATCTGGACCTTCTCATCGAACGAGAGCGTCGCTGATTCGCCCAGCGACCCAAGCGCGACGACCGCTTGGCATCGATTGCCGACGAGCCAGGTGACCTGCTCCGCCAGCAAGG
>JBDSDB010000198.1:0-109677 GCA_039920785.1 Gemmatimonadaceae bacterium
GGCACGACGCTCAGCTGCAAGGGGTGGCAGCAGGAGGCGGCACTCCGCATGCTGATGAACAACCTCGATCCCGAGGTGGCCGAACGGCCCGACGAGCTGGTCGTCTACGGCGGCACGGGCCGCGCCGCGCGAAGCTGGGAAGCGTTCGACGCGATCGTCGCCGCGCTGCGCGCGCTCGAGCACGACGAGACGCTGCTCGTGCAGAGCGGCAAGCCGGTCGGCGTTTTCCGCACCCACGCCTCGGCGCCTCGCGTGCTGATCGCCAACTCCAACCTCGTCGGCCGCTGGGCCACGTGGGAGCACTTTCGCGAGCTCGAGAAGCAGGGTCTGATGATGTACGGGCAGATGACCGCCGGCTCCTGGATCTACATTGGCTCGCAGGGCATCGTGCAGGGCACGTACGAGACGTTCGGCGCCGTCGCGCGCCGGCATTTCGGCGGCTCTCTCACCGGCCGGCTCGTCGTCACCGCGGGGCTCGGAGGGATGGGCGGTGCGCAGCCACTCGCCGCGTCGATGCAGGGCGCGGTGATGCTCGCCTTCGACGTCGACGAGTCGCGCATCGACAAGCGCATCGAGACGGGATACTGCGATGTGAAGGCGACGTCGCTGGACGATGCGCTCATGCTCGTCGAGGTGGCGCGCCGCGAGCGTCGTGCGCTGTCCGTGGCCGTGGTCATGAACGCCGCACCCGCGCTCGAAGCGCTCCTCCGTCGCGCGGTCGTCATCGACGTGCTCACCGATCAGACGAGCGCGCACGACATGCTGCGAGGCTACATCCCCGACGGCATGACGCTGGCGGAGGCGGCCGGCCTGCGCGCGAGCGACGAGCGCGCGTACGTCGCCGCGAGCACGGACACGGCCACGCGGCACGTGCGCGCGATGCTCGCGCTGCAACGCCGAGGCGCGGTGACTTTCGACTATGGCAACAACCTCCGCACCGTCGCCTTCGACGCGGGCGAGGCGCGCGCGTTCGACATCCCGGGCTTCATCCCCGAGTACATCCGGCCGCTCTTCTGCGAGGGCAAAGGGCCCTTTCGCTGGGTCGCGCTCTCCGGCGATCCGGGCGACATCCGGCGCACGGACGACCTCGTGCTCGAGCTCTTCCCCCACGACGAGCATCTCCGGCGCTGGATCACGCTGGCGCGCGAGCGCATCCACTTTCAGGGCCTGCCTGCTCGAATCTGCTGGCTGGGACAGGGCGAGCGGGCGCGGTTCGGCGTCGCACTCAACGATCTCGTCGCGCGCGGCGAGCTCTCGGCGCCCATCGTGATCGGACGCGATCATCTCGACACCGGCAGCGTTGCCTCCCCGTTCCGCGAGACGGAGGCGATGAAGGACGGTACCGACGCCGTGAGCGATTGGCCGATCCTCAACGCGTTGCTCAACGTCGCGAGCGGGGCGAGCTGGGTGTCGTTCCATCACGGTGGAGGCGTTGGCATCGGCAACTCGCTGCACGCGGGGCAGGTGATCGTGGCCGACGGGACAGAGCAGATGCGCGTGCGACTCGAGCGCGTGCTCACCAATGATCCCGGCATCGGCGTGGCGCGTCACGCGGACGCGGGCTACGAGTCGGCGCGCGACACGGCGGCGCGCGCGGGCATCTCCCTGCCGATGGTCCGATAGCGTGCTGTCCAGCCGGTTCAGTCCCTATCACGTTCCGCTCTTCCTCGCCAAGTACGCCTGGCTGGCCGTCCGCCGACGGCCGGTGCTCGTGCACTTCGAGGTGACGCTGCGCTGCAATGCCCGCTGCGGATTCTGCGACTACTGGAAGACGCCCGCCGACGCGCGCAGGGAGGAGCTCGCGTCGTTCGCCGATGCCGCGCGCTACTTCAATCCGATGATCATCTGCTTCACGGGAGGCGAGCCCCTCCTGCGGCGCGATCTCGAGGAGCTCGTCTCGGCCGTCGACGCGGCCGTCCGGCTCAAATACGTCACGCTGATCACGCATGGCGGCATGCTCAGTCCCGAGCGCGCCTCCTCACTCCGCGACGCCGGCATCGATCAGTTCAGCATCTCGCTCGACTACCTCGACGGCCGCCACGACGTCGCGCGCGGGATTCCCGGGCTCACCGACCGCATCTTCCACGCAGTGGACGGCATGCGCGCGCGCGGCATCGACAACATCCGCTTCAACACGGTGATCAAGGACGACAACCTCGATCAGCTCATGCCCATCGTCGAGCGCGCGTCGTCGCTCGGATGCGGCGTGAACTTCAGCGTCTACACCGACGCCAAGAACGGCAATCGCGAGCATCTCGTCACCGATACATCGCACGCGGAGCTCGACGACGTCGTCGCACGGCTGCTCTCGTACAAGCGCCGCCGCCGCGGCGTCATCACCAACTCGGATGCGTATCTCGAGCAGATACCGCGCTACGTGCGCGGCGAGCTCACGGAGCCGTGCCGTTCCGGGCAGCGCACGATCCACATCGACCCCGCCGGCCGAGTCAAGCGCTGCCCAGACTTCCCCACGGACTTCCACTGGCGCGACTTCCAGCGCTACGAGCCGATCGACTGCAACGCGTGCTTCTACGCGTGCCGCGGTGAGGCGCAGGCGCCGCTGCGGATCTCGCGCGTCCGGGATGTGATGGCGCGGCCCGTCGCCTGATGTCGCGAACGCTCTTCGTCAATGCGCGTCAGGTCGTGACCTGCACCGGGCCGGAGCGCGCGCGGCGCGGGGCCGAGATGAGCGACATGGAGGTGCGCACGAACGTCGCGATCCTCGTCGAGGACGCGACGATCGCCGACGTGGGGCGCGAGCCTGACCTTCGACAGGCGCATCCGGATGCGGTCATCGTGGATTGCGAGCGCGGCGTCCTCACCCCTGGCTTTGTGGACTCGCACACGCACGCCATCTTCGGCCGAGCGCGGTTCGAGGAACAGGAGCTTCGCGCGATGGGCGTTCCCTACATGGAGATCTCGCGGCGCGGCGGTGGCATCCACGCTTCGGTGCGCGACCTGCGCCATCACACCGCCGAGGAGCTGTTCTCGCTCGCCGCGGCGCGGCTCATGGAGCTCGCGTCGTCCGGTGTGACCACCGTCGAGGTCAAATCCGGCTACGGTCTCTCGCTGACCGACGAGCTCCAGACGCTCCGCGTCGCACGGCGCCTCGCCGAGCACCTTCCCCTTCGCATCGTGCCCACCTGGCTCGGGGCGCACGAGATCCCGCTCGACTACCGCGAGCGCGCGAATGGCCGGCGCGCGTACCTCGATCTCCTCATTCACGAGATGCTCCCGGTAGTCGCGCGCGAGCGCCTGGCGCGCTTCGCCGACGTGTTCTGCGAGCCCGGCGTGTTCACGGTGGCCGAGTCCCGGGAGATCCTCGAAGCGTCGCGCGCGGCCGGACTCGCCATCAAGCTCCACGCCGACGAGCTGGTCTCCAGCGGCGGCGCCGAGCTCGCCGCCTCGCTCGGCGCGGTGTCGGCGGACCACCTCGCCGCCGTCAGCGACGCCGGCATCGCGGCGCTCGCTGCGGCGAGCACTGTGGCGACGCTGCTGCCTGCCACGATGCTGTTTCTCGGCAAACGGGATCAGGCCCCGGCTCGTCGCCTGATCGAGAGCGGCGTGCCCGTCGCGCTGGCCACAGACTTCAATCCTGGCACCTCTCCGACGACCAACTTCCCGATCGTGTTGACGCTGGGCGTCAGTCAGCTTCGGCTGTCGGTCGCGGAGGCATTGGTTGCCTCCACGGTGAACGGTGCGGCGGCGCTCGGCCTCGCCGAGCGGATCGGTCAGCTCTCGCCCGGGTTCTCGGCCGATCTCGCCCTCTGGGCGCTCGACGATGCGCGGGAGTTGCCGTACTGGCTCGGGGCGGGGCGCTGCCGAGCCTCGTGGGTACGTGGCAAACCTTGTCACCCCCATGACTTAGCGCTAGCTTTTCCAAGTTGAGCCCCCCTCCGTCGCGAGGACGGGGACGCCCCTCGCGGAGCCCGCCACTCGCCGATGCCTGATGTCGCAAAGCTGAAGAAAAAGGCCGCCGATTTTGAGCTGAAGAAGCAGCTCGACAAGGCGCTGGCGGTGTACGTCGAGATCCTTGACGGCTTCAAAGATTCCGATGAGGAGGTCGATGTCGCGCTCTATAACCGCGTCGGCGACCTGTACCTCAAGCAGGGCAACGTCGCCGATGCCGTGGACTACTACGAGCAGGCGGTCGACCGGTACGCAGAGGGCGGATTCTTCAACAACGCCATCGCCCTGTGCAACAAGATCCTGCGCAACTCCCCCGGTCGTGCATCGGTTTACTACAAGTTGGGTAAGATCAGTGCGCGCAAGGGGTTCGTTAGCGACGCGAAGGTCAATTTCCTCGAGTACGCCGACCGGATGCAGAAGACGGGCAAGATCGACGAGGCCTTCCGCGCGCTGAAGGAGTTCGCCGATCTCTGCCCCGATCAGGACGACATCCGCCTGCTCTTGGCGGAACAGCTTTCCAAGCAGGAGCGGGGGCCAGAGGCCATCGAGCAGCTCCAGCTGCTGTACGAGCGCTATTCGCAGCAGGGCCGGGACCTGGAAGCGCGTGCGACGATCGACCGCATGCAGGCGATCGACCCGACCGTGAAGCCTCGCAGCAGCGGCAGCATATCCACGCGCGCCGGCAGCGATCTCGTCTTCCTGGACCTCGACGACAGTCGGTCCCACAGGAATTCGCAGATCCTCAAGCGTGCGACCCACGGGCTCGACATCATCCACACGGGCGAGTATCAAGAAGTCGCTCCCTCAGCCGCTCCGCCCCGACCGACCACCCCACTCCCGCCGCCGGAGCTGCTCAATACGTCGGGGCTCGAGCCCGCGCTGCTCGACGGAATGACGCGCGCGGCGGAGTTCGAGCTCGCGCAGGAAGAGGTGGCGACCGGAAGCCTGCTGGACGGCCTGCAGACCGTGGAGTTCGAGACGGCAGAGATGGCCGCGTCGCCGACTTCGGGCTCGCTGCTCGATCTCGAGCCCACCGATCTCGGCGCGGGCGCTCCGCCGATCTCTCGCCCCACGCCGCTGGCATCGCCGATCCAGGAGGTGGACTCCGGCCTCCTCGACTTCACGATGCCCAGTTCCGATGCGTCAGGCGAGAGTGGCGCGCTGAACGATCTCCCGATGCTGGATGATCTGGCCGAACCGGCGACGCATGGCAGGCCGAGCGGACAGTCGGGTCGACTCGATCCCATCGACGACGAGTCGTCGATCGGCGGCGAGCTCGATTTCATTCTGCCGGACGACGAGACCGAGTCGAGCGCCTCGAGCGATGCGCTCTCCGACATCCCGTTGATGGACCTCGAGCTCCCGACGGCCGGGGAGGCGATGCAGAGCATCACGGATCCTCCCGTGTCGCGGCCGGCGATCGATTTCCTCGACCTCACCGACAGTGAGGTGGGCGGGGACGCGAACGCGGATGTCGAGGCCTCCATCGTCGAGCGCACCGGCGATACGTCCGGCATGCTCGGGCCGATGTCTACGCCGCCAGCGGCTCGCCGAAGCTCCACGATGATGGCGGAGCAGTCGGTGGAGCTCCTGCAGGCCCTCGTCGATGCAGAACCGGACGACCATCGGAAACGCCGCCAGCTCGCCGAGGCGATGCTGGACTCGGGCGACCGCGACGGCGGCATGGAGGAGCTGGAGCGGGCGATGGTCGGGTTCGAGCGCGGCGACCATCTCGACGAGGCCGCGTCGATTGCCGACGAGATCGTCCGGCTCAACCCCGAGTCGGTGCGCCATCACCAGAAGCGCGTGGAATACGCGTTCCGCACCAACGAGCGTGGCCGGCTCATCGAGGCGTATCTGGCGCTCGCCGATGCGCTCTTCCGCGCCGGCCAGGCGGAGAAGTCTCGCGCCATCTATCATCGGGTGCTCGATCTCGCGCCCGACGACGTGCGCGCGCAGGGCGCGCTGGAGAACTTCGCCGAGGAAGAGCCGCAACCCACACCGCCGGCGTCGGCGCCGCGAGTGACGGGCACCAACGCGCGAATCCCCGCCGCCCCAGCGCGGCCCACGCCCGCGTTCTCCCCCGATAGCGAGTTTGTCAACCTCGGCGACTGGCTGCGCGACGACGAGCTGCCGAAGGACACGCGCATGGTCGTCGAGGAGAAGGAGCCGACCGGCGACGAGGAAGCCGACTTCCAGGACATGCTCCGGAAGTTCAAGCAGGGGATCGCCGACAATGTCGAGGAAGAGGACCACCAGAGTCACTACGACCTCGGCGTCGCTTTCAAGGAGATGGGACTGCTCGACGAGGCGATCGCCGAGTTCCAGAAGGCGCTGCGCGCACCGAAGAATCGCGTGCCCACGTACGAGGCGCTCGGACAGTGCTTCATGGAGAAGGAGCAGCTCCCGATGGCCGCCACCATTCTCGGCCGGGCAGAGCACGAGAAGGGCGTCTCGGACGATCAGCTCGTGGGGGTGCTCTACCTGCTCGGTCGGTGCGCCGAGGCGCGCGGGCAGCGGGAGCGCGCGGCGGACTATTACCAACGCGTGTTCGTCATCGACATTCGGTTCCGGGACGTCGGCGAGCGCCTGCTCGCCGTGGAGAGCGCCCAATCGTGACTGGCGTCGTGGCGCGCGCGCGGACGCCGGCCACCGCCGCGCTCGATGGGATTCAGGCGCCCATCCGCGCACGCCTCGAGGACGTCGTCACCGAGATGCGGCGTATCGTCACGGCGGAGCTGCCGATCATCGAGCAGGTGAGCGGCCATCTCCTTCAGATGCGCGGCAAGATGTTCCGTCCCACGCTGGCGCTGCTGGCCAGCGAGACCGACGGCGCCTCCGAGCGGCGAGTCGTGACGCTGGCCTCCGTGCTGGAGCTGATGCATCTCGCGTCGCTCGTGCACGACGATTCCGTCGATCACTCCTCGATGCGCCGCGGCCTGCCCACCGTGAACTCGCTCTTCAGTCATCAGGTGAGCGTGATCATGGGCGACTACCTCTACTCGCGCGCGCTCGAGGCGCTCGTCGCGCTCGGCGACCTCGATCTGCTGCGCGTGCTCACCAGCGTGTCGAGCCAGCTGACGATCGGCGAGATGCGCCAGCTCGCGGCGGTGGAGAAGCTGGCGTTCACCGAGGCCGAGTATGAGACGCTCATCGAGGCAAAGACGGCGTCGCTGCTGAGCGCGGCCTGCGAGACCGGCGCGATGTGTGGCGCGGCGCGCCATCGTGCCGCGCTCAAGCGCTATGGCTCGCGACTGGGGATGGCGTTTCAGGTCGCGGACGATATCCTGGACTATACGGAAACGGCGTCGGTGACAGGCAAGCCCTCCGGACTCGACCTTCGAGAACACAAGGTCACGCTTCCGCTCATCGCCGCGTTGCCCAGGTTATCTGTCGCGGCGCGTGCCCGGGTGGATGCGTTGTTCGCGGCCGAGGCACCCACTGATTCGCAGATTGTCGAGGTCATCGAAATCGTGGCGGACGCTGGAGGGATCGACGTCGCGCGACAGCGCGGCGAACAGTTTGCTCTCGAGGCAGAGGCCGCGCTCGGCGGCCTGCCCGACACGCCGGCGCGCACCGCGCTCGCCGACGCCATCCTCTACGTCATGGATCGTCGATCGTAATGCCCCCATCAAGAGGATCTTCCAATCGTCGTCCGGTGTTTCACGCCGTGGTGCTGGCCATCGGCTTCATCGTGGGAGGCGCGATGACTCAGGTCACGCGGCGGTTCCTGCCTGCCGGTCCGGTCAAGGAGTTCTTCACCACGGGTGTCACGCCGTCGGCGGGTCCGGTGACGCTGGATCTCGTCATTCTCAAGTTCTCGCTCGGTCCAGTCGCGCTCGACGTATCGCTCTTGAGCCTGCTCGGCGTGCTCATCGCTTATCTCATTGCCAGGTCGCTCTTCTAGGAGACGTCACATGTTCGGTAACATCGGTATGATGGAGCTGATGGTCGTGCTGGTCATCGTGCTCGTGCTCTTCGGCGCCAAGCGCATCCCGGAGATCAGCGCGTCGTTCGGCAAGGGAATTCGCGAGTTCAAGAAGAACGTCAACGAAGTCGAGCGGTCCATCACCGAACCGGAGCCGACGCGCTACGACTCGCGCCTCGCCGCAGGCGAGCCGGCCCGCCAGGACACGCCGGCGAGCGAGGAAGTGCGGCCGGAGCCGAAGCGGCTGATCTGATCGCGCAGATGTGATCGCGCGGCAGGACGATTGCTACGGCGAACGCGAAGAGGCCCGGTCGACGACAAGTCGGCCGGGCCTCTCGCGCATTCGTGGTTGCCGTGCTGGTCAGCTCGCGGCCTGGCGGCGCAGCTGAGCGGAGATCTCCTTGCGGCGATCGTCGATCTTGGCCGACTTGCGGAGGTCCTCGAAATAGGCCTGCAGCCGAAGCTGGCGGAGCTGCTGGAGGCGCTGCACGCGGATCTCCTTCTTCTTCGCCGAGAAGGCAACGCTGTCCGCCGGCTTCTTGTCGTCTACGCGGAGCACGAAGACGCCGTCGCGCTGGCGAATCGGAACGCTGATCACGTTGACGGGAAGCGCGAACGCGGCGCCCAGCGCCTCGCCGACGCTGCCGAACACCGACGCCGCGCCGCTGCGAGTGACGAGGCCGGTCTTCTGTACGGCCAGCTGCTTCGCGGCCGCCGCCGCCTCGAGCGTGCTCGCGCGCGCGGCAGTCGCCAGATCGTTGGCCTGCGGAACGGCGCGCTCCACCGCCCGGTCGATCGCCACTCGGGCGCGCACGTCACCCTTCACGGCGTCGAACGTCTTGCCGCCCTCCGAGCGCGACTCCAGCCGCGCCAGGTAGTAGCCGTCGTCGGCGTCGAAGAGGTCGCTCGTCTCGCCAACCTTGGGGCCAGTAAATGCCCACGCGCTCACGCTCGGCACGTACCGACCGTCGTGCATCGCCGGTTGGCCCTCGCTCGCCTCCACCTTGAAGGGCGTGAGTCCGAGCGCCTTCGCCGCCTGGTCGAACTTGGCCGGCTCCTCGCTGCTGCCCGCCAGCTTCTGGAGCTGATCGGCTTCACGATCCACCTTTGCGGCCGACGAGTCGCTCGGCTGCATGCGCAGCAGGATGTGATGCGTGGCGGTGGTGTCGCCGCTGCGCGAGTCGAGACGGACGAGGTGATACCCGAACGGAGACAAGACGGGGCCCGACAGCTCGCCAGGCTTGAGCGCGTCCACCGCCTTCTCGAACTCGGGCACGAAGCGGCCGCGCGGCCCCTTGCCGAGATCTCCGCCGAGCGCCGCTGAGGCCGTATCGGACGACTCGCGTTTCGCCACGTCCTCGAACTTGGCACCGCCCGCAATCTCGGCGCGTAGCTGCGCGATCCGCGCGCGCACCGCCGCGCTGTCCGCGGCCGTCACGACGCGCGGGATGTAGACCACGCTCACCGTTGCGCGGCCCGGACGGTCGAACTCCGCCTTGTGCGCGTTGTAGAATTTTGACAGATCGGAGTCGGAGACGTTCGAGTCGGCCGTCGTCGGCGCCGGCCGCAGCGCGACGAAGCTGACGGCTGCCGTGTCGTTCGCGTCGCGCCACGCCTGCCAGAGATCCAGGTCCGTGGCGTAGACGCCAGCCGTGACCTGCTCGACGAGCTTCTCCTTCGGTACCTCGGAGCGGTAGTACTGCTCGAGGGCGACGAGCAGTCCGGATTGGCGCGCCTGGCCGCTCGCCAGCAACCGCTGGTATTTGACCGGGTCGAAGCGTCCTTCGGTCTGCAGGTCCGGAGCGGTGGTGACCCAGCTGGGCGGCGCGAAGCGCGCGTAGTCGCGCACCTCGGCGTCGCTGACTGTGATGCCGCGCCGACGGTACTCCTGCTGCAGGAGGATCTCTGAGACCATCTCATCGAACGCCTGGTTCTCGACGCGGCGGACCTCGTCCTGCGTGAGCGTGTGGCCGGCCTGCTGCTGCTCCTGCTGCATCAGCTGGCTCGAGCGGCGCTGCCAGTCCGTGTACAGGATATCGGTGCCGTTCACGGTCGCGACGGCAGTGGTCGTGGTGACCGGACTGCGACCAAGAAGGCCTGAGGATTCGACTAGAAGGAAGCCGCCAATGAACGCGAACGCGAGGATCCAGAAGACGAACTTGGCGGAGCTCCGCATTACTTGGAGCACTGGGAGAAACTCCTTCGGGCGACGGGAAACAGACGGGGGAGGGAAGCAGAAAAAGCTATCCGGCCACAGTGGCTAAAATCAAGTGACGATGGCACTTCTGATTGACTTGTCCCCTGTGTAACGTATCTTGATCCGCTCCCTCCCACCGCCGCCTGCGCGCCGCCACCGAGGCTTTGATGGCCAGCTCCGCCCGCATCGACGAGCTCAAAAAGAAGTTCGACGAGAACCCGCGTCGTTACTTCGCACCACTCGCCAACGAGTTCCGAAAAGGGGGTGACCTCGATCAGGCGATCCTGATCTGCGAAGAGTTCCTTCCGCAGCAGCCGGGTCACATGAGCGGGCACATCGTCTACGGGCAGACGCTGTTCGAGAGCGATCGACTGGAGGATGCACGTACCGTGTTCGAGACGGCGCTCTCCCTCGATCCCGAGAATCTGATCGCGCTGCGCCATCTCGGTGACATTGCCGCGCGTCTTGGTGATTCCGCCGCCGCGCGGCGCTGGTACGAGCGCGTGCTGGAGGCAGACCCGCGCAACGACGAGATCCAGGCACTGATCTCGGGCCTCGACGACAACGCCTCATCGGCCGGATTCGCTTCCGCGGGCGCGCCGTCCGAATCGCCCGACGAGCCATCGTGGCAGCAGGCGCCCTCGTCCGAGTACGACGGCGAACAGTCCGCCGCGCCGCTGCGCGATGAGCCGGATCTGATCGATATCGATCTGACGTTGCCGCACGGCGTCCCTATCGTAGCTCAGCACGCACCGCCGTCCGACCATCGGTACGGCGCTCCCGCAGACGAGCGGCGCGAGGAGCCGCCGTTCGACGCGCTGTCGCTGGGCGGCATCGTGCCGATGCCCGACAGCGGCCAGTCGATGCCAGAGGTCGAGGAGAGAGCGCAGGGTTTCGAGGCCACCGAGTTCGCCGCACCCGATGCGCGAATCGAGCAGACGGCGGGGCTACAGTCGGCATTCGAGGACGAGACGGGCATCTATGGCGCCGCAGTGACGCCACTCGAGGGGCTCGATACGCCCGAACATCTCGACACCGGTGGTGGCGGGAGCACATTCGACGAGCTTCCTCCGCTCGACGAAGATGAAGGTCTGGTCCTGCCGCCTCACGGCGATCCCGTCGTGGCTTCGGCGAACACCCCCACCGGCAGCGATGACCGCTCCGATCTCATCTCGCTCGACAGCGAGTTCGAGATGCCGTCAGCCGCATCTGCCGCGCCCGATACCGACGACCGCGCGGTTGACGACGCTCCGTCGGCACCGATGCTCGAGACGATGGAGTTCGACATGCCTGCGGGCAGCGAACCGAGCGCTTCGGAACCGTCGCCGGCGATCTCCGAAATTTCCTCGATGCCGTTCGAGCTTCCGCCGGAGGTGATCGCCGCGGAGGCGGAGCTCATCGACAGCGGGATGTCGATGGAGCCGCCCGCGCGGGAGAGCGCTGACCTCGACGCGGAGCTCGACGCCGAATCGGTGGGTTCCGAGCTCACTTTCCTCGACACTGAGGAGCCGGCGGCCGCCGAGGCGGACCTCGTCGCCGCCGAGGAAGAGCGGGCGCCGGAGGCGGAGGTCGTGTCGGAGCCCGCAGCAGCGGCGCATCGGCCGTTCGTCACGGAGACGATGGCAGAGCTGTACCTCTCGCAGGGCTTCCACGAGCAGGCGCTGTCCGTGTACCAGCAGCTGAGCGATGCGAACCCGGGCGAGACACGACTCGCAGACAAGGTCGCCTCGCTGCGCGCCGCCGCGCTCACGCCGGCCAGCGAACACGCAGGACCCACGGTGCGTGACTTCTTCGCGCGCCTCGCCTCTCGCCGCCCAGGCGAGCGTGCCGTGGCGTCGGCCCCGCCGGCGGAGGACGACTTCGCCAGCGACGACCCGCATCAGTACGAGAGCGCGGAATCCGAGGCGGAGAGCCCCTCCGCCACATTGCCGGTGGCCGCGGAGATCGGCGCGCCGCCAAACGGTCGCGGAGCGCCGGCGGCGGCCAGTGGCGGAACGATCGACGCCCTCTTCGGCAATCGTCCCATCGGCACCTCCGAAGACTCGGCCGCCTCAGCGTTGGCGCAGGCGTTCGGCGCCAGCAGCAGCGCGAGCGCACCGCCGATCACCGGAAATCCGGCTCGACAGGCGTCCGGTGAGCTCTCGCTGGATAGTGTGTTTCGCGATGGCTCGTCCCGTGGTCCGCGCACCTCGCAGGGCTTCTCCTTCGATCAGTTCTTCTCGCAGAATACAGAAGGCGACGAGACGAGCGGCGGTCCAATCGCTCATGAGGTCTCTACGCCTGGAGAGCCTGCGGAGAAGAGCGCCGATGACATTGAGCAGTTCAACTCCTGGCTGCAAGGTCTGAAGAACCGGTGAGGATCGCCGTCCTCAACGGGCCCAATCTCAACCTGCTCGGCATTCGCGAGCCGGAGCGATACGGACGAACCTCGCTCGCCGAGGTCGAGCTCCGTCTGGCGGAGGTGGCGCGCGAGCTCGACGTCGAGCTGGAGTGTACGCAGCACAACGGCGAGGGCCAGCTCATCGACGCGGTGCACAGGATGCGCGGCCGCATAGACGGCGCCCTCGTCAATGCCGGCGCCTATTCGCACACCAGCCTCGCGTTGCGCGATGCGCTCGTCGGTGTCGACGTGCCCTTCGTCGAGGTGCACGTCACGAACGTGTACGCCCGCGAGGCCGAGCGCCGACATTCCATGCTCGCGCCGGCGGCGCTCGGCGGAGTGATCGGGTTGGGTACACACGGGTACGAGCTGGCGCTTCGCGGACTGATCTCGGCACTTCGCGGCGGCAGCGCGTGAACGATCCGCGCCCGCGCCGGGTGGCCGCGCTGGTCGACGGGCTCTCCGCGGCGCACCTGGACGGCCTGCTGCTCACCGGACTGCCAAACATCCGCTATCTCACCGGCTTTTCCGGATCGAGCGCCCTACTCGTCGTCACGCCGCGCGACCTCGTCCTGATCACGGACTTCCGGTATCAGACGCAGGTCGTGGATGAAGTAGGTGATCTCGCGCGCGTCGTGATCGAGCCGTCGAGCCTCTGGACGGGGCTCTGGCAACAGCTCGCGCAGCTGGCGACGGCTCAGGTGCTCGGCTTCGAGACGGCGCACATCCAGCATCGCGACTTCCAGCGTCTGCTCGAATCGGGCGCGCGGTGGCAGTGGCGTCCCACGGTCGATCTCGTTGAGACGCTCCGCGAACGAAAGGACGATGTCGAGATCGGCCGCATCTCCGCCGCCGCTGATGTCGCCACGCAGGCCCTCGGGCGGACGTTGCCCCAAATTCGGACGGGGATGCGGGAACTGGCCGTGGCGGGCGTTCTCGAGAAAGAGTTGCGCGATGCCGGCAGCGAAGGCTTCCCCTTTCCGTCCATCGTCGCCAGCGGTCCGCGCGCGGCGCTGCCGCATGCGCACTCCTCGGCGCGGGAGATCGAGGCGGGGGATTTCCTGCTGCTGGACTTCGGCGCGGTCGTGGATGGATACTGCTCCGACGTCACTCGCACGGTCGTGGTTGGACGGGCGAGCGAGGAGCATCGTGCCGTGTACGAGGTCGTCCGGGCTGCCAACGAGCGGGCGGCGGGCGGTGTCAGAGCAGGCATGACCGGTCGGGATGCCGATGGACTGGCCCGGGACTACATTGAGCGGGCCGGTTTCGGGCCGCAGTTCGGGCACAGTCTGGGGCATGGGATCGGGCTCGAGGTGCACGAGGCTCCGCGGCTCGCCCGGACGGCGGAGGGCACGTTGGCCGAAGGTGCAGTCGTGACGATCGAACCGGGGATCTATCGTCCCGGCTGGGGAGGCGTGCGGATCGAGGATGACGTCGTGCTCGAGGCGAGCGGCCCCCGGATACTGACGCAGTTTGCGCGCGAGCTGATCGAGCTCTGCTGAGCGACACCGCTTCGCCTCAATCGCGCCATACTCATGGGCCTATGATCGACCTACGTTACGTCAAGAAGTTGATCGATATCCTCGATGAATCGACGGTCGACTCGATCGAGATCTCGTCGGACAAAGGGATGAAGATCCGCATCTCGAAGAGTCCGACGGGCCGAGGCGCCATCCAGGTCGCGGCGCCGGCGGTCATCGCGCCGATGATCTCGCCGCCACTGCTCGGCGCCGGTCACCCTACTCCGGCCGAATCGATGCAGGCGATCGAGCAGTCGGCTCCAACGGAGACGAAGGCGGGAGGGAGCGAGGTGAAGTCGCCGATGGTCGGCACCTTCTACTCGGCGCCGGAGCCGGCCGCGAAGCCGTACGTCACGGTCGGATCGCGCGTCTCCAAGGGTCAGATTCTCTGCATCATCGAGGCGATGAAGATCATGAACGAGATCGAGTCCGAGGTGTCCGGCGTCGTGACCGAAGTGCTCGCCTCCGACGCGCAACCCGTCGAATACGGGCAGCCGCTCTTCCGGGTGAACCCCAATGCCTAGCCCGACGCCCTCCAGCAGCCAGCCGGCCGCTCCCGCCGCCAGCGCCACCGCGATCTTCAACTTCAAGGCGGTGCTACAGCAGCTGGTGCAGCGGAGCGCCTCGGATCTACATCTCAAGGTCGGCCGGCCGCCGACGCTCCGCCTTCACGGCGATCTCGTTCCCCTGGACCATCCCGCGCTCCGCCCGGAGGACCTCAAGGGCCTCGCCGAGCAGCTGATGACGCCGCGGCAGGTGAAGGAGTTCACGGAGAACAAGGAGTGTGACTTTGCGATCGGTGTTCCGGGCATCGGCCGCTTCCGCTGCAACGTGTACCAGCAGCGCGGCTCCCTGTGCTACGCCATGCGCGCCATCCCGTACCAGGCGCGCACGATCGCCGAGCTCAATCTGCCTCCGGTGCTCGAGGAGATCGCGCTGCGCCCGCGCGGCCTCATTCTCGTCACGGGCATCACCGGGTCGGGCAAGAGCACCGCGCTCGCGGCCATGGTGCAGGCAATCAACGAGCACCGTCATGCGAACGTGATCACGATCGAGGATCCGATCGAGTTCCTCCACCGCGACATCAACTGCCACATCAATCAGCGCGAGGTCGGCACCGACACGGCCACGTTCGCTCAGGCGCTGCGCCGCGTGCTGCGTCAGGATCCCGACGTCATCATGATCGGCGAGATCCGCGACCTGGAGACGCTCGATACCGCGCTCAAGGCGGCGGACACGGGGCATCTCGTCTTCAGCACGCTGCACACGACCGACGCGACGCAGACGATCAACCGAGTGCTCTCCTTCTATCCGCCGCACCAGCAGGCGGAAGTGCGCTTCTCGCTCGCCAGCGCGCTCCAGGCCGTCGTGTCGCTGCGGCTGGTGCCGCGTGCCGACAAGCCCGGTCGCATCCCGGCGTGCGAGGTGCTGATCAACACGGCCACCGTGCGCGACCAGATCCGCGACATGGACAAGACCCTCAATATCCCGGATCTCATCAAGGACGGCACGGTGCAGTACGGCATGCAATCATTCGATCAATCCCTCATGCACTACTACTCGCAGGGAATCATCTCCTACGAGAGCGCCGTCTTCTACGCCACGAGTCCGAGCGAGTTCGCGCTGCGAGTGCAGGGGGTGGCCGGCACCAGCGACACCAGCTGGTCCGGCTTCGAGAACGATACGGCGCCCTGAACGCTCCCGACGACGCCCAGCGCATGATCCCGAGCGACCCGATTGCCGACCGCCGGTGGGCAGTCCCGAGGTGCGTGCATGTTTAAGAAGGTCCTCATCGCCAATCGAGGCGAGATCGCGCTGCGCGTCATTCGCGCCTGCCGCGAGCTCGGCGTGCAGACGGTGGCCGTCTACTCCGAGGCGGACCGCGAGTCGCTGCACGTCCGCTTCGCCGACGACGACGTGTGCATCGGCCCCGCCCCCGCGCGCGACTCCTATCTCAAGATCCCGCGCATCATCGCCGCGGCGGAGATCGCCGGCGCCGACGCGATCCACCCCGGATACGGTTTCCTCGCCGAGAACGCGGAGTTCGCCGAGATCTGTGCCGCCACGAACATCACCTTCATCGGACCCACCGCCGACCAGATCCGCGTCATGGGCGACAAGGCAGCCGCGCGCAAGGCGATGAGCGCGGTGGGCGTGCCGATCATCCCCGGCTCGCCAGGTCCGGTGGAGGATGTCGACGAGGCGATCGAGTTCGCCAAGTCCATCGGCTTTCCCGTCATCATCAAGGCGGCGGCTGGCGGCGGTGGAAAGGGAATGCGCGTGGCGAAGAGCGCCGACGAGTTCGAGCGATCCTTCCAGCTCGCCCGCAGCGAGGCCCTCTCCGCGTTTGGCAACGGCGACGTGTACGTCGAGAAGTATCTGATGCGCCCTCGGCACATCGAGTTCCAGATCCTCGGCGACAAGTTCGGCCACGTGATCCACCTCGGTGAGCGCGATTGCTCCGTGCAACGGCGCCACCAGAAGCTGATCGAGGAAGCACCGAGCCCCGCCATGACGCCCGCCCTGCGCAAGCGGATGGGTGACGATGCGGTGGCCGGCGCCAAAGCCATCGAGTACGTGGGAGCTGGCACGATCGAGATGCTGCTCGACGAGGACGGCTCGTACTACTTCATGGAGATGAACACGCGCATCCAGGTGGAGCATCCGGTCACCGAGATGCTCACCGGCGTGGATCTCGTGAAGGAGCAGATCCGCGTCGCCGCCGGTCTGCCGCTCAGCGTTCGCGAGATGCCGCCGCTGCGCGGCCACGTCATCGAATGCCGGGTGAACGCCGAGGATCCGAACCGCAACTTCCAGCCGTCGCCCGGCAGAATCGTCACCTTCCATCCGCCGGGCGGCAACGGCGTGCGGTTGGACACGCATGTGTACGCGGGCTATACGGTGCCGCCGTACTACGACTCGATGATCGCGAAGGTCATCTGTCAGGGGCGTGACCGCGAGGAAGCGTTGGCCAAGATGCGCCTCGCGTTGGAGACGTTCATCATCGAGGGTCCGACGACCACCATTCCGTTTCTCGCGCGCGTGATGCAGAATCCGCGCTTCCAGAGCGGCGACGTGGACACGAAGTTCCTCGAGCGGGAGCCCGATTTGATGAAGGAGCCTGGATAGCGTGCGAATCGACGTGCTGTTCGGGGTGCAGCAACTCACGCCGCAGGACGTGCAGGGACGCGTCGTGGCCATGATCGACGTCCTTCGCGCGTCGACGACAATCGCCGTCGCGCTCGCCAACGGCGCGAAGACGATCATGCCCATGGAAAGCTCCGACGACGCCGTGACGCGCTCCAAGCAGTTCGAGCGCGCAAGCGTCCTGCTCGCCGGCGAGCGGCGCATGCTGAAGCTCGACGGTTTCGATCTCGGCAACTCGCCGATCGAGCACACGCGCGAGGCGGTGGAAGGGAAGACCGTCCTGCTCAGCACGACGAACGGCACGAAGGCGTTGCTCGCCGTGCAGGGCGCGCGTGACGTGGTTGTGGCATCGTACGTCAACCTGACGGCAGTGTGCGCGATGCTGCGCGCGGCGCTTCGGGGAGGCGCGGACATCACCATCGTCTGCGCTGGACAGGACCGGCAGTTCGCGCTCGAGGACGCGGCCTGCGCTGGCCGCTACGTGTCTCACGTCTCGAAGCGGCTTCCGACGATCGACGTGAACGACGCAGCGCTCGCCGCCTCGCTCATCGATCGGAAGTATGGCGACAACTTGATGCGGCTCTTCAACACCGCGGCGCACGGCCGGGCCCTGGCCGCCGCGGGATTCGAAGACGATCTCACCGCATGCGCGGCCGTGGACTCCTACCCGGTCATCCCGATCTATCAGGATCGGCAAATCACCAAGCTGGGGCCCGAGCGGGAGCGGTAGTCCGCGTGGGTAGCACAGGTCTCAAGCGCGAGTTGATCGGCATCGCGCTCCTTCTGTTCGCCGTCTTCCTCGGCGGAGCGCTCGCGTCGCTGGCGCTCGCGCGCGTCGGCGTGCGCGTCGACATGGGGTGGGTGGGCACGTGGCTCGCGCAGCCGCTCGTCGATCTCCTCGGATGGCCCGCCGCGGCGCTCGTACCTGCGGTGCCCGCCGTGCACGCGCTGCGCCTCTTCGGCCGGCTCGAGTCCGAGACCGATCGGTCGTGGATGATCTTCTTCGGCGGCGTAGTCGCCATCCTTCCCATCGCCATCGGACTCGGCGTGAACGCGCCGCGAGGCGAGGATTCGGTGGCGAGCGGGTTGTGGGGCGGAATCGTCGCCTATTACTGGCGCCTCTGGTTCGGCGGAGTCGGCTCGTGGGTCTTCGTCGCGCTCGCGGCGAGCGCACTCACGGCAGTCACGCTTCGCTGGAACCCGGTGCGCATGCTCGTCGGCCGACACACGCCGCCGCCCGAGCCGGTGCTCACCGCATCGCCGGAGGAACCCTACGCGCCGCCCAAGCGGCGACGCAAGAAGGACGTCGACCTCGCGCTGTCGCTCGAGCCACCGCCCGAAGAATTCGAGGCGATGGACGCGCTCGCCGCGATGCACGCATCGTCCTCGGCCGACGCCGACGCGAAGGAAGACGCAGCCATCGAGGAGGCGTCGAAGCGCCGCGGCAAGAAGAAGAAGGGCGACGACGCTCCTCCTCCCGGACGGGACGAGCGAATCGCCGCGGCGATCGATGCCACGGAGCGACCCGACGCAAATACCGACGAGCTGCCACCGACCGACCTGCTGAACTACGCCCCGACACGCAACGCCGAGCTCGGAAAGCGCGAGCTCGACGTGATGGGCGCGAAGCTGATGGAGGCACTCCGCACGTTCAAGGTGGACGGCAATCTCGTCAACCGGACGACCGGGCCGACCGTGACGCAGTACGAGATCGAGCCGGCATCGGGAGTGAAGGTGCGACAGTTCGCCAACCTGTCCAACGACCTCGCGCTCGCGATGCGCGCCGCCTCCATCCGGATCGTCGCGCCCATCCCCGGTCGCGGCGCCGTGGGTGTGGAAGTCCCGAACCCCACGCCGGAGATGGTCGGCTTCCGCGAGCTCGTCGAGCACGCCGACTTCAAGAGCGCACGCGCCGGTCTGCCGATCGTGCTCGGAAAGGACCTGGAAGGGAAGCCCGTCATCGCGGATCTGGCGAAAATGCCGCACTTGCTCATTGCCGGCGCGACGGGTTCGGGCAAGTCGGTGTGCGTGAACACCATCATCACGAGCCTCGTCTACCGGCACACGCCGAGGACGCTCCGCTTCCTGATGGTGGATCCCAAGATGGTGGAGCTCTCCGTCTACAACACGCTGCCGCATCTCCGCCACAAGGTCATCACCGACAACCGCGACGCCGCGGCGGTGCTCAAGTGGGCGGTGATGGAGATGCAGGAGCGGTACGAGCTCCTCGCCGCGAACGGGTGCCGCAACATCCAGGACTTCAATCGGCGGGTGCAGGAGGCGTCGCCCCTCAAGAAGCCGCGCAACAAGGACGTCGCCTTCGAGGTCGACGTGTACAAGAATGGCATCCTGCCGTACATCGTCGTCGTGATCGACGAGATGGCGGACCTCATGATGACGGTGCAGGGAGAGGTGGAGACACCCATCGCGATGCTGGCGCAGAAGGCGCGCGCCATCGGAATCCATCTCATCCTGGCGACGCAACGGCCGTCCGTGAACGTCATCACGGGCCTCATCAAGGCGAACTTCCCGAGCCGCATCGCGTTTCGCGTGGCGAGCCAGATCGACAGCCGGACGATCATCGACGGGGGCGGTGCCGAGATGCTGCTCGGCAACGGAGACATGCTGTTCATCCCGCCAGGGAAGAGCGAGCCGGCTCGGCTTCAGGGCGCGTATCTGTCGAGCGAGGAGACGGAGAAGTTGATGCTGTGGTACGAGGCGCAGCGCGATCGACGCCGCGCCGAGCTGTCGGCCGCCGGCCTGGCCATGGAAGCGGAGATGAGCCCCGACGAGCCGGACATCCTCGAGACGGTGCGCACCCGCGAGGCCGAAGCGCGCGCCGCACTGGAGGGTGGTGGCGAAGAGG
This sequence comes from Gemmatimonadaceae bacterium, assembly GCA_039920785.1. Classification (GTDB taxonomy): domain Bacteria; phylum Gemmatimonadota; class Gemmatimonadetes; order Gemmatimonadales; family Gemmatimonadaceae; genus AG11. Next base: position 19,948 of record JBDSDB010000198.1, read on the forward strand.
GCGGAGCGCACGAAGGAGTCCGCGATCCGCTGTTCCGCGAGGCGGCGGAGCTGTGCATCCAGAATCAGAGTGGCTCGACATCGCTGCTTCAGCGCCGTCTCGGCATCGGCTACGGCCGCGCGGCGCGGGTGATCGATCAACTTGCGGACGCCGGAGTGCTCGACGCGAAGAGCGGCCCGAAAGGGCGCGAGGTGCGCGTCGGGCTCGAGGATCTGGATCGGATCTGCGGGGTGCGCGAGTAGTGCGTCGCGTTGCCTCACTCCTCGTCATGATGTGCAGCGTCGCGCCGGTCGCCAACGCGCAGCTGCCCGTCGCCGAGCCAGCGCCGTCTGCGTCAGTTCCTGTCGGCGCGCCGCTCGTCGAGCCCGACTCGAGCCCACTCTTTGTTCGGCCCGACGGTGCATCGCTCCGCCCAGGCGCGTCGACCTACGAGCTCTCGCTCGTTCGTCCGGGCCAGACTGCTGTGCCGCTCGGCGTGCGAACCGTCCAGATCACCGACGCCGCGTCCGGTGGTGTGCCGGGCTGGCTCATCGCCGAGAGCCGGACGGGCAGCGCGGTGCCCACGTCGGACTCGCTGTGGGTGACGCGCGCCGATCTCTCGCCGCTGCGCTGGGCCGCCACCGTCGATCACACGCTGCTCGGGGCTTCGTTCACGCGCGATTCGGTATTCGGCGGGGTGCAGAACTACCGGGGCCGCTCCTCATTCGGCGTGGCGCTGCCACCTGGCGCGCTGATCACCGCCGGAATGATCGATGGCCTGCTCTCGCTCCTTCCGTTGCGTGCTGGTTATCGCGCGACGGCCTCCCTGCTGCTCGTGGAGCCCGGCGCACCGAGAGCGCTGCGGGCCGAGCTTCGCGTGGAACGCGAGGAGCGTGTTCGCGTCGGTGCGTTCGACGTCGACTGCTGGGTAGTGGCGCTGCGCGCCGGAGTGATGGAGCAGCGGCTCTGGGTGATCAAGGAGTCGCCGCGCGTCGTGCGCACCGAACAAGTGCTTTCCAGCGGAGTGCTGACCGCCGTCCTGCGCCAGTAGCGGCGATTCGATTCGCGACGCGCCGCGTCGATGATGGCGGTTCAGGAGGCCTCCGTATTCTGCTCGCATGTCAGCGGCCACGCAGGCATTGGGCGAGCTGGGCGAGCGGATCGCGGAGCGGTGGCTTCGGGAGCGCGGGTGGCGCGTCGTCCAGCGTCGCTTCCGGAGCGGGCACCGAGACATCGATCTGGTGGTCGAGCGCGACGGGACGATTGCCTTCGTCGAGGTCAAAGCTCGGCGCGGAGCCGGGTTTGGGGGTCCGGTTGAGGCAGTCAACTGGCGGAAACAGAAGGAGTTAGGCCGTTCGGCGCGGGTCTGGGTGTCGCGCCATGGGCGCTCCTCCGATGCGTACCGGTTCGACGTGGTGGGGGTCCTCGTGGAGGGCGAACGGGTGAGGGTCCGCCATATCGAAGGCGCGTTTCCGCTGCACCTTTCGGCTTGATTTCGGGTGCCGACCTTCGTATTTTATTCGGGTATCGGGTCGCCTGCTTTTCCGGTACGCTTATGTCCGCGTGGCCAGAGGAATCCACGACAAACGAGAGGATGTAGACGAATGGCTGGGTCCACGATTGCAGAAGACAAGAAGAAGGCGCTGAGCCTCGCCATCGCGCAGATCGAGAAGAGCTGCGGAAAAGGTTCGATCATGCGCATGGACGCGAAGGAGAAAGTTCGCGTCGAGGCGGTGCCCACCGGCGCGATCAACCTCGACGCCGCCATCGGCGTCGGCGGCATTCCGCGCGGTCGCGTCACCGAGATCTACGGTCCCGAGTCGAGCGGAAAGACGACGCTGTGTCTCCACGTCGTCGCCAACGCGCAGAAGCTGGGCGGCGTCGCCGCCTTCATCGACGCGGAGCACGCGCTCGACACCGAGTACGCACGCAAGTTGGGCGTCGATGTCGAGGCGCTGCTCATCTCCCAGCCCGACACCGGCGAGCAGGCGCTCGAGATCTGCGAGATCCTCGTTCGCTCGGGTGCGGTGGACATCGTCGTCATCGACTCCGTCGCCGCACTCGTGCCGAAGGCCGAGATCGAGGGCGACATGGGTGAGTCGCACATGGGGCTCCAGGCGCGCCTCATGAGTCAGGCGCTCCGCAAGCTCACCGGCGCGATCGCGCGCTCCAAGACGATCGTGATCTTCATCAACCAGCTGCGCGAGAAGATCGGCGTCATGTTCGGCAACCCGGAGACGACGACCGGGGGCAAGGCGCTCAAGTTCTACGCGTCGGTCCGGCTGGACATCCGTCGCATCGGCCCGGTCAAGGAGAAGGAAGAGGTGGTCGGGTCGCACGTACGCGTGAAGGTGGTCAAGAACAAGGTGGCACCACCGTTCAAGCAGGCCGAGTTCGACATCATGTACGCCGAGGGAATCAGTCATACCTCGCTCCTCGTCGACATCGGCGCGGAGTCGAACATCATCGAGAAGTCCGGGGCCTGGTACAGCTACAAGGGCCAGAAGATCGGCCAGGGCCGAGAGAACGCGAAGATGTACCTGAAGGACAACCCGGCCATCATGGCGGAGATCGAGGAGCAGGTGAAGATCGTGCTCGGAATCACCGCCGATCAGGGCGGCACCGTGGAGCCCGACGAGACCGAATAAAGGCCGGAGTAGGGAGTGCTTGGGCCCCCCGGCTCTGGCACCGCAAATGCGAGAAACTGCTGTCCCGCCAGTTGCGGGATGACCGGCGGAATAGAGGCCGGGGAGTCGCTCTCTGAAAGCGATGGGGCCCGGAATCCCCACCGTGACAGGGAACGCTCTCCGGCCTCTTTCCGTCCGCCAATGCCTTGCCCATTGCCGGGAATGCCGAGTCAGTCCCGCCGAGCCGCGCGCCAACGATGTGGCGTCCCGTCTCCACATCTGCGGCGCGGCAACACATGGGGCAAAACATCGCGAAAACATCATGTCTGTGATATCCGCCATCGCCCCGCTCACCCGGCCAGCCGGCCGGTTCGAGCTCCAGATCGAGGGAAAGGAGTCTGCCATCCTCTCACTCGACGCGATCGAGCGGCTCCAACTCGCCGTGGGAAAATCGGTTGCCGGCCTCGAAGAGCGGATCTTCCGGGAGGCGGCGCAACTGAAGGTCTACGACCGCGCGCTGAACATGCTCGCCTTCCGCGCCCGATCGTCGTCGGAGCTCGCCCGCTCGCTGGTGAGGAAAGGCGAGGAGAAGCCGCATGTGGATTGGGCCATCGAGCGGCTTCAGGAGCAGGGGCTGCTCGACGACACCGCCTTCGCGCAGTCGTTCACCCGCGCCAAAGTGCTCGGCGCCAAGCAGTCGCGTCGGCGCGTTCAACAGGACCTCGCGCGAAAGGGCGTCAGTCGGACCGTCAGCGACGCGGCGATCGAGACCGTGTTCGAGGAAGAGGGCATCGATCAGCGGGAGCTCGTCGAAGAGGTTGCGCGCAAGAAGCTGCGCGCCTTGCGCGACCTGGAGCCGAAAGCGCGCCGGCGCAGGCTGTACGCGTTCCTCGCGCGCCGCGGCTACGACGCCGACGACATCCGACGGGCGATGGACGCGGTGGGCTCGGCGCTGCTCGTCTCCGGCGAGGACGAGGGCGGCGAGGAGGAGTAGCGTCTACGCTGGTCTCGTCAATCCGCGAGCGCGATCGGTACCCACCCACGCAGCGAGTTCACGAACCAACGGCGATCCGCGCTCATCAGCTCGTCCAGCGTGACGACGCGCTCGTGGATCTCGCCCATCTCGAGCAGTTCGGCGCGGAAAGTCCCGCCCAGCAGTCCGCACTCGACGGGTGGAGTCCAGCGCGTTCCATCGAGCTCGACGACGAGGTTTCCGCGCGTGAGCTCCGTCGCCTGCTCGTCCGCATTCCAGAGCAGGGTGTCGAATCGTTCTGACGCGCCCGCTCCGGCGGAGTCATACAGGCTGCGGTCCGTCGTCTTGTGATAGAGTCGCACGTCGTTCCGGTCCATCGGCGTCGGTGCGAATTGAACGAGACGCGGTAGGGGTGACCCCGCATCGCCAGCGAACGACTCCACCGTGGCCCGGACGAGACCTGTAGGCTCGAGCACGAGCCGCCCTCGCGCCGTCTCCAGCTCTCTCGCCTCGAACGCGGCGGCGAGGAGAATCGCTTCCGCGCGCGGGGCATCGAACGGCTGCCCGAAGTACTCGGCCGACGTACCCATGCGGGCGAGATGGCGCGCGAGGCGAATCGGTCGACCGCGCTCGATCCGGATTGTCTCGAAGAGCGTCGGCTCGAAACGGGCGCGGGTGAACGCCGAGAGCTTTGCGCGCAACTCCGCGAGCTCGCTCGTCGCTGTCGAATCCATCGTCACGCCGCCGCCGGCATTCAGGTGGAGCGTTCGCCCCCCATCGTCCGTCCACGCGGTGCGGATCGCCACGTTGAAAGTGGCGTCGCCTCCCGGGCGAATGCATCCGATGGCGCCGCAATACACGCCGCGCGTCGCACGCTCGAGGTCCCGGATGATCTCCGTCGCGCGGATCTTCGGCGCGCCAGTGATGGACGCCGCGGGGAAAAGCGCCGAGAACACTCTGGAGAGAGGGAGATCCTCCGACACATCGGCCTCGACGGTCGACGTGAGCTGCCAGACGGACGGGTACCGCTCCGCCACGCAGAGCGCGGGCACGCGGACCGTACCGACTGTGGCCACCCTTCCCAGATCGTTCCGGACGACATCGACGATCATGACATTCTCGGCGCGTTCCTTCTCCGAGCCCATCAGAATCGTGCGTGCGTTCAGGTCGGCGGTGGGATGGAGCCCCCGCTCGGCGGTACCCTTCATGGGCTTCGAGCGAAGTCGCGTGCCTACGCGCTGGACGAACAGCTCGGGCGAAGCAGACATGATCTCGACGTCGCCGATGTTCAGGTAGGCGGAATAGGCTCCGGCCTGCGAGCGTCGCATCTGCTCGTAGAGGGCGAGCGGTGCAAGCGTCGACTCGGCGGTGAATGGCAGTGTGAGGTTCACCTGGTAGACGTCGCCCGCGGCGATGTAGTCGCGAATGCGGCCGACGTGGCGCGCGTACACGTCGTCGGATACCCCGGAGCTCGGCGTCAGCACCGCCGTGCGGGGCGGCAGCGGGGCGTGTGCGGACAGCACCACCGATGGTCTCGGATGGGTGGAATCGGTGGCGTGCGTCGGCGGGGATGATGCAGGCTCGGGCGAGTCGAACGCGGCAAACCACGCGAGCGGCAACGGGCTCCGGGAGTGCGCCGAGAGCGCAGGGTCGAAGGCCGGCGCCGCCTCGTACGCGACGAACCCGACGATCCACTGGCCCCCTCTGGCGAGCCGCTCTGCCCCATCGATCACAGAGATCACGTCCGCGAGATTGTCGGCCCGAAGCTCGCGACTGGCGCGCCCGAAGCATCGTCGAACGGGATCGCCACTCGGCCCTTCGGCGAAGTCGAGGATCGCAGTGAGGTGCGGATTCGGCGTGGTCACGCCGCAATGTCGCGGACGGCGAGGTCACGCGGCAACTCCCCGCGGACCGGATGCCGGGTATATTTGTCGTCTATGCTCGCCTCAGAGATCAGACGCCGCTTCCTCGATTACTTCGCGCGCCAGCAGCACGCGATCCGCCCGAGCTCCTCACTGGTGCCCGGAGACGATCCGACGCTGTTGTTCGTGAACGCCGGGATGGTCCAGTTCAAAAAGGTGTTCCTCGGCATGGAGGAGGCGCCCGACGGTAATCGGCGCGCGACCACCTCGCAGAAGTGCGTGCGCGCCGGTGGCAAGCACAACGATCTCGAGCAGGTGGGTCACACGGCGCGGCATCACACGTTCTTCGAGATGCTGGGCAACTTCTCGTTCGGCGACTACTTCAAGCGCGACGCCATTCGCTTTGCCTGGGAGCTGGTCACAGACGAGCTGGCGATCGATCCGGCGCTGCTGCGCGTGACGGTGCACCACTCCGACGACGAAGCGTTTGCGCTCTGGCAGGAGATCGCCGGGCTGCCCGCGTCGCGTGTGTACCGGCTGGGCGACAAGGACAACTTCTGGCAGATGGCCGACACCGGACCGTGCGGTCCGTGTACGGAGATCTACGTCGACCTGGCCAAGGTCGCGAAGGATTTCCGCTTTCCGAACGGGGCGAGCGGCGAGTGGACCGACCTCGATCGCGACGAGTTCTCGCACGAGGCGTTCGTGGAAGGCGCGGAGGCGGGGCGTTTTCTCGAAATCTGGAACCTGGTCTTCATGCAGTTCGACCGGCAGCCGGACGGCGTGCTCAATCCGCTGCCCAAGCCGTCGGTGGACACCGGCGCTGGGCTCGAGCGCATCGCCGCCGTGAAGCAGGGGGTGACGAACAACTTCCACACCGACCTCTTTGCTCCGCTCATCCGGATGGTGGAGCAGTCGGTCGGATTCGCCTACTGGGGCCGCGAGAGCGACGAGCATCGCACGGGAGTGCGGATCGGCGATGGTGCCGGCGGTGCCGACGTCGTGCCCAACGCGGTTGACCCCGCGTCGTTCCGGGTGCTCGCAGACCACGCGCGCGCCGTCGCGTTCCTGCTCGCCGACGGAGTCTTTCCCTCCAACGAAGGGCGTGGCTACGTGCTGCGGCGCATCCTCCGCCGTGCCGTGCGCCACGCGTATCTGCTCGGGCGTCGCGAGCCCACGCTCGTGCATGCCGTGCAGACGGTCATCGACACGATGAGCGACGTCTATCCCGAGCTACGTCAGCGTGCCGAGCATCTCGTGCAGACGACGCGCGTCGAGGAGCAGTCGTTCCTCGCGACCATCGAGGGCGGGCTCACGCGCTTCGAGCAACTCGCGCCCGCGGAAGCCACGGACAAGGGTACGATCAGCGGTGACGACGCGTTCCGGTTGTACGACACGTTCGGCTTCCCGATCGATCTTACGGAGTTGATGGCGCAGGAGCGCGGCTACACGGTGGACATCGCCGGCTTCGAGCAGGCGTTGGGCGAACAGCGCACTCGCTCCAAGGACGAGCGCAAAACGCGAAAGCTCGGCGTCGAGGCGGACGCGCTTGGCGAGCTGACGCAGTGGGAACGCAACGAGGCCGCCGGCGCGGAGGCGAGCTTCGTCGGATACGATTCGATCGACGTGGACACCGAGGTCGTCGCGCTGCGTCGGCTGGGCGGCGACCGCGTCGCCATCCTGCTGCGCGAGACACCGTTCTACGCCGAGTCGGGTGGGCAGGTATCGGATGAGGGAGAGATCGTCGGGAAGGGATGGCGGGTCGACGTCGACGGCGTGCGCAAGGTGGAGGGCCGGTCCGCTGCGTTGGGCAAGCTGACCGGAGAGTTCCACTGGGGCGCCGTGCATGCGCGCGTGCCGAGTGATCGTCGGAAGGATACGGAGCGCAATCACACGGCGACGCATCTGCTGCACTCCGCGCTTCGACAACTGCTCGGCGATGCGGTGCATCAGGCCGGCTCACTGGTCGCGCCGGATCGCCTTCGCTTCGACTTCACGCATCATGGCCCGGTCCCAGGGGAGAAGCTCGCGGAAGTCGAGGCGATCGTGAACCGCGAGATCTGGCGCGCGCGTCCGGTGACATGGACCGAGATGCCGTACGCCGACGCACGGTCACGCGGCGCAATGGCGCTCTTCGGCGAGAAGTACGGAGACATCGTACGCGTGGTCGACGTGCCCGAGGCATCGATGGAGCTGTGCGGGGGCACGCATGTGCGCAACACGGCCGAGATCGGGCTGCTTCGCGTCCTGTCGGAGACCGGTGTGGCGAGCGGCGTGCGCCGCATCGAGGCGCTCACCGGACCAGGCGCGTACGCGTACCTGCGTGAGCAGGAACGCGTCCTCGGACGCGTCGCCGAGTCGCTTCGCGCGCCGGTGTCGGGCGTCGAACGGCGCGTGCAGCAGCTCGCCGACGAACGCCGCGCGCTCGAGAAGAAGCTGGAGGAAGCGCAGCGCGGAGGCGGCGACGCATTGCAGAAGCTGCTCGCCGCCGCGACGCCGCTCGGCGCGAACGGCTCGACGCTGGTGCTCGGGCAAGTGACTGTCGACGACGCCAAGGCGCTGCAAGGGCTTGGCGACGCGCTTCGCGAGCAGCTCGCCAGTGGTGTCGGGCTGCTCGCGGCACGACTCGATGAGGGGAAGGGCTCGCTTCTCGTCGTCGTGACAGATGACCTGCGCGCGAAGGGACTGCGCGCCGACGTGATCGTGCGCGACGTCGCCGCAGTGGCGGGCGGACGGGGGGGAGGCAAGCCACATATGGCACAGGCCGGAGTGCCCGACGCGAACCGACTGGCCGCCGCGCTCGATGAGGCGCCGCGGATCATCGCGGCGATGCTCGCCAGCACGTGACGCTGGCCGAGTGGATCGACGCGCGGCGTCCGGTGCCGCCTCCTGCGCTGCGCGCGCGCATCGACCATGCGCTCGGCGAGTCGCTCGCGGCCGATGCGAGCGAGGCGCTCGATTGGTGTCTGCAAGCCGGGGAGCGGCTGGTGGAGTCTCTGCTGCGCAACAACGCGACGACGCGCGAGTCCGCGCTCGATCTCCTCGCCGCCGACGCGCTCGTGACGTACGCGTTCGAGGCGGGCAGCGACAGGCCGAGTGAGCTCGGGGCGCGCGCGCGAGATGCCATGGCGCGCATCGCATCGCTCAGCGGCGGCGACGCTGTGGGAGCATCGTCGTGAATCGACCGCTGCGATGATCGATCTGCACTCGCACCTCCTCCCGGGCGTGGACGACGGCTCGCGCTCGATCGAGACATCGGTGGGCGTGCTGCAGCAGTTCGCGGCCGACGGTGTGGAGTGCGTGGTACTCACTCCGCACCTGACTGCGTCTCGCATTGCCGACGCGCCGCACGCTCGGCACCTGGAGCTGCTCGACCAACTCCGCGCCGCGGCGCCCGCAGTGCCCGAGCTCCGCCTCGGCTGGGAGATCATGCTGGACGAACCCAACCGCGATCTGCGTTCGCCGCACCTCGCGCTGGGTGGCTCACGGGCGGTGCTCGTCGAGTTCCCTCTGTCCGGCGTGCCGGCCCAGGGCGGGGACGAGCTGTATCGCATCCGCTGTTCGGGCGTCGTGCCCGTGCTTGCCCATCCCGAGCGGTACTGGGGATGCACGGTCAAGCTCGTGGACGGCTGGCGCCGCGCCGGAGCGGTGATCCAGATGGATACCGCCGGTCTCCTCGGGCGAGGACGCATCGCCAAGCTGTCGCGGGAGCTCCTCGAGGAAGGCCTCGTGGACATGTTCTCCAGCGACAATCACGGCGATTCGCGCACACTGAAGACGGCGCGCGACTGGCTCCGCGAAGTGTCGTCGCCCGTGCACGCGGAGTTGCTGACCAGGACCAACGCGAGGCGCCTGCTGGATGGGGAGCCGCTGGCGCCCGTACCTCCGCTCCCGGGCACCACGGGCATCTTCGGTCGCTTTCGCGAGCTGTTCCTTCGCCGTTGACCCGACCGGCGCGAGACGTCGGCGGGCACAATCACACCGAGTGAGGAGCGCATGACATCGCCATTCGCCGACGCGCTGCGCGAGCTTTCCCTCACGGCGGAGCGCGTCGCGACCGAGCTCGGTCCGGAGCTCGCGCGCGCGCACCAGATGGTGCACGACGCCGTGCAACGCGGCGGCACCCTATTCTTTTGTGGCAACGGCGGCAGCGCGGCCGACGCGCAGCATCTCGCGACGGAATACGTCGTCCGCTTCATGCGGAACCGGCGCGCCTATCCGGCGATCGCGCTGACGACCGATACGTCGCTGCTCACCGCGGCTGGCAACGACATCGGGTTCGAGCGGGTGTTCTCGCGGCAGATCGAGGCGCTCGCGCGCAGCGGCGACCTGCTGATCATCCACTCGACGAGCGGGAACTCGCCGAACGTGCTGCGAGCCGCGGAGGCCGCGCGCGAGAAGGGTGTCGCCGTCCTCGCGTTCAGCGCCCGTGACGGCGGCGCGCTCCGCGCCCTCGCCGACCACAGTGTCGTCATCCCCACGTCGCGCACGGACCGCGCACAGGAGCTGCACCTCTGCATCCAGCACATCATCTGCGATCTCGTGGAGCAGACGCTGTGAGGGCGGTGCCGCGATGATCGTGCTGCTGTTCACCGGCGGGACGATCTCGATGAAGCACGACGCGCGACTGGGCGGCGCGGTGCCGACGCTGACGGGAGACGAGATCGTGCGGCTCACTCCCGGGCTCGATGGCGTGGCGGAGTTCGAGGTGGACGAGTGGGGACGCTTCCCGGGGCCGCACATGACGGTGGAGCGGATGTGGGCGGTGCGAAATCGTGTGGCGACGCACCTGGCGCGGCCGGAGGTGGACGGTGTCGTCGTAACGCACGGCACCGACGCGCTCGAGGAGTCGGCGTACATCGTCGCACGCTCGCTTCCACCGGGCAAGCCCGTGGTGTTCACCGGCGCGATGCGCCCCGCTGGCGATCTCGGATGGGATGGACCGTCGAACCTCCTCGATGCGGCGCGCGTGGCCTCGAGCCCCGAGTCTCGCGGCAAGGGTGCGCTCGTGTGCCTCGACGAGCGGATCCACAGCGCGCTCGAGGTGACGAAGACGCACACCGAGGCGCGCGGCGCCTTCGAGTCACCGGGGCTTGGCGCGCTCGGCGAGGTCGACGAGGGACGCGTCGTCTACCGACGCGCGCTGCTCCGTATGCCGGCTCCCCTCACGCCCGAGCACCCTGCCGAGCCAGTGGACATCGTCTACGCATGGGCGGGCGCCGATGCCCGGTTGCTGGACGCCTCGCGTGAGACGGGCGCTCGCGCGGTCGTGATCGCGGCGATGGGACGAGGCAACGTGCCGCCCCCAATGTTCGAGGGCGTGGTGCGGTGGGTCGAGACGGGGCGGCCCGCGATCGTCACCTCGCGGGCCCTCAGGGGACGCGTGGGGCCCACGTACGGCTATCCTGGCGGTGGGCGTCGGCTGCTGGAGGCCGGAGCGGTGTTCGCCTACGAGCGCAGGCCCGGCCAGGCACGGGTGGACTGCATGCTCGCCCTGGGGCTCGGCTACGATCTCGACGCGCTGCGGAACCTGTTCGCCGCGCAGTGAGTGGACGGTGGCGCCCAACTCGTCAGGAGACCAGCGGCTCCCACTTCTCGAAGCAGCGCCACCCGAACTCGCGCGCGGCGCGGGCCTGATCCCAGAACCCAAAGCAGTCCTTCCAGCCGAGCTGCTGGGCTCGCCACGAGCAACACCAGGTGAACGCGAAGCGATGCTGGGCATCGCCTTCGTACGCGACGATCTCGCCCGAGAAGTCTGAGCACCCGGAGCGGCCCGTGACGAGCACCCGCTCGATGCGGAGGCTCGGGAGCTCGTGCAGAAGCTGGGTCAGTACCCGCTCGACCTTCACCCGAGGAGCGTAGCCCCGAAGCTCGATGCGCGTGGACGGCGCACCCTGCACGAAGTCGAGGACCTCACGCTTGAAGTCCGGGTGCGCTGCGGCGGCGTCGAGAAAGGGGAGCAGCTCGGGCATCGGCGTCCTCGGTGGCAGGTGAATGCCAAATCTAACTACAGATGTTTCTCCGGTGAAGTGGGATCCTGCCGCGGATGGGTCGAGCATTGTGAAGCGAGGCTATCTTCCGTCGCCCTGACGGCGGGCCGGATACACCGCCGGTTCCACTCCGCAGGCGCCGCTCCGGCGCTCGCCAGCTTGGCGCTGACCAGACACCAGTCCTCGCAACGTGCATCGGTTCGACCCCACCCCAAGCGTGCTCGACATTGCCCGCCGCCTCGAGGCGGCGGGGTTCGAGGCATGGTGCGTGGGCGGCGCCATCCGCGATGCGCTGTTGGGCGGCCGGCCGCTCGATTGGGATCTGGCGACGCCGGCCACGCCGGAGCAGGTGCGCGAGCTGTTCGGGCGGAAGCGCACCATCCCGGTGGGCATCGAGTTCGGCACGGTGAGCATCCTGGACGACGCCGGTGTGCCGCACGAGATCACGACGTTCCGCCACGACGTCACGACTGACGGGCGGCATGCCGTCGTCGCGTTCGGCGCCAGCCTGGGCGAGGATCTCGCGCGACGCGATTTCACGATCAACGCCGTCGCCTATCGCCCGCACAGCGGCGAGGTGCGCGATCCCTTCGGTGGTGAGCGGGACCTTCGCGCCGGAGTCGTGCGCGCGGTAGGTGACGCCCAGCAGCGGATGCGCGAAGATCGCCTGCGCGCGCTCCGCGCCATCCGATTCGCCAGCCGGTTCGAGTTCGCCATCGAGTCCACGACATTGGACGCCATCCGGACGTCCGCGCCGCATCTCGCGCGGCTCTCGGCGGAGCGGGTGCAGCAGGAGCTGCGCAAGACGATGCAGCAGGTGCAGCGGCCCGGCGGCGCGCTGCGGCTGTGGCGCGACGTCGGCGCGCTGTCCGTGCTCATCCCCTCGCTGAATCAGCTCTCCGAGATCGCGCTCGCCACGCTCGACGAGATGCCGCGTTCACTCGAGGGATCGAGCCCACGACCGCAGCGCACGGCCAATCGGCTTGCCGCGCTCTTTCTCGACGCGCGACCGACGGACGCCCGTGCCGCGATGGTCGCGCTGCGGTTCTCGAAGCACGACACGAACTGGGTCACGGCGCTCGTGGAGCGTTGGGCATCGCTCGGCGCCTCGCTTGCGTCATCACTCGCTGCCGGAACGCCATCGGACGTCGAGGTGCGACGCTGGCTCTCGCGGCTCGGGCGCGCGTATGCGGGGCCATTCCTCCGGCTCGCGCTCGCCCGGTGGCGCGCGTGCCGCGCGGTGGAGATGGCGGCGCCGACGGACGGCGCGGTGCGCTCCCTGCATCGGAGGATGCGCCAAAGCCTGTACACCGACCCGATCGAGCTCTCGGATCTTGCGATCGGCGGCGACGACCTGCGTCACGCGGGCATCCGTGCGGGGCCGATCTATGCTAAGATTCTGCACGCGCTGCTCGAGCGTGTGCTCGAGGACCCGGCGCGCAACACTCCGGAGACACTGCTCGCCGACGTGCCGCAGATCCTCGCGGCGCTAGGCGAGAGCTCTCGATCCGCGGTCCACCCTTCGACTGAGCCCTAGAGGCGAATGTTCTTCCGCGGCAAGCAGCCCGAGGCATCGATCTGGCGTCGCTTTCGAGCGAGCAGCGATGGGTTCACCTTCACGGAGGAGGAGGGCGTCTACACGGCGCACATCGTCGCCAACGCCGAGCGCGTGGTGGATCTGTTCTGGACGATGTCCGAGCTGCTGAGCCCCGCGGTGGACCTGTACATCGACGATCTTCGAAGTGGTCGCAAGTGGAAGGGCGAGGCGCTGCCCCTACCGGACGTGCGCGACACGGTGGCGCGGCTCAAGCTGCTGCTGGCGCGGTTCGGCGGCGTCGAGGTGAGCGCGTATACGCCGGAAGACCAGCTCTCGCTCAACCCGCACCTCGAACTGTTCATCTACTCCAAGTCCGACAAGTGGCTGTATCTGCTGGAAGGACGCGGACTGGAAGAGCAGAGCCGCGTGCGCTCGAAGAGTTGGCGGATCAAGCGCCAGGGATTTCCGGCGGCGCCGGACCTGGTGAACGCGGTGGCGACGGCGGCGGAGCGGCTGGCGCTTCAGCGCGTGTGACGCGCGGATCCTCGAGACGGGCCCGGCCCCTGAACAGGTGAGTGACGGCAAGCTTATCTTCGCGCTGGCGGCGGCCGGTGCGAACATGCTCGGTGCGCTCGCGGTCACCTGGCGTTCCCGATGGAGCGTGGGCGCGCTGGACGCGATGCTCGCCTTCGCCGCGGGGTTCATGATCAGCGTCGCGATGATCGACCTCTTCCCCGAGGCGCTCTCGCGCGGCGGTCATTCCGCCGCGCTCGTCGCGCTGGGCGGCTACATCGCCGTGCACATCACGCAGCACGTGATCGGCACGCACTTCCACTTCGGGCAGGAGACGCATCACGTCTCCGAGGCGGTGAGCGTGGCGGCGCTGGTGGGCCTGCTACTGCACACCTTCGTGGACGGCGTGGCGGTGGCGAGCGGTTTGGAGGTCGGTGGCGCGGTCGGTGCGCTGGTGTTTTTCGCCGTGATCCTCCACAAGGTGCCCGAAGGGCTCGCCATCGCCAGCCTGTTTCTTGCCGCGGGGCAGGGACGGCGCCGAGCGCTTCTTGCTGCCGGCGCGCTCGGCCTGGCGACGATCGCCGGCGTGGTGCTGACGGAGTACATCGGGGCGCTCCGCGACAATGGGCTCGCGCTGGCCGCGGGCGTGACGCTGTACGTCGGCATGTCGAACCTCGTGCCGGAGTTCCGCGCGCGCGGGGGCTGGCAGCTGCCCTTGGCGTTCGTCGGCGGCGTGGCGATGTACTTCGCCGCGCGACTTCTGGCGGGAGCCTGACGGTGACGGATCGTCGTGGCGCGCGGGGCCGGTCGGGAGGACCGTCGCTGTTCGCGGCGTCGGCACCTCCGCAACCCCTGGCAGCGCGCATGCGCCCGCGCACGCTCGAGGAGTTCGCCGGCCAGTCGCACCTGCTCGCGCCAGGTCTGCCACTGCGCGAGAGCATCGAGAAGGGGAGTGTCTCCTCGATGGTGTTCTGGGGGCCGCCGGGCACCGGCAAGACGACCTTGGCGCGGTTGATCGCGCGATACACCGACCGTGAGTTCGTGTCGTTCTCCGCGGTCACCGAGGGCGTTCCCCGCGTTCGCGAGATCGTGCGCGAAGCTGAAGGTCGCCTCGAGAGCGGACGCGGTACGATCCTCTTCGCGGACGAGATCCATCGCTTCAACAAGGCGCAGCAGGATGCGTTTCTTCCGCACGTGGAGGCGGGGACGATCACGCTGATCGGCGCCACCACGGAGAACCCGAGCTTCGAGATCAACGGGGCCCTGCTATCGCGGGTGCGTGTATTCGTGCTGCGCGCGCTTTCCGTCGCGGACGTCGCTGGCGTCGTGGAGCGCGCGCTCGGCGACGCGGAGCGTGGTCTCGGCTCGCTCGGCCTCACCATCGATGACGCGGCCCTGAATCTGGTGTCGAGCGAGAGCGACGGGGATGCTCGCCGCGCGCTCACCGTGCTCGAGGCGGCGGCCGATCACGTGGGAGCCGGCGGCCGCATCACCGAGCAGGTGGCACGCGACGCGGCGCAGTTGCGTGTCTCGCGCTACGACAAGGGCGGAGAGGCGACGTACAACATCCTCAGCGCCTTTCACAAATCGCTTCGTGGGAGCGATCCGCAGGCGGCATTGTACTGGATGGCGAGGATGCTGGAGGGCGGACAGGACCCGATGGTCATCTTTCGCCGCGCGATCGCGATGGCGGCTGAGGACATCGGGCTGGCGGACCCCGAGGCGCTCAAGCTGGCGGTCGCGGCGCGCGATGCCTTTCACATGCTGGGCGCTCCCGAGGGATACCTTCCGCTGTCGCAGATGGTCATCTACCTCGCGACGGCGCCCAAATCGAACAGCAGCAAGGTGGCGCTGGACGCGGCGCTGGCGGCGGCGCGGGAGCACCCCGCGGCAGAAGTGCCACTGCACATTCGAAACGCCCCGACGAAGCTCATGAAGGAACTGGGCTACCACGAGGGGTATCAGTACGCGCATGCCGTACCGGAGGCATACATCCCGCAGGAGTATCTCCCGGACGACCTGGCCGGGTCGGCCTTCTACCGGCCCGGTCCCTTCGGGTTCGAGAAGGAGATCGCCAAGCGGCTGGCGTGGTGGGAGGAGCTGCGCGCACGCGCGCAGGATGCACCTGCTCGCGAGACCGGCCGGCAACCGTCAACGGAGGAGTGAGATGCGTCGTCTGATGTTAGGTGCGGCTTCGGCCGCGATCGTGGCCACCGCCGGCTGCAGCATGCTCGGCAAGCAGGCGTTCCAGCAGCCCATCGTGCACCTGCAGGACGTGCGGGTGAACGGCGTGGGGCTCACCGGAGGCAACCTGGACGTGCGGCTCAGCGTGTACAATCCGAATGGGTACCGCATGGACGCGACGCGCATGTCGTACAACGTGCTGGTCGGCGACAGCGTGCAGTTCGCGACAGGTACGGTGGACAGCCGCTTCACGGTGAACAGCAACGACTCGTCGGTCGTGACCATCCCTGTGAGCTTCACGTATTCCGGAGTCGGCGCGGCCGGCCGGCAGCTGCTGAACTCGGGCGGTGTGAACTACCGCGTGCAGGGCGACGTCACCGTGGGTACGGTCGTGGGCAACTTCACCGTGCCGTATACCTCCACCGGGCGGTTCAACGCGCTCGGCGGCAACTCCCGCCAGTAGAGGACCGCCCATCTCACGCGAACTGATCTCCGTCTCCCCGCCCGTCGAGCGCGCACTGCTCGTCGGCACGCCGGCCAAACGGGCGGGGGCGCTCAAGCTGCTCGGCGAGCATCTGCGCGAGTTGGAACGGCTCGCGGATACCGCAGGCGCCACGGTCGTGGGCCAGATCACCCAGCAGCTCGACCGTCCGCATCCGGGCACCTATCTGGGCAAGGGAAAGATCGACGAGTTGAAGGCGATGGTGCAGGATACGAGCGCGACGCTCATCATCTTCGACGACGAGCTCTCGCCGAGCCAGGGCAACAACATCGAGACGATGGTCGGCACGCGTGTGGTGGATCGCGCGGAGTTGATCCTCGACATCTTTGCGACACGGGCGCGATCGAGCGAGGCGAAGATGCAGGTGGAGCTCGCGCAGCTCGAGTACACGCTGCCGCGGCTCACTCGCATGTGGACCCATCTCGAGAAGTTTCGCGGCGGTATCGGCGTGCGCGGCCCGGGTGAGACGCAGCTCGAGACGGACCGTCGGCTCATCAATCATCGGATCAAGCTGCTCAAGGAGCGCCTCGCGCACGTGCAGCAGAACCGTGTGGTGCAGCGCCAGTCGCGCGCCGACTCGTTCAAGGCGTCGATCGTCGGATATACCAATGCGGGCAAGTCGTCGATCCTGCGCGGAATGACTGGCGCGATGGATGTGCACGTGGAGGACCGCCTGTTCGCCACACTCGATCCGCTGACCCGCGAGGTCGATCTCGGCGAGAACGCGCACGTGCTCCTCACAGACACCGTCGGGTTCATCCGCAAGCTTCCCCACCATCTCGTGGCGTCGTTTCGCGCGACACTCGAGGAGACGCGCGACGCGGACCTGCTGCTCCATGTCGTGGATGCGAGCCATCCGCTCTGGGAGGAGCAGCGGCTCGTGGTCGATCAGGTGCTGCTCGATCTCGGGCTGAACGAACAGCCCGTGCTGCTGGTGTTCAACAAGACGGACCTGCTGAGCGAGGAGGCGCTGCTGCACCTTCAGGAACGCGTCACGACGCTGGTGCCGAGCGCGATCTTCGTGAACACGACCGCCGACGAGGCACTCGATCCACTGCGCCGAGCGCTAAGGCACGCCGTGCGCGCGCTACGCCCCGTGGCCGAGGTGTGGATGTCCACCGGTGACGGCCGCATGCTGGCTGAGATCCATTCGCAGGGCGAGGTGCTGGACCAGCGGACCGAGGGGGATCAGCTCGTGGTGCGTGCGCGGCTGCCCGAGCGGCTTCGTGGCCGACTCGAGCAGGCAGGGGCGAGGATCAAGACGCCGGCGTGAGCGTCCGGACGCTGCACCTCTCGGGCGAGTCGTCGGTTACTCGCGGGACTGCTCGCCGCTAACTTTCGCGCGTGCACATCTCTTCTCTGCGACGCATCTACGCGATCGTCCTCCTGCTCGCAGTCGCCAGCCTGCCTGCATCGGCGCAGGGGACGGCGACGCTGCCATCGTCCGATCTGGTCTATCGCGATCTCGACCGGCTCAGCGAGCTCGGGATCCTCGACTCGGTGATCATCGGGCAACGCCCGTACTCGCGCCGTGAGATCGGACGGATCGTGCGCGTGGCGCGAGAGCGCGCCAACCGAATGGGCGAGCGCGAAGTCAGCCATCTGATCACCGATCTGGAGCTCTCGATCGCCGACGGGCTGCTGCGCCGCCTGGAGACGCGCTTCTCGCGTGAGGTCGACGACGTCCCGAGCACGGATGCGGTCATCTCCCTGCTCGACGGCGTCTCACTCGTGGTCAGCTCGACGGATGCGGAACGGCGCGGTTTCCCCGCCAGCCACTCGTCGCCCACCGAGGCGACGACCGGGTCTCTGTTGCCGCGCCGGCTGGGGGAGCCGCTCAAACCCGGCACGTCGACTGTGTTGGAGTTGGCGCAGCGCATCGAGCCGACGACCTGGCTCGCCTTCACGGCGCGCGAACGCATCCAGCTCTATCAACCGAGGGACACCACCGCGGCGCTCTGGTCGGGCGACATGCTGCTCGCGGTGGCGCGGGCGCGGGTGGCCAACGTCGCGGTGAGCCTGGGACGCGAGCAGCTCGCGTGGGCGCAGTCCACGACCGACGGACTGTTCTTCGCGAGCGACGCGCCCGCAGTGGATCAGCTTTCGATCTCGAGTGACCGCCCGTTCACCCTTCCTGGGTTCCTGCGACGAATCGGCCCCGTGCAGGCGACGCTGGTGGGGGCAAACCTCGGACGGAGCAGGGCCCGGTCGGGCTCGAAGCTTCTCGCGTACAAGGTGAGCGTTCAGCCGACCGCCGGCTCCGAGATCGGCGCGACGTTTTTGAACCACTTCGGGGGGGAGGACGGCAGGTCGTCCGGCACCCTGGATCGGTTGATCGACTTCCTCCCGTTCATCGACATCTTCCGGCGGCACAACTACTACGACAGCACGAGCACGTTGGACGTGAGCTCCGACAAGGTCCTGGGCCTGGACGGACGGCTCCGGATCGGCGGCCTGCGCGGCGTACTGTTCACGGGCGAGCTTCTCATCGACGATTTCGACGTGCACCGCCTTCCCAAGCTGCTCACCGGCTACGGCTCGCAGACGATTGGCATCATACTGCCACGCTTCGTCTCGCCGCTCCTCTCGCTGAAGCTGACCGCGGCGCACATGGGTATCCTCACGTACACGCATGCCGAGCTGACGAACGGGACGACCACCCGTGGCCGGCTGCTCGGCAACGAGCTCGGTCCCGACGCCAAGGCGTTCGGCGCGCAGATCACGTGGGAACCGATACCCTCGGCGCGCGTGAGCATCGACGGACGTCGAGCGATCTACAGCAATGCCGAGTACGGGGCGTTCTACGCCGATCGGGACAGCTCGCGATATGTCGTGCAGAAGCTGTCGCGCTCCGCAGACGAGACTCGGGATCGCATCGGCGCGACTCTGCTCGTGCAGAGTGAGGCGGGACCGGCGCTGTCGCTTCGCTTCGTCGGCGAGGAGGCACGCAACTACCGCTTTCTTGGCGGCGAGCGACGGTACTTCGCGGCGGAGCTCGCGCTGCATCTGCAGCAGTAGCGCGCACCATCGCACCGGTGCGCATCGCGCTGGTCTGTGATTGGTTTCTCCCGCGCCACGGCGGGATCGAGTTGCATCTGCGCGACCTGGCGATCGCGCTCCGGCGGGCGGGCGCCGACGCACGCATCGTCACGACCACGCGCGGGGACGACGAGGTGGACGGGGTGCCGGTGCACCGGATCGCCGCTCCACTCGCACCATTCTCCGGCGTCGCGTTCACGCCCGGCGCGCTGCGCTCGCTCGATCGAGTGATCCGCGCTGAGCGGTTCGACGTCGTGCACTCGCATGTGAGCGTGGTGTCGCCGGTGGCGTACGGCGGCGCGATTGCCGCGGCGCGAGCAGGTGTCCCGTCGGTGATCACCTTCCACTCGATGCTGCATCGGGCCTCGTTCCTCCTCGGTGCGAGCGAGACGCTGTTTCGTTGGGCGACGGGTCGCGTCGTGCTCAGCGCCGTGAGCAGCATCGCGGCGGAGCAGGCGGCGCGCTGGATCCCGGGGGCGAGCATCGGGGTGTTGCCGAACGGGATCGACACGCGCTTCTGGCGCGAAACCCCGCGCCGCGCGCACACCGACGAGATCCTTTTCGCGTCCGCGATGCGCCTCTCGCGCAAGAAGCGGCCGTTACGGCTCGTGCGGGCGTTTGCGGACTCCGTTCGTTTCGTGGCCGGCGCGCCGCGGATGCGGCTCATCGTGGCGGGCGAGGGGCCGGCGCGCTCGGCAATGATCCGGCTGGCCACGGAGCTGGGAGTGGGGGACCGCGTCGAGTTGCCTGGTCACCTGTCGCGCGGCGCGCTCCGCGAGTTGTACTCGCGCGCTCACGCTTTCGTTTTGCCGAGTGAGCTGGAATCGTTCGGCATCGCGGCGCTGGAGGCGAGGGCCGCCGGCCTGCCCGTGATCGGCATGCTCGCGAGCGGGCTGCGTGACTTCATACGCCAGGGCGTGAACGGACTGCTCGCGCGGGATGCCGGCGAGCTGTCGCGCTTCATGTCACGCATCGCGCTCGATGCGCCCTTCCGCGACTACGTGCTGCACCGGAACGCGTCGGCCCCGCCGCCGTACGACTGGAGCGATGTAGCGACGGCGCACGCGAGCATGTACGCCATGGCTGCGGCGTATCGCGCGCACCTCGACTGACCCGGCGAGCTGACTGCGCACCGCTAGATCGTCGGCGTCAGCCGCTTCGCGCCGGCGAGCCACCAGTACCCGGGCAGCGCGAGCGCGACGAAGAAGCAGAGGTGTTGTACCACCGCGATGCCGAGCGCCTGTTCCGCCGAGACGCCGAGCCATTGGTAGGCGACGATGGTCGCGGCCTCGTAGATGCCCACGTTGGCCGGCGTGAGCGGAAGCAGCGTCGCTACGTTGAGAGTCGCGAGCACGAGCACCGCGCTGGAGAGCGGGAGCGAGAGTCCGAACGCGCGCTGCACGCAGAGGATCGCCAGCACCTCCGCGGCCTTCTTCGCCAGGGCGAGCAGTAGCGCACCACCGCCGCGCGCGGGGGAGCGGAGCGGGGCGAGTGCCGGCCCGAACGCCGTCAACCTGCCGCGAAAGCGACGCGGCAGCATGCGGTCGGTGAGACGAGCTACGTCGGCGTGCCGCCACGAGGCGACCGCCAGCGCGATGAGCAGCGCCGCAACGGCGACGAGGAGCGAGATCAGGGCGCTCGTCATCCAGGTGGGCAGCGCGACCGTCAACGCGACGGACGAGAGGACCACCAGCTTCGCCAGCCCGACGAGCAGTTGATCCATGGCCAGGACCGACAGCGCGGCGCCGCGGCCGATGCCCGCGCGCGTCGCGAGGAGAAGCACGCCAGTCGCTTCGCCGACGAACATCGGCGTCGTATTCAACACCGACGAGGTCATCGCCACTACCTCGAGCATGCGGCGTCGCGTGAGTGACGGAGCCGGGGGCGCGAGCAGATGCCATTGGGTCGCCCACAGCGGAAGGATGGCGACGTAGCACAGCAGCGCCGCGCCGATCCAGGCGGCGCGAATGGTGCCGAGCTCCGCCCACGCTCGCGTCAGATCCATGCGTTGGAGCGCGAGCGCGAAGAGCGCGACCATGGCGACGAGCGCGGTGACGCGCCATGCGCGCCGCGGCATCCCACCGGGCGGCGTCACCTGGCGAGCTCGCGCATCGTGACGAACTCCGCGCCTCGCGCCGCGAACGACGCGATGACCTCACGAAGGCAGGCGAGTGCGATGGGTCCGGTGCGGAATCGACAGTCGTAGCGCAGCCGCTCTCTGGTGAGATCGACGAACTCCCAGGGATGCACAAACAGCACGACGGGATCGCTGAGCATGGCGAGCCACGGGTCGCGCACGACGGAAGGAAGGCGCAGCACCGACGACGTCATCGACGCGGGTATGCGCGTCAGCGACGTGCGTGCGCGCGCCGCATGGTACGAACGCTTGTACTTGGCCAGCGACGAGTCGAGGGTGAAGTGCGCGTCCTCGAGGAGCGGCACGTAGCGCTCGGGGAACCGAAGGTATGGAGCGCGGAACGAGGTGACCGGCGCGACGTCGCGAAGCCGCCACGACGACTCGACGATCTCCCAGCGCGCGGTCGCCTCGTCCAGCGTGTCGAAGGCCGTATGCGTCACGCCGTGGCATCCGAGCTCGTGGCCGGCGTCGACCAGGGCCTCGACCGATCCGGGATAGCGCGCCGCCACCTCGCCCGTCGTGAAGTACGTCGCCCGCACTCCCGTCTCGGCGAACAGCTCCAGCAGTAACGGTGCGCCCTGCTCGATGCCTCGAAAGGTCGAACTCAGATACGGCGGGCAGTCCGGCTCGAAATCCACCGTGAGCGCAACGCGCAACGGCGCGCGGTGCGGACGGGTCGGGGGGTTCGGCATGGGTGAGGAAGCCGGAGATGCGATGGGCCCTGCTGGATTCGAACCAGCGCGCGTCGGATTATGAGTCCGCTGCTCTAACCACCTGAGCTAAGGGCCCGACTCGATGGTAAGTCTAACGCCATGCGGGCGCGTCGAAAGAGACGACGCGCCACCTGGGAGACTCGGAGCGTGCGCTGGCGTGCTTCCCGCAGTTGGTTCAGCCTGGCAGATGCTTCGGGCCTCCGGCACACTGCGCACTCCGACCTCGAGAGAATGATCGCCGTCGTCACCGGATCGTCTGGCTTCATCGGTTCTCACCTCGTGGCCGCGCTGCTCGCGCGCGGTGCGACGGTGCGCGTGCTGGCGCGGCCGGACACTCGGCTGCCTGCGCTCGACACGCGCGTGGAACGCTACATGGCCGATCTCCTGGACGATCGTTCGGTGCGCGAGGCGGGCTGCTGGGAGGAGGCAACCCACGTCTTTCACTTGGCGGGCGTCACGAAGCGGCGCACACTCGCCCAGTTCCGCTACGGCAACGTCGTGCCCACGGCCAACCTGCTCGCCGCCACGATGGCGCATGCCGGCGCCCGCCCGCCGCGCGTGCTGATCGTGTCGTCGCAGGCTGCGGCCGGACCGGCGAGATCACTACACGCGCCGGTACGCGAGGACGATAAGCCGAACCCGATCGAAGGCTACGGTCGCAGCAAACTGGAAGCTGAGCAGGCGGTTCGCCCGTACGAGGGTCGGTTGCCCGTCACGGTCGTACGCCCAGCCGCCGTCTACGGGCCTGGGGATCGCGACTTTCTGCGCGCTTTCCGCCTCGCGGCCCGGCCGGTGGCACTCTACGCCGTCCCGCGCGACAACGTCTTCTCGCTGGTGCACGTCCAGGATCTCGTCGCGGCAATCATGCTCGCCGCCGACAGTCCGGCTTCCGTCGGCCGTACCTACTTCGTCGCCAACGATGCGCCCGTGACCTGGCGCGACCTCTACTCGGCGGTCGCCGCTGCGGCCTCGGCCAAGCACGCGCTCGACCTCCAGCTGCCGCTGCCCGTCATCGCCCTCGCTGGGCTCGCGGGGGACCTCGCGAGCGCGCTCACTGGATGGCATTCACTCGCCAACGGCCACAAGACCCGGCTGGCTCGCCCGCGGTGGTGGCTGTGCGATGCTGGCCGTGCGCGGGCCGAGCTCGGCTGGCGGGAGACGATTCCACTGCAGGACGGCGTGCGCGAGACGTACCTTTGGTACCTCCAGGCCGGTTGGATGCGCGCTCGCCAGGCGCGCCCCGGCGCCGTTCCATCCGAGGAGTCGCGGGCGTGATTCACGGCGAGCTGTTGCACGACGACGCGCACGACGAGGGCATCTCGACCCTGGTCGAGCTGCTGGAGTATCGCGCCGCCCGGCAGCCTGCCGAGGTCGCGTTCCGGTTCGTCAGCGGCGAGGGAGCGGAGGAGGGTGCCCTCACCTTCGCCGAACTCCGCGATCGTGCCCGCGCCATTGCCGTGGGATTGTCCGCGCGCGTCGCGCCGGGCGACCGGGTGGTGCTCCTGGTGCCGCCGAGCCTGGACTACGTCGCGTCGTTCTTCGGCTGTCTCTACGCGGGCGCCGTCGCGGTGCCGGCCTACCCGCCCAATCCTCGGCGCGCGGATCCGCGGGTCTCGGGGATCGTCGCCGATTCCGGCGCACACGTGGCCCTCGTCGGCGCGGCGTTCGCGGCCAGACTCCCGGGTTGGTTGGCGCTCAACGAGGGGCTTCACGGCGTGACCTGGCTGGACGCCACCGCGCTGGTGCGCAACGACGGCGGCACGTGGCGCGACCCCCGTACGAGCGCATCGTCGCTCGCGATGCTCCAGTACACGTCGGGGTCCACTGGTGAGCCACGCGGCGTGATGCTCTCGCACGGGAACCTGCTGGAGAACTCCGCGATCATCCATCGCGTGTCGGGACATCGCGTCGGTGACAGCGGCGTGTTCTGGCTGCCGCCATTTCACGACATGGGGTTGATCGGGGGGATCCTTCAGCCGGTATACGTCGGCCGACCCTCCGCTTTGATGGCGCCCGCCACATTTCTGCAGCGGCCGATGCGCTGGCTGGAGGCGATGGCCCACTACGGGGCCACGACGAGCGGCGCGCCGAACTTCGCGTACGACCTGTGCGTGGAGCGCACGACCGAGGCGGAGCGCGCCGCGCTCGACCTCTCCGCGTGGCGCACGTCGTTCAACGGCGCGGAGCCCATTCGTGCCGACACGATCGCGCGGTTCACCGCGGCGTTCGCGGTGAGCGGTCTCCGGCCGGACGTCATCGTTCCCTGTTATGGGCTCGCGGAGAGCACGCTCTTCGTGTCCGGCGGGCCGGCGGCGCACGAGCCGCTCGTTGTCGGGGCGAGCCGCCGCGCGCTCGAAGCGGGCGAGGTGCGGGCGCCAGCGCCGGACGAGGACGGCATGCTGCTGGTCGCATCGGGAATGCCGGAGCAGGAAGTCCGCATCGTCGATCCGGACTCCCTGGCGCCGTGCGATGATGGCACGGTCGGCGAGATCTGGATCGCCGGAGGAAGCGTCGCGCGGGGCTATTGGAACCGAGCCGGTGAGAGCGCTCACACCTTCGGTGCGACCCTCGCCGGCACTGCGCCAGGCGGCGCTGCGCGGAGATATCTCCGCACCGGCGACCTCGGCGCGCTGCTCGACGGCCAGCTCGTGGTGACGGGACGGCGGAAGGATCTCGTGATCATCGGCGGCCGCAACTTCTATCCGCACGACATCGAGGTCGCCGCTGAACGGAGCCATCCCGATCTGCGGCCTGGTTTCTCGGCGGCGTTCTCCGTGGCCGGCGCGCGCGGCGAGGAGCTCGTGCTCGTGCTCGAGGCGTCTCGGCACCACAAGCCCGCGGAGGACGCCGCGCTCTTCCACGCCGTGCGGACGGAGCTGGCCGCCACCGTGGGGATCGTCCCGGACGAGATCGTGCTGGTGAAGCAGAACACCATCGCCCGGACCTCCAGCGGCAAGATCCAGCGCGGCGCGTGCCGCACGGCGCTGCGGCGCGGCACGCTCGACGTGATCGGTGGCTGGCGCGCGGTGCGCGACGGCGCGTCGCCGCCGGCGGAAGCGGCGCTGCGCCACTTTCTCCTGGAATGGGTGCGCGACGAGCTGCAGATCGAACCCGCGAGACTCGACTCCGACACGCCACTGCGCGAGCTCGGCATCGACTCGATCGTCGCCACGCGGCTGCTCGTCGCGCTCGAGGGACGACTCGGCACGAGCATCGACGCGGCGCTGCTCTGGGAGCTGCCCACCGTCGGCGCCCTCGCGCGACATCTCTCGACCATCGCCGACGATGCTGGAGGCCGCGCGTCGCGACCATCGGGTTCGCGCCCGAGCGTCGCGCGCTCGAGCCGATCCGCCGGACCGGACCTCGAGACGGACGTCGCCGCGTGGCCGGAATACCGCGCACTCCGCGACCGGCTCGACCTCCTCGACGAGTTCGGGATCGAGAGTCCGTTCTTTCACGTGCACGAAGGCGTCACGGGCAGTCACGCGGTGATTCGCGGACGCACGGTGCTCAACTTCGCGAACTACAACTATCTCGGTCTGTCCGGCGATCCCGACGTGACGCGTGCCGCGCAGGAGGCCGTGGCGCTCTGGGGCAGCTCGGTGTCGGCGAGCCGAGTCGTCTCGGGCGAGCGACCCGTTCACGCGATGCTCGAGCGCGAGCTCGCACGATTCGTCGGCGTGGACGACGCCCTGGTCTACATCGGCGGCCATCCGGCCAACGTGTCCACGATCTCGCACCTGTTCGGTCCGGAAGACGTGGTGCTCTGCGACCTGTTGATGCACAACAGCGCGATGCAGGGCGCCGAGTTCTCGGGCGCGCGACGACTGACCTTTCCGCACAACGACTGGAGCGCGCTCGATGCGATGCTCGGCCGCGTGCGTGTGCAGCATCGCCGTGCGCTCGTGATCATCGAGGGTGTGTACAGCGCCGACGGCGACGTGCCCGACCTCGCGCGCTTCGTCGAGACCGCACATCGCCACGGCGCGATGTTGATGGTCGACGAAGCCCATTCGCTCGGCGTGCTGGGCCGAACGGGCCGCGGCATCGCCGAGCATGCGGGCATCGATCCGCGGTCGGTGGACATCTGGATGGGAACGCTCAGCAAGTCGCTCGCGAGCTGTGGCGGCTACATCGCTGGCAGCCGCGCCCTCATCGAATACCTCAAGTATACGTCGCCCGGTTTCGTGTACAGCGTCGGCATCCCGCCCTCCAACGCGGCGGCGGCGCTGGCGGCGCTGCGCAAGCTCGTCGCCGAGCCGCAGCGCGTCGCCGTGCTGCGCGAACGGGCCGCGTACTTTCTGGCGCGCTGCCGCGAGCAGGGCTTCGACACCGGCGACTCCAAGGGCACTCCGATCATCCCGATCATCGTCGGGGACTCGCTGCGCGCGGCGCAGCTCTCCGCGCTCCTGCTCGCGTCGGGGGTGAACGTGCAGCCGATGGTCGCGCCGGCCGTGCCCAACGAAGAGGCACGGCTGCGCTTCTTCGTTGCCGCCACGCACACCGAGGAGGAGCTGGAGACGACTGTTCGCCTCATTGCCGTCGCGCTGCGACGCCTCGACGAGCCCGGTCATCCGTCAGTGCAGTCGCCGAGCGAGGCGACGCGCGCACGGTCGACGGTGCCCGCGTGACGAGCGACTCGCTGGACGCGTGGTGTGGGGTCTGGCCACACGCCGCGCTGCGCGAGCGCGTCGAGCGGCACGACGTCGTGGTGTTTACCGCCGTGCTGCGCGCGGATCCGGACACGTTCGCGCACGCGCGCAGGACGCTCGACGCGGCGGAGCGGCAGCGATTCGAGCGACACCTCAACGGCGCGGTGGCACATCGATTCGTCGTGGGGCGGCTGCGACTGCGGGAGATCCTGGGCGCCGCACTCGGCGTCGCACCGGCCGAGGTGCCGATTCGCATCGGAGTGCACGGCAAACCCGCGCTCGCTCGCGCGGCGCAGTCCGCCGGCGTGCGCTTCAGCGTCGCGCACTCCGACGACCTGCTCGTGGTCGCTCTCTCGCGCGCGGGCGACGTGGGCATCGACGTGGAGCGCATCCGCCCGATCGAGCGATGGGCGCGCGTGGCTGAACGCGTGTTCAGCGCCGCCGACCGCGACGCGCTCGGGCGCGAGATCGCGCGTGGGGGCGAGACGGAGGTGGAATTTTTCCGCTTCTGGTGCCGCACCGAGGCCGAACTCAAGGCGATCGGGTGCGGTATCACCGGTTTGCCCGCGCACCGATCCGGGTGGCGCCCGCCTGGCCTTCGCGTCGCGGAGCTGCCCGCGCTATCGCTGCCCGAGGAGCTGTTTGGCGGCGCGGTGCGGTATCAGTCCGCCGTCGCGATCTGCGAGCCGAGAGACGCGAGCACGGTCCGGGCGGCCTGGGCGCCGAGCCAGGCGAGGAGGCCGAGCATCACGCCGACGAGCGCGTCCACCGCGTAGTGAAATCCGCCGTAGACCGTCGCCACGGTCAGCAGTGCGGCGATGAGCGTGACCACCGCGCCGAGTCGCGGTTGAAATTGCAGAGTGCACAGCGCCGATACCACCGAGGCGGCCACGTGCGATGACGGAAACGCCGTGCCGCGGGAGGAGCCCTGCTCGAGCAGCGCGAGCACAAACCGGCGCACGGGGCCGTCGGGCGCCGCCGCCGGACCCACGAGGTACCGAGGTCCGTCGACGGGGAAGAGCGCGTAGGCGAGGAAGCACGCTCCGTACACGATCGTGAGGGTCAGCATCGTGGCCGCGAACTCGGCGCGCCTGCGGCGCACGTACAGGATGAATGGCGGCACGTAGACCAGCGCGTAGTAGCTCGCGTAGGCGAGGTGCAGCAGTTCGCTCAGCGCGAGCACCTGCATGCGAGGCGCGAGCGTGAGCGATGGATTGGACGGGAAGAGCCGCGCCTCCCACGCCATCAACAGCGCGTCCCGATGAACCGCGCCCAACGCGGCGATGATCCATCGCAATTCGACGTACATCACTGGACCGGCGATCAGCGGGAGCCAGTCGCGCGCGACGCGGAACGGAGGGGAACCGCGATGGACACCGAGCGCAAGAGCGCCGCAAGCCAGCGTCGCGAGGTGGAGCACGAGCGGCGCGATTGCTCCCGTCGTGCGCATGTGCATCCACAGCGGCCACGTCATCACGGCGAGATACGCGACCGAGAGCAGCCCAGCGAAGCCGATGATCCGGTCGCTCGCGCTGTCGACGGCCGCTTCGGAGAGGCGCGGGGAGGCGACGTTCATGTCGGCGCAGTATTACATTCGCGCACGTCGACCGTAAGTGAGACTCACACCCCCCGCCGTGCACCTCGACGTCATTCCCGTCACGACCCGCCGCGATCTCGACCGCTTCGTCGACCTGCCATGGCAGCTGTTTGATCAGGTGAGCCATCCGCAGTGGGTCCCCCCGCTCCGAGCCACGGTCTACGACGCGCTGGACCAGAGCAGACATCCGTTCTACCGGGATGCCGCCCGCGCCCTCTTTCTGGCCGTCCGGGGTGGCCGGGTGATCGGCCGCATCGCGGCGATCGAGAACCCGGCGCACAACCGATTTCACGGGGATCGCGTCGGCTTCTGGGGATTTTTCGAGTGCGTCAACCACCAGAAGGTCGCCGACGCCCTGTTCGGCGCGGCCACGCGCTGGCTCGGCGAGCGCGGCCTCGACGTGCTGCGCGGCCCGATGAACCCGAGCACCAACTACGAGTGCGGGCTCCTGATCGACGGCTTCGAGCATCGTCCGTCGTTCATGACCACGTGGAACCCGCCGTACTACGCCGAGCTGTGCGACCGCGCCGGGATGCAGAAGGCCAAGGACCTCGTCGCCTATCATATCCCGATGGGCGATCAGAGCTGGACGATGCCCCCCGCGTTCGAGCGGGTCGCTGCACGTGCGTTGGGAAAGAGCAGGATCGCCTTCCGCGATCTGGACCTGCGGCGCTTCGACCAGGAGCTCGAGGTGTGCTGGGACGTCTACAACGCGGCCTGGGAGCGGAACTGGGGCTTCGTGCCGATGTCGAAGGACGAGTTCGTGCACACGGCGCGCGACATGAAGCCGTTGCTCAACCCCCGATATGCGTTCGCGGCAGAGGTCGACGGGATGACCGTCGGGTTCATGCTGGCGGTGCCCGACTACAGCGCGGTGCTCCAGCGCATCGGCACCGGTCGGCTCTTTCCCACGGGCGCCATCCGGCTGTGGCTCGGCAAGCGGAAGATCCACGAGTGGCGTGTGATGGCGCTCGGCCTCCGGCCCGAGTACCGGGCTCGCGGCATCCTGCCGCTATTCGCGTGGGAGGGGTACCGCCGCGGGCGGGAGGCCGGGGAGCAGGGTGCCGAGGCGAGCTGGATTCTCGAGGACAACGAGCCGATGAACCGGCCAATGATTGGAATGGGAGTGAACGTGTACCGTCGATGGCGGATATACGACCGCGGAATCCGCGCCTCGCTTGTTCGGGTTCCGGGCGGGGCCTAACTTGGGCTGGGCACGGCCCTCGCGTGACGAGTCTCCCGTCGGGACCATGCCGTGCGACGCTCCGTTGGCGGTCCGGCTCGTGACCCCGGGCGCGCCAGTCCGTCATTTCTGAACCGCAACTGCCGGCGCCCGTTCGGGTTCGGCACTTCTCGAGCACCGATCCTCCCGATGTATTACGAAATTTTGCGCGCCAAGATCGCCGACGGAAGCGCCGTCTGCGGCGTCGTCGGCCTCGGCTATGTCGGCCTGCCCCTCGCCGTCGAGATGGGGAACGTCGAGCTCAACGTCATCGGCCTGGATGTCTCCAAGCGGGTGGTGGGCGACCTCAACGCTGGCAAGAGCCATATCAAGGACGTGCCGCACGCGGATGTGGCGCGGCTCCGGAAGGCAGGCCGATTCGAGGCCACGACCGAGATGAGCCGGATGGCCGAGTGCGACGTCATCTCCATCTGCGTGCCGACCCCGCTGAGCAAGACCAAGGACCCGGAGATGAGCTACGTGATCGCCGCGACCGAAAGCGTCGCGACGTCGCTTCGTCCGGGCCAGCTCATCGTGCTCGAGTCCACCACGTATCCCGGCACCACGCGCGAGTTGATGATCCCCTTGCTGGAGGCGCGCGGGCTGGAGGTCGGGTCGGACATCTTCCTCTGCTTTTCTCCGGAGCGCGTCGACCCGGGCAACGAGAAGTGGCACACGAAGAACACGCCCAAGGTCATCGGCGGCGTGACGCCGCACTGCGTGGACCTGGGCGCGTCGCTCTATGGCAAGTTCATCGAGACGATGGTGCCGGTGAGCAGCCCCGAGGCGGCGGAGCTGACGAAGCTGCTGGAGAACACCTTTCGGATGATCAACATCGGCCTCGCGAACGAGATGGCGCAGGTGTGCGACCGGCTCGGCGTGGACGTATGGGAGGTGATCGACGCGGCGGCGACGAAGCCGTTCGGGTACATGAAGTTCACACCCGGGCCGGGCCTGGGCGGCCACTGCATCCCCCTCGACCCGCACTATCTCGCCTGGAAGATGCGGACGCTGCACTACAAGACGCGGATGATCGGGGTCGCCGACGAGATCAACTCCGAGATGCCGGGCTTCTGGGTGCGAAAAGTTCAGGACGGTCTCAACGACAGGTCGATCGCGCTCAAGGGGGCGAAGGTGCTCGTGCTGGGCGTCGCGTATAAGAAGGACATCGACGACCTGCGCGAGTCGCCCGCGCTGGAGATCATGGACTTGCTCTCGACGAAGGGGGCGGTGGTGAGCTATCACGACGCGTACTGCCCGGAGATCGTGGAGGATGGTCATACGCCGGCCGGTGCGCTTGGCAAGTCGGTGGCGCTGACGGATGCGGTGATCTCAGGGGCGGATGCGGTGATGATCGTGACGGATCACTCGGGTATTGATTACGGGCGGGTGCGGGATCTGGCGACGGTATTCGTCGACACCCGGGCGGCGGCGGCGCGGGCGGACCGACAGGCGCGCGCGATGGAGACGGCGTCGCGAGGATAGCGGGGCGGAAACCGTCATCGGGCAAGGACGCGCGCCATCGACAAGACATCTACTGCGTGCACGGAACGCCATTGGCGGGCATGATTCTTGTACTTTGGCGCATCAGTCCGTCAGCTCGTCGGTGCGCGATGGTACGTCGGAGATTGCGCACGTCGGTTTCGGCGCGTCGATCGGAGGTCGAGTCGGGACTCGGTGTTCGACACCGATCCAGCACGCATTGCGCTGCATGCCCCGCGAGCAGGCAGCGGTCACACCCAACTGCGGCGCTCAGGCGGGAGCGGGAATATTGCGCGTAGTCATCGCTATTCCCGCTGCCGCTTTTTAGTCTTCGACTTCTCGGCGATCGTCGGCCGGATTGGCGGCGATCACCGGCGCGCGCGCAACGACCTCCAGGCACTTGTGAACTATCTGCTGCGACGCATCATCAGAATGCGGAACCGAGGGTTTTTTCTCTCGGATCTGTTGCTACTCCCCCTCAGCGCCTGGGTGTCCTTCGCCGCACGGTACGAAGGGCTGTGGTCGCCCGAAGTGCCCACGATGCTCCGCGCGTTCGTGCTCACGGCGATCCCGCTCAAGCTCGTCGTGCTGTTCTACTTCGGCATGTATCGGAGACTTTGGCGCTACGCCAGCGTCACCGATATGGAGGTGCTCATCACGGCGGCGGCGGTGTGTGGCATCGTAGATGCCGCCGTTGGCAGCGTACTTCTCTCGCAGCTCGGTGTCATTCCGCACCGACTGTCGCACGCCGTCGTGATCCTGGATGCATGTCTGACCGCCGCGGCGATTGGTTTGCCTCGTCTGGGCATTCGGAGCGCGGCACGCCGAGACCGGCGAGGGCGCCGCGACGACGCGACGCGCGCGGTCATCGTCGGTGCGGGCGCCGCCGGCGGCATGATCGTGCGGGAGCTCGTTGAGAACCCACAGCTGGGGATCATTCCCG
The DNA here is from genome assembly GCA_039920785.1 of Gemmatimonadaceae bacterium. Lineage (GTDB taxonomy): Bacteria > Gemmatimonadota > Gemmatimonadetes > Gemmatimonadales > Gemmatimonadaceae > AG11. Next base: position 51,900 of record JBDSDB010000198.1, read on the forward strand.
TTGCGGTGCTGGACGACGACCCGCGCAAGCACGGTCTGCGTTTGCACAACGTGCCGGTTGTCGGAGCGATTTCGCGACTCCCCGAGGTAGCGGCGCGGGTCGCCGCCGTGGACGTCGTGATCGCAATGCCCTCAGCACCGGGCGCAGTGGTTCGAGCCGTGGTACGGCAGGCCAGCACGGCGGGACTCACGACGCGGACGGTGCCCGGTCTGTACGAGCTGCTTTCCGGTGAGAAGCGGGTCGATGCCCTCAGGCAGATCGAGATTCAGGACCTGCTCCGACGCGAGCCGATCAAGACCGATCTGGCGCAGGTCGCCTCCCTGGTCACTGGTAAGGTAGTGATGGTCACCGGTGCCGGCGGATCGATCGGAGGCGAGCTCTGTCGCCAGCTCGCGCGTCTCGAACCGACGATGATCGTTGCGGTAGGGCGGGGAGAGAATTCGATCTTCGAGCTGCTGCAGGAGTTCGCGAGGACCTCGCCGCGCGTTCGCATCGAGCCCGTGATTGCCGATGTGCGCGATCAGACGCGCGTGGAAGCGATCGTGAGCAAGTACCTGCCGTTCTCAGTCTTTCACGCCGCTGCGCACAAGCACGTGCCTCTGATGGAAGCGAACGTCGCCGAGGCGGTGTTGAACAACGTGCTCGGGACGCGCAACCTCGTGACGGCGTGTGCGGCGAACGACGTCGAACACTTCGTCCTGATCTCGACCGACAAGGCGGTTCGTCCAACGAGCGTGATGGGTGCGACGAAGCGCATTGCCGAGCATCTCGTGCACCAGTGCGCAGTGGATCGGAAGTCGGGCTACGTGTCCGTCCGATTCGGCAACGTGCTTGGCAGTCGCGGCAGTGTCGTCCCCACGTTCATGCGGCAGATCGCCGACGGTGGGCCGGTGACGATCACGCATCCGGACATGACGCGCTACTTCATGACGATTCCGGAGGCGGTGCAATTGGTCCTGCAGGCGGCGGCGCTCGGGAATGAGGGAGAGGTGTTCGTCCTCGACATGGGAGAGCCGGTGCGCGTGTTCGATCTGGCGACGGACCTCATTCGGCTGTCGGGTCTGGAGATCGACGTCGACATCGAGGTCAAGTTCACAGGACCGCGCCCAGGGGAGAAGTTGTATGAGGAGTTGTTCTTCAAGGGGACGGGCGTCACACCGACCGACCATCCAAAGATTCTGCGCGCCCGCGATGCCGAGGCGATGTTCCGCGGCGAGGCGGAGATTCAGGAGCTGATCAGTGCAGCGCATAACAATCGTCCAGCGCTCGAGCTGCGACGGCTCATGGTGAAGCTCGTGCCGGAGTATTCTGGCGTAGTGGATACCGGAGAGTTCGCGATCGTGCCCGATGATGAGGCCGATGCGCTGCAGCTCGAGGTGAATCACGCGAATGCTCTGCCGGCGGGAGTCTCGAGCACGTGAGCAGTGACGCGTCGCGGCAGGGCCACGTTGTCTCCGATCTGGAGCCCTCGCCGATCCCACTGCCGTGGATACTCGCCGCGCTCTTGCGAGGGAGGCGGCTGCTCATTGGCTTCGTGCTGATCGGGATGGTGATCGGCGTCGCACTCGCTCTCCTGAAGGGAAAGAGCTACACGTCGACCTTTATGTTCACCCCGCAGTCGACGGATGCCACCGCGCGATCAGGACTCGCCAGTCTCGCGGGACAGTTCGGAATCTCGGTGGGCGTCCTGGGTGGAACCCCACAACCGCCGCAGCTCTATGCGGACCTGCTGAAGACACGTGGCGTTCTCACCCCGATCGTACGCGACAGCGTGAAGGATCCCGAGAGCGGCAAACGTGTCCCGCTGCCCGTGTTCCTGAAGATCGACGACCCCGACCCCGCGGTGGTCGTGGAGAACACCATCGTGGCGCTCCAGCGCGGCGTGATCTCAGCGAATGTTGCCGCGCGCACTACGGGGATCGTCACTGTGAACGTGCGCACGCGATCGGCGGAGGCCTCACGCGATATCGCGCAGAAACTGCTGGAAGGGCTGAATCGATTCAACTCGGCCACGCGGAAAAGTCAGGCGGCGGAGGAACGGCGCTTCACCGAGGGCCGGCTCGAGGCGGCGAAGGCCGCACTGCGAGAGGCAGAGGACGCATTGCAGCGATTTCTCCAGGCCAACCGCCAGATCGGTCTTGCCTCGGAGCCGGCGTTTCAGCGAGACCGGTTGCAGCGCGAGGTCAGCCTGCACCAGCAGGTGGTCGTAGGTTTGAGTCAGCAGTACGAGGATGCCCGCATTCGGGAGGTGCGTGATACACCGGTCATCACGGTCATCGAGCAGCCGACACTGCCAGTTCTGTATGACCCGCGCGGGCGAGCGATCATGGCGATTGCCTTCACGATGATCTTCGGCTTTCTTGGCGCGGTCGTCGTGATCGCGCGGGAGGGCTGGCGGCGGCAGCGAGCGCGCACGCCGGATGATGATTCGTACGGGATGCTGGCAGGCGAGTGGCGGAACGTTCGCGAAACCTTCCGGCCGTCTTGATCACGAAGACGCGCCAGCTGCTTGCCTCGAGCTCGTTCGTCAAGAACTCGCTGGCGCTCATCTCCGGCACGGTGGTCACGCAGGCCATCGTCTTCCTCTTCTCGCCGATCCTCGCGCGCATCTACGGCATCGAGGATTTCGGGAATCTCGCGAACTTCAATGCGTGGGTCACCATCCTGGCCCTCGTCAGCAGCCTGCGATACGAGCATGCGATCATCGTGGCGCGCGGTCGCGACAACACCCATCGCGTCATCGCTCTGACTGTGGTGCTTTCAGCGCTGAGTTTCGTGGTGTACGAGGTGCTCGCACTCGCCGTCACGGGCGTGGGCTCGCGCATCGAGTACGTGCGACAGATTCGCGCGTTCGTTCCGCTCATTCCGATCGGTGTCTTGTTTGTCTGTGTGAGCTCGCTTTTCACGCAGCTCAATTTCAAGAGCGGGCATTTCAGGCGTCTGGCGCTCGTTGCGGCAGGGCAAGTGGTGTTTACCGTGGTGCCACAGATCGTCCTCGGAATTGTCGAGGTTTCACACGGATTGATTCTCGGGACCATCATCGGTTTCGCGTTTTCGGGAATGCTGCTGGGTGCGCTGTCGCTCAGCCCGGACATGCTGCGCAACATCCGTCAATACGCGAGCATGCCGATGTTGAAGGCCACGGCGCGAGAACACGTGAACTTTCCACGTTACACGCTCGGCGCCGACGCGATCACCGTCGTCTCGCAGCAGTTCATTCCCGTATTCCTGCTCGCGCTGTTCAGTCCCTTCGTCGCCGGCCTCTATTCGTTCGCCATTCGCGTGGTGCGGGTGCCCTTGATCGTCGTTGCGACCGCAATCGCCGGCGCACTGCGCAAGGAAGCGTCGGACCGGCTGCACGGTGGAGCGAGTCTCGCGCCCCTCGTTTCCCTTACGGTCCGGACGCTGCTGCTCGTGGCAGTGATTCCATTGATCATCGTCCTGCTCTACGGTGACGCGATCTTTGCCGCGATCTTCGGCGCCAAATGGGCCGCTGCGGGCACGGTCGTTCAGATCCTGAGCCCCGGCATCCTGTGTGAGTTCGTCGCGTTTCCACTCGCCGTCATGTTTCTCGCCACGAATACGCAGCGCTATTCGCTCGCGCTTCAGCTGAGCGGGTTCGTGCTGCTCTGTGCGGCGCTCTACGTCGGACGGCACTACTTCAGTGATTTCATCGCGACATGCTATCTGATCTCTTTGGTCATGGTCGTCGTCAATGGCACGGGCATCATGCTCGCGGCGAGGGTTGCACGCCGCAGTTCGGCCGAGCGGCACGGGGTCGTGGAGAATGAGGCCGTCGCCGCCGCCTCGGGACCGGCACGAGTATGAAGCAGATCGCGAGTAACGTGCTCATCGCACTCGCCTACGCGATCGCGTACGTCGTGTGCTACGTCTATTTTCTGAATTTTCACTTCGGCTACTTTGGCTTCGAGCTCTATCCGCAATCGACCGCTTTTCTCGCCTTGTCGATCGGGCTGTCGGTCATACCGGTGCTGTGCTACCGGGGACTACGCGCCATCTCGAGTGTTCTCGCGACGTTCACGTACTTGCTACTCTATGTTCCCATCGTCCTCACCTTTGCACTCGGGTCCAACCGCTCGCCGGTGGAGATTTTCGTCATTCAGTCCGTCTTCCTGGTCTGCATGTGCCTCATCTTCATGGCCGATCTCATCGTCGTGAAAAGCCCGTTCGATCTACGGTTGCGAATCGACCTGGCGAAGTGGGTACTCGTACTGACCGCAGTGTGCACACTCTATGTGCTGTTCGTCTATCGCAGCAACCTGCGTTTCGTCTCGTTTGCGGACGTGTACGAGCAGCGATTCGAGAACGCGGATCTGGGGCAGGGGCTGGTGGCCCGTTATGTGGCCGCGTGGCTCTACAGCGTGATGATTCCGCTCTGCCTCGCCTACGGACTGGTCAGCAGGCGCTACACGTATTTCTGGATCGGCTCGGCGGCCTGCGTCACGATCTATATGGCGACTGCCGCGAAGGGAGCCGTCGTGCTTCCCGTCGTCTACCTCGGCTTCTTTCTGCTGTTCGCGCGCAACCGACTGCGAGGGATATTCGGGCTGCTGACTGCGTCGATGGCGGTCACGATCGGCCTTCTGACTCTGGTTCAGGATACGACAAGCGTCATGTTCTGGGTCAGCTCGATCGTGCTCATGCGGACCATCGGCACCGCGGGTCTGCTGACACGAACCTACTACGACTTCTTTCTCACACACCCGCGGACCTACTACACGCACATCGGATTGATCGGCAAGGTGAGTGGTGCGTATCCATTCGATGTTCCGGTCGGCCAAGCAGTGGGCCAGTACTACTGGTCCTGGGACATGAATGCCAACGCCAACTTCTGGGCGACCGACGGCATCGCAGCGATGGGCATGGTGGGCGTGGTCGTCAGCACCGTCCTATGTGTGCTGTTGTTCGGCGTGCTGAACACGGTGACGCGCACACACAACAAGCTGTTCGTTGCGCTCTGCTTTCTTCCGTTCTTGGTGCAGCTCTTCAACACGTCACTGCTGTCGTCGATTTGGTCGGGCGGCGGACTTCTTCTGATCGTCTTTTTTCTGCTCAGTGGAGAGGCGGAAGGTGCGACACCCATCCGACCTGACGGCGAACACCAGTCCAGCGCGACACCGGCATAATCCGATTCACCCGGCGCATTGCGTGGGTACCCCAGGCAGCCGCGATATCATCCTGGCAGTCCAGACTGCGCCTCTCTGCGTGCGTCATCGGGTGAGCCATCTGGCGAGGACGACGTTGAGGCTCGCCGCGAATGGAACAAACAAGCGATCGGACGACTACGCCCTCCCGTGAAAGCACGGCCGGCGCAATCGCGTTGCACTCTTTCCACCATCGAATAGGTTTCATGCTCCTACACCGGCCGCCTGGAACGTCATGAAGATTGTCATGCTCACGGAACTCTACGCCGACAAATCCCAGTACCAGGAGAACCTGCTGGGCAAGTACTACGTGAAGCATGGGCACGAGGTCACCGTCATCGCCGGGACATCCAACGACGCGCGCGCCTTCTATGCCGACGAGCACGACGCCACCGTGCCCGCGAGCGAGTATCGCGACGGGGGTGTCAACGTCATCAAGCTTCCCTACTCACTGAACTTTCTGAATCGCCTGCGCCGCTTCGCCGGGGTCGACGAGATTCTCGAGCGCGAACAACCCGACTTGATCTACGTCCACGACATTCACCTCAATCTCGCGGAAGCAGCGTCGTACAAGAAGAAGTATCCGCACTGCACGATCATCATGGACTACCACGCGGACTACAGTAACTCCGCCAAGAACTGGCTCTCGTTGCACGTGTTGCACAAGGTGATTCGGAAGGCCATTCTGTATCGGTCCAGGAAGTACATCGCGAGGTTCTATCCCGTCTGGCCCGCTGCTGGCGTATTTCTCAACGAGGTGTACGGCATCGCCCCGGATGAGATGGAGCTACTGCACCAAGGGCCCGATACCGACCTCGCGCGCAGCACGAAGGCGGCAAGGGCGGGTGCAGCGGTGCGTCACCGCCTCGGAATTCCCGACGACGCGGTTGTCGTCTTTACCGGTGGCAAGTTCAATCGCAAGAAGAAGACACATCTTCTGATCGACGCGGTCATGCGTATCGCGCGGCGCGATCTGCATCTGATCGCGGTTGGCGACGCCGGACCGGCGGACCAGGAGTACAAAGCTGCGCTGCTGCGATCGTGCGCCGGCTCGGAGCGCATTCATCTCGTCGGCTGGCAGCACGGCGCGGACGTCTACCGGTTCATGGACGCGTCCGACTTCGCGGTGTTTCCGGCAAGCCAGTCGGTGCTGTGGCAGCAGGCGATCAGCATGGGCCTCCCTCTCATCGTCGGACACGACGACGGCCAGGACGCGTCGCACATGAATATGTACGGCAACGTCGTCATCCTCGACGAGGCTGACATCACCGTCGAGGTCATTGCGGCAAGGATTCAGGCGTTCCTCGACGATCGCGCGCTGCTCGAGCGCCTGCAGCGTGCGTCGCTGCGCACGGCGGACGAGCGGTTCGATTTCAACAAGATCGCGCTCCAGACGCTCCGCCTCGCCGATGCGGCAGTGCGAGAGCGGTCAGAGGACGGGAGGCCATGAGGGGCCGCGCCTGCTACAACTGCGGGTCGACCGAGCAGCAGCCATACGCCGAAGAGAACGGGTATGCACTGGTGAAGTGCGCCACGTGCGGTCTGCTGTTCGTCGCGGACCCGCCGAAGCCCACGCAGATCTCCGACGCTGTGCGAGAGGGCACGCATGTCGGCGTGCACGAATTGAAGGTCACCGGCCGCTTCCATCCCGAGTTCGTTCCGCGACACAAGGCGAAGCTCGAGGAGTTATTCGGCGACGACCTCGACGCGAAACGCTCGTGGCTGGATGTCGGATGCGGACACGGTGAGTTCATTCAGGCATTATCGGAATCCGCGTCCGGGATCACCGTGCGCGGCATGGAGCCGAACGTACACAAGGTGGCGTCGGCGCGGAGCCACGGACTGGACGTCGAGACGTTCGCTCTCGAGACGCACGCCGGACGATATGACGTCGTCTCACTGCTGGATGTGTATTCGCACCTTCCGGATCCACCGGCATTGCTCACGACGCTGAGGGGCTTGCTGAATCCGGGTGGGGAGTTGCTCCTACAAACCGGCGATGCTGCGGATTTGCCCGTTGAGGATCAGTTTCGCCCGTTCGGCCTGCCGGACCACTTGAGCTTTGCGTCGGAGAGGATCGTCATGAGTATCCTCACGCGACTCGGCTTTACCATCGTGACGGTGCGAAAGTATTCGTACCTCGGCCTGGATGCGAGGTCGATCGCGAAGGAGGTCGTGAAGCTCTTCCTGCCGAAGTACACGTCGAAGCTGGGGGCGTACGGGCGATGGAAGAAGTTCTCCCAGTCGAATATGTATATCCGGGCTCGACTCGGAACGTGACGTCGAGCGAACACCACACGCGCCCACGCGCGCCAGGAGAACCCGATGGCGGACGAGTTGGCACGCCTGACCGAGCTGTTCCGAATCGTCTTCGACGATGATACATTGGTCGTCACGCCGGAAACGACCGCTGCCGACGTGTCGGGCTGGGACTCCCTCACTCACGTGACATTGATGCTCAACGTGGAGCGCGAGTTCGGCGTGCGCTTTTCGAGTCGCGAGGTCGCGATGCTGAAGAACGTCGGCGAGTTGGTGCAGCTTGTCGCGTCGCGTCAGCACGTGCGCTGAGGGATGGACGCGTCCTCGTACTCCCGCCGGATGTTGCAATACGTGCGGGAGCGACATCCCCGCTCGCTTGCGGGCGTCCTCGAGGCGCGCGCCGTCGATCCACGTCGATTCGACGAGTATGCCGCGCTCTTCGTCGGATGGGCGACGAGCGCGTATGGGGAGGACGTGATCGAACGCATGGTTGATGCCTTCGTCTTGTTTTCCTCCGATGTCAATTTGGCGCAAGCCCGCTATGAAGCGACGGGGCGTTACGAGCGATTGACCTACAAAGAGTCCGACGACGCCGTCTACTCACAGCCCGGTGTCATGCGCGACTACCTCCTTGGCGTGTATCTCACGAACTTCATGTGGGCGCATCACATGGAGCTCTCCCTGCTTTTCGAGGACCGCTTTCTGCCGAGCATCGCCGGCGAGTCGCGGATCATCGAGATCGCACCCGGTCACGGTGGCTGGGGCCTGTGGGCGCTCCATGCCACGCGGGGAACGTCTCTCGTCGGTTTCGACATCAGTGATACGGCTGTGGACATGGCACGCCAACTCGCGTCCGCCGCGCAGCTGTCGGCGCGTGCGTCGTATGCACAGCGGGACGCGATGTCGATCACGACGGATATCGGACCCGTCTACGACGCATGTATCTGCAGCTTTCTCATCGAGCATCTCGAAGACCCAGGCGCCCTGCTCGCGCTCGTCTCGCGGCTGGTTCGTCCAACTGCGCGCGTGTTTCTCACCGGGGCGCTCACGGCGGCGCAGGTCGACCATGTGTACGAGTTTCGCCACGAAGCGGAGCTCGTCGTGCTCGCGGAGCAGCACGGCTTCCGCGTGCTCGACATGCGTTCGGTCGGTCCCAGGCGGACGCTGCCCGGCGCGAGATTCCTGCCACGCTCGGCCGCCCTCATTCTCCAGAAGCGGACTCACGAGACGTGGTAGCTGGCCACGCACACCCCACGGGCGCGGAGAACGCGCTACACTTGGCGCAACGTCTCCGTCGCCAGGGCGATGCCCCATCCGCAATGCTGGTGCTGCGAAACGCGGTGAAACGGCGGCTGTTGCCGGTTGAGCAGATGGAGCGCGCTGGACGGTTCATCTTGCGCGAGCTCACTCGCGACCCAACGGCCGCACGTCTTCCGCACGTTGTTCTCTTGGGACAGTGCACGACGTCGTGGCTTGCGCCCGTCGTCGCAGCCATCGCATGGGCCGAAGGATCGCCTAGCATCGTCTCCGACGGTGAGTACGACAATGTCTACCAGGATGTGTCGAGGCTCGATCTCGCGGAAGACGAAAGTTGCATACTGATCCTTCTGCCCTGGAACCGACGACTGCTCTCCGGTTCCGATCGTTCCCCGCGCGCGCGAATCGAAGACGAGCTGAGTTTCTGGCGTCAGATCTGGCGCATCGCGGCTGAGAAGCATGTAGGCCGCATCATCCAGGTTGGATACGACTGGATCACGCCTGGGCCGGGCGGATATCATCTGGAGGCGCGGCCCGGTGGCGGCATTCACACCGTTCGATCTCTCAACAACGCGCTCCAGGAAATGCTGCCTTCGGGAGCGTTCTTCGTGTCGCTCGACGACATTGCCGGACAGCACGGACGGCAGACGTTCTACGACCCGCGACAGTACGCATGGACCAAGCAGCCGTTCACCGACGCGGGCTGTTATCTGCTCGCGAGACACCTTTGCGCGGCGATGCGCGCGGTCACCGTCGGACCACGGAAGGTGATTGCGGTGGACCTCGACAACACGATTTGGGGGGGACTCGTCGGGGAGGTTGGCCCACACGGCGTGTCCCTCGGCGAGACGGTTGAGGGTGAGGCGTTTCGCGCAGTACAGCTTCACCTGAAAGGCCTTCGCGAGCGTGGCATCCTCCTCGTCGCATGCTCGAAGAACAACAGTCAGGATGCGCGCGAGCCCTTTCTCTCGAATCCGCACATGGTCCTCTCGCTGGAGGACTTCGCCGCGTTCGAAGCGAATTGGGAGCCGAAGCCGGACAATCTTCGGCGGATCGCGCACACATTGGGCCTGAATCTCGACAGCTTCGTCTTCCTAGACGACAGCGCGGCCGAGCGCGAACTCGTTCAGCAAGTGTGTCCCGAGGTCGCCGTCATCGACTTGCCGGACGATCCGGCAGAGTACGTGCGCGCTCTCTCCGATGCGCTCTGGTTCGAGGCGCGGGACGTCACGCTCGAGGATACTCAGCGCAGCCAGTATTACGCCGCCGAGTCGATGCGGCGGGAGTCCGTGAGCGACGCCACCTCGATGGAGGCCTATCTAGCGTCGCTCGAGATGATCGGAGACGTGCGTGAGCTGACTGACGCCGATGTTCCACGGGTTGTGCAGCTGCTGGGAAAGACGAATCAATTCAACCTGACGACGCGTCGTCACGGCGAGGGCGAGCTCCGGGCGCTGTTGTCGCCGCCGGGCGCGTTTGCGCTGACGCTGCGCCTCCGAGACAGATTTGGCGACCATGGGTTGGTGGCGGCGGCAATCGCCGTTCCGAACGCGGAGGCAAGCATCACGAAGCGCACGCTGTCGATCGACTCGTTCGTGATGAGCTGTCGAGTGATCGGACGAACGGCGGAGCACTATCTCATGAACGCGCTGCTGGCTGCGGCGCACGGACGCGGCTACGCGGCCGTGCGCGGCGAGTTCGTCCCCACGCCCAAGAACGCCGTCGTACGGGACTTCTATGCCGCTATGGGATTTGTGCGCCAGGACGACAGCCGGAGTCGAGTCTCTGAAGTCGGATCGCTATACGAACGCTCGCTCAGCGAGAGTACTGTTCTGGCGTCGCACGTCCGGCACGCGGTCTGATCCGTGGGACCTACGTACGGGGTCAACCTGGGTACGGCGTCGTTTTGGGTGTTTCTTGGGGTGGCGATCGTTGTCCTACTGCCCGTTGCGTCAGCTGGACTGCGACGGCTGATGCTCGCGGGCGTCAATCTCGCGTTTGTGTTCCTCGTGGCCGGCGTCTGGGGGCTGACGGCCGCGGTGGTGCTCGCACTCATGGTATGGAGCCCAACGACACTCTCGAGTCAACCGCGATGGAGGCGGTTACGTGGATGTGCGGTCGCGCTCACTGGCGCGATCGTGCTCGTGCTCTTCGCCGTGCACAAGAGCGTTCCATTGGAGGCCGCGCAGGCCACAATGATCCGGCCACTTCTGCGGGCGGTGGGTTTCTCCTACGTCGCGCTTCGCTGCGTGGAGCTGCTGCGAGCCGGTGCGGAAGGCACTGCATCATCGGTCGAATGGCTGGACGCAGTGAACTACCTGTTTCCGTTTCACATGCTCGCCGCCGGACCGATTCAGTCATGGTCAGCATTCCAGGACGGGCACAATGACCAAGAAAGGCTCAGCGAGCAGGAGACGTGGACGGCCATCGAGCGAATCGTGCACGGGCTCTTCAAGAAATTCGTGCTCGCTCGCGTACTGGAGATCACCTTTCTGACGGGATTTCGTGCGCCAATGCCGTATCGGGTTCTCGAGATTCAACTCTACTACGTCTGGGTCTATCTCGATTTCTCGGCATACAGTGATATTGCGGTCGGAGCCGGCCGCCTGCTCGGCATTCCGACTCCGGAGAATTTCGCCCGACCGTTGGCCGCACGGAACATCATGGAGTTCTGGTCGCGGTGGCACATGACGCTGTCGTCATTCATACGCCGCAACATCTTCATCCCCATGCAGCTCACGCTGTCACGACGCGTCGCACCGTCCACGGTGCCGTATGTGGCGATTCTTTCGCTCTTCGTGGCGTTCATCCTCTGCGGAATGTGGCATGCCGTGTCGTTGCGCTTCGCGCTGTGGGGCGCGATGCATGCGCTGGCGATTGTTGCGTACAGCCTCTACGAGCGCGCGCTGAGACGCCGAGTTCGCGGTGGTGCGCGAGCGGCGTATTTGGCGAATCGCGGGGTGCGAATCATGGCGACGGCTGTCACCTTCGAGTTCGTCGCTTTCTCCTTGGCCTTCGTGGCGTACCCCGCGACGTTTCTACGATGACCTGGGTCCACCGTGTGCGGTCGCACGACCTTGTCCGGCTCGTCTGGATAGTGATTCGCCTGCTGCTCGTCTTCTGGCTTGGGCGTGACGCGAGCGCCTTTTACTACCAGGGCTTTTGAGATGAGCCAGTCCGGTCGAGTGCAGCTAAGCCGCTTGCGTGGGTTCGTCTACGCACTCGGTCAGATCGCGCTCGCGATCTTCGGTGCGAACGTAGCGTTCTTGATGCTGGTGGGACCCTGGCCTCGTATCCTTCGTCCCAACGAAGGGATGTCGCCGGTGGAACTGGAACGAGCTGGCCGACAAGTCGCCAGCGCGGAGCGCGAAGAGCGTCGCCTCGGCCAGGACGGGACGGAAGCGCAATCGCGCCCTCTCACGGTGGTGGTCGCTGGCTTGTCCACCGCACGTGAAGACTTGAGTTCCGCGCAGTTGGACACGGCACTCTGCCACGCAAGTCGCGTGCGAAATTTTGGCCGATCGGGAGGCAGTTTTCGGCAGTTTGAGTATCTGCTGCAGCCACTCGCTCACAGTCGATTGAATCCGGCCTTCCTGATGCTCGGAGTGCATCCCGCGTGGCTGTCCGGTCACGCGCGACGCCCAGTCGAGGTCGTCGGGTTCGACGACTTGCGTCGCGCCCCGGACACGAGACGACTCTGGGTGGCAAAGCGCCTCGTAGCGCAAGCGCTTTGGCTCCGCGATACTCGCGAGTCCGTGCACGATGTGCTCACGAACGCTCTGTTGGAATTGCGCTGGTCTGTCGCCGAGCACTTTGGACTTACTGTCGGATCGCTGTTCGGCGACGTGGATGGAGATACCAGCCAGCCATTTCTCTATCACGCTGCGCGCGCTCCAAAGGCGTTCCTCGACGCGCAACTTCAGGGCTGGACCGACGCTGGATGGTTCACCGCCAGCCTGTACGGCACGTCCACGGCGAACGCGCAGGCGCTGCGCGCGCTCCTCGCAACAGCGCAGCACATGTCCACACATACCATCGTGCTGCTCATGCCGGAATCATCGGAGCTCCGGCGGCTTGTTCCGACCGTGGCGCGCACTGCGTTGATGGCCGTCCTTGGGTCGGAGCCCGACATCTCCATCATCGACCTGCAGGCGAGCATGCCCGACTCGCTTTTTCACGACTACGCGCACCTGAATGCCGCTGGTCGCGCCGCTTTCACGACGATCGTAGCGGGGGAGCTATCGCGTCGAATGGGATGTGGGCGCACCGGCGCGGACTCACCCTAGCTGCGCGTCCCTGCTTATATTGCGCCTGGGTACGCGCTCGGCGACACTCGTTGGCGGGGTTTGGAGCGGGTACGCGTGCCTCCAAATCTGCTACTCCACTGCGCTAACGATGACGATTGCTCCGGAACCGAAGCGCCCGTACGCCATTTGCACGAACTGCATCATGGACACGTCGGACGCCGACATCTCCTTCGACGCGCGTGGCCAGTGCGATCACTGCAACAACTTCTACAACAATATCCTCCCGCATTGGCATCCCGATGAGCAGGGTGCGCGGAAGCTCGAGCGGATCGTCGAGCGGATCAAGGCGGACGGCCGCGGCCGCGACCATGACTGCATCATTGGCATCAGCGGTGGTGTCGACAGCTCCTATTTGACGTATTTCGCCAAGGCCAAGCTCGGACTGCGCCCGCTGATCTTTCACGTTGACGCCGGATGGAATTCCCAGCAAGCGGTCAACAACATCGAGAAGCTGATCGAGGGCCTCGGGCTCGATCTGCACACGGAGGTGGTGGACTGGCTCGAGATGCAGGATCTCCAGCTGGCGTTCCTGAAGGCGCAGGTCGCCTACATCGACACGCCACAGGACCTCGCGTTCTTTTCCGCCCTCTACAATTTCGCGTCGAAGAACGGATTCAAGTGGGTGCTCACGGGCGGCAACATTTCGACGGAGTGCGTGCGGCAGCCCCTCGACTGGGCGTACTGGGCGACCGATCTCACGCACGTGCGCGACATCCACAGCAAATGCGGCACGCGCCCGTTGAAGACGTTCCCGATGGCGTCGATCTTTCGCTACAAGTTGTATGATCGCTTCGTGAAAGGCATGCGGGTCGTGCGGCCGCTCGACATGATTCCGTACGTCAAGGTCGACGCGGTAAAGGAACTCGTCGACACGTTCGGCTGGCAGACGTACGCGCACAAACACTATGAGTCCAGAGCGACGCGCTTCATCGAGTCGTACTGGATGCCAGAGAAGTTCGGCTACGACAATCGACGCGCGCACTTCTCGAGCCTCATCCTCACCAAGCAGATGTCTCGGGACGAGGCGCTCGCGAAGATCGCGCGGAAAGCGTACGATCCGGCGGAGATCCAGCACGACATCGAATACTTCATCACGAAGCTCGGCCTCTCGTCGGACGAGTTCCAGGCGCTCATGGCGGGCCAAAACAAGACCTGGCGCGATTATCAGAACCGTAATTGGCTGATCGCGCTGGGCAATCGGGTGCTCGTGCTTGCCGGTGTTCAGAAGGTGATGATTCGTTGATGACGGCACTCTCCCTCGCGCGCTGAGGGTTCGTCACGACGTCCATGCGCATCCTTCTGCTTTCTCAGTGGTTCGATCCCGAGCCGGCGATCAAGGGCATGCCGTTCGTGCGCGCCTTGATTCGCGCTGGGCACGAGGTTCGAGTGCTCACGGGATTTCCCAACTATCCCGGAGGGAAGGTCTACCCGGGCTACCGCATCCGGCCCTGGAAGCACGAAGTCATCGACGGCGTGCGCATCACGCGGGTCTGGCTGTACCCGAGTCACGATCGCTCGGCGATCGGGCGCGCAGCGAATTACCTGAGCTTCGCATTCAGCGCAACGGTCGCCGGGCTGCTCATGCGTTTCAAGCCCGACGTTCTGTATGTCTACCACCCGCCGCTCACGGTGGGTGCCGCGGCGGCCGTCATCGGCGGGATTCGTCGCATTCCCTTCGTGTATGACGTGCAGGACCTGTGGCCCGATACGCTCCACGCCACGGGCATGATCAACAGCGGCGCGATCCTGCGCGTCATCGGCCGAGTCGCGAACTGGGTGTATCGCAGAGCGGCAATTGTGACCGCGCAATCTCCAGGATTCGTCGAGCGGCTCGCTGAACGCGGCGTTCCACGGGACAAGATTCGTCTCGTCTACAACTGGTGCGACGAGGACTCGCTCGAGAACGGCGCAGCAAACGGCTCGATCGACCTCCGCGCAATCGATGGCCGATTCAACGTCATCTTTGCTGGCAACATGGGAAAGGCGCAGGCGCTCCGCTCTGTGCTCGACGCGGCGGCGCTCGTCGCAACGCGGGACGTCAGGGTCCAATTCGTTTTCGTTGGAGGCGGCACCGAGGAAGCGGCGCTCCGCGTCGAAGCGCACGCGCGCGGCTTGAGTAACGTGGTATTTCTGCCGCGCGTGGAGATGAGTGAAGTGGGGCAGCTGCTCGCCGCCGCGGATGTCCTGCTGGTGCACTTGCGGAACTCGCCGCTCTTTGCTATCACGCTCCCGTCCAAAACGCAGGCCTACCTGTTCGCGGCCAAACCGATTCTGATGGCAGTGTCCGGCGACGCAACCCATCTTGTGCGGCAGGCCGGTGCGGGGCGGTGCACGCCGCCGGAGGACGCTGCTTCCCTCGCCGATGCCGTGGTGCAGTTGGCGGAGCTTCCGGCAACCGAACGTGCCGAGCTGGGTGCGCGCGGGCGCCGGTTCTACGATGAGTTCCTGTCCCTCGAGACCGGTACACGCCATATGATCAGCGCATTCGAGGCAGCAGTGGCACATGAAGCGGGCACTTGATCTTCTACTCGTCATCGCAACGATGCCGATCTGGCTTCCCATTGGTCTCGTGGTCGCGCTGGCGGTTCGCCTCAGCCTTGGCAGTCCTGTATTGTTCAAGCAGGTGCGGCCGGGCAGGGACGCGCGGCCCTTCCAACTCGTGAAATTTCGAACGATGCGGCATGAAGCAGACTCCAGTGGCGCTGTGACCCCTGACGCCGTGCGGCTGACGCCATTCGGCCGGGCGCTGCGTGCGACGAGCCTGGATGAGCTTCCGGAGCTGTGGAACGTGCTTCACGGCGAGATGAGTCTCGTGGGACCACGCCCGCTTCTGATGGAGTACCTGCCGCTCTATTCCAACGAGCAGGCCCGCCGCCACGCGGTGCCGCCGGGGATAACGGGATGGGCGCAGATCAACGGCCGGAATGCGCTCGACTGGAACGACCGGTTTGCACTCGACCTCTGGTATGTCGACAATCGGTCGCTCTGGCTGGACCTCAAGATCATCGTGCTGACGGTCTCGCGCGTCCTGCGGCGCGACGGCATCTCCGCGGCCGGCGAGGCAACGATGCCCAAGTTTACCGGTGCGCCGCGATGAAGAGTCTCGCGATCCTCGGCGCCAGCGGGCATGGGCGCGTGGTTGCAGACATGGCGAGCCTGATCGGATGGGACGATATCGTCTTCTTCGACGACAAATATCCTCGCCTGACCACGAGCGGGCCCTGGCCGGTCGTGGGGAACACGGCTGCGCTTCTCGAGTCGCACGGCGCGTATGCTGGCGTAGTGGTGGCAATCGGCATCTGTCGCGTTCGGCTCGAAAAGCACCGGCAGCTGCGTGAGGCTGGAGCGGCGCTCGTCTCGATCGTGCATCCGGCAGCGAGCGTGAGCCCCCGCGCGATGGTCCGGATCGGCGGGGTGCTGATGCCAGGTGCCGTCGTGAACATCGGTGCGGCGCTCGGCGAAGCGTGCATCGTCAACAGCGGCGCGACCGTCGATCATGACTGCGTCATTGGCGACGGAGTCCACATCGCGCCCGGTGCGCATGTTTCTGGAACCGTCGTCATCGGGGAAGGCAGCTGGATCGGGGTTGGTGCGACCGTCAGGAATGACATCGCGATTGGAGCCGATGTCATCGTGGGGGCTGGGGCTGTGGTCGTGAAACTGGTGCGCGATGGTCTCACGGTGGTTGGATCGCCGGCGCGACCGTATAAGAGTGCTGTCGGACTCGATTAGACATTTAACCTGCGATGCTCGATACCCGATTTTCACCGTGGCCCAGCTTTACCGCGGAAGAGGCCGACGCTGTCGCCGCCGTGATCCGCTCCAACCGCGTCAACTATTGGACCGGCAATGAAGGGCGGCAGTTCGAGAAGGAGTTCGCGGCATGGGTCGGAACGTCCCACGCCGTTGCGCTGGGGAACGGCACACTCGCACTCGACGTCGCGTTGAGGGCGCTCGGCATCGGTGCCGGAGACGAAGTCGTCGTTACGCCGCGCACGTTTCTCGCCTCGGTGTCGTGTGTCGTGACTGCGGGTGCCATCCCGGTGTTCGCCGACGTCGATCGCAGCTCGGGCCTGCTGACAGCGGAGACGATCGAAGCGGTCATCACACCGCGGACGCGCGCGATCCTCTGTGTTCACCTCGCTGGATGGCCGTGCGACATGCCGGCGATCATGGCACTCGCCGAACGACACGGAGTCAAGGTGGTCGAAGACTGCGCGCAGTCGCATGGGGCGCGCGTTGGCGACCGCATGGTTGGCACCTTTGGCCAGGTGGGCGCCTGGTCGTTCTGCCAGGACAAGATCATCACGACCGCGGGTGAAGGCGGGATGGTCACGACGAACGACCGCGCACTGTGGTCGGCAATGTGGAGCTACAAGGACCACGGAAAGTCGTGGGAGGCCGTGTACGAGCGACAACATCCTGCCGGCTATCGCTGGGTACACGAGTCGTTCGGCACCAATTGGAGAATGCTCGAGGTGCAGGCCGCGGTCGGGCGCATCCAGCTCGGACGCATGAGCTGTTGGACGACGAAGCGAACGCAAAACGCCATGCGCATTGCCGACGCGTGCCGCAAGCATGCCGTCGTGCGCGCTCCGCTACCACCGAGCGGGTTCACGCATGCGTTCTATCGGTTCTACGTGTATGTGCGTCCCGAGGCACTGAAGGATGGATGGACCCGCGACCGCATCGTTGCGCAGATCGTGCGTCGAGGCGTGCCGTGCTTTCAGGGCACGAGCTCAGAGGTCTACCTCGAGAAGGCGTTCGACGGCACCGTCTGGCGGCCCAAGGAGCGACTACCGGTCGCGCGAGAGCTCGGAGAGACCAGCCTCATGTTCCTGGTTCACCCGACGCTCACCGACGCCGAGATCGCAAAGACGTGTGAGGTGGCTTCGGAGGTGTTTGTGGAGGCGTCCGCATGAGTACTTTCAATTCATGATTACGATCGTCGACTACGGCCTCGGCAACATTCAGGCGTTCCTCAACCTGTACAAGCGCCTCAACATCGAGGCGACGCGAGCGAGGACGGCGCAGGAGCTGACGGGCGCAACCAAAGTGATCCTACCGGGCGTCGGAGCCTTCGATCATGCGATGGAGCAGCTGCAGAGCTCCGGCATGCGTGAGACGCTGGACGACCTGGCAATGAACCGGCGCGTGCCAGTGCTCGGCATCTGCGTTGGCATGCAAATGCTCGCACGCGGCAGCGAAGAAGGGCAATGCGTGGGTCTCGGATGGATCGACGGGTACGTGAAGCGCCTGCCTTCCGTCGACGCGGCCGAAACGCTCCCGCTCCCGCACATGGGATGGAACGACGTGCAGCCGACGATGTCGAACGGACTATTCTCGGAGCTGGAGCGAGACGCCCGCTTCTATTTTCTCCACTCCTACTACTTCGAGTGTGAGCGCGCCGATGACGTGGCCGCAGTCTCGAGATACGGCGGGGAGTTCACCTGTGCAGTGACGAGCAGGAACATTCACGGCGTGCAGTTTCATCCCGAGAAGAGCCACCACTTCGGGACGCGGCTACTGAAGAACTTCGCGGCGATCTGAGATGCTGAGACCACGTATCACGCCGTGCTTGCTCGTGCATAGGCGCGGTCTTGTCAAGACGGTTCAATTCAAGTCGCCAAAATACGTTGGAGATCCGATCAACGCGGTAAAGATCTTCAATGAGAAGGAAGCGGACGAGCTGATCGTCGTCGACATCGACGCGACCGTTGACGGCGTCGAGCCCGACTTCACCATGATCCGACAGCTTGCCGTCGAATGCCGGATGCCGCTGTGTTACGGAGGCGGCGTCAAGACGGCGGCGCAGGCGAAACGAATCGTCGCCCTGGGCGTGGAGAAGGTCGCCGTCAGTGCGGCTGCCGTCGACAACCCGGCGTTGATCTCGCAGATGGCGCAGGAGGTGGGCAGCCAAAGCGTCGTCGTGGTGCTGGACGTTCGGAAGACGTCGAAAGCTGCGGGCTACGAGGTGTGCACGCACAACGGAAAGCGGGCGACGGGCAAATCGCCACTGCAGCTGGCCGCGGATGCCGAAGCGCGCGGGGCGGGTGAGATCGTGATCAATTCCATCGATCGCGATGGACAGATGAAGGGGTATGATCTCGAGCTCGCCGCGATGATCCGAAAGGCGACGCGGCTTCCCATGACGGTCCTGGGCGGCGCCGGATCGCTGGCCGATGTCGATGAGCTGATCCGAACGCTCGGGGTCATGGGCGCCGCCGCCGGAAGCATGTTCGTCTTCAAGGGCACGTACCGAGCGGTGTTGATCAACTATCCCAATCACGCGCAGAAGGAAGCACTCATCGGCGCTGCCCTGAGCCACTAGGAGCGAACGTGAAAGGTGTTTTGCTGATCACCGGCGGCACGGGATCGTTCGGCCATGCGGTACTCGAGCGCTTCCTCACTTCCGGCGTCGACGAGATCCGCATCTTCAGTCGGGATGAGAAGAAGCAGGACGACATGCGGAAACGCTACGCCGATCCGAAGCTCAGGTTCTACATCGGCGACGTCCGCGATCGCCAGAGTCTGGACTCCGCGCTCCGCGGCGTCGATCATTGCTTTCACGCCGCCGCCCTGAAGCAGGTTCCCTCCTGCGAGTTCCATCCAATGGAAGCGGTGCGCACGAACATCCTCGGGACAGAGAATGTCATAAACGCCGCCTTGGCGGCCCGTGTGAAGCGCGTCGTGTGCCTGAGCACCGACAAGGCCGTCTATCCGATCAACGCCATGGGCATCTCCAAGGCGATGATGGAGAAGGTCATGGTCGCTGCGTCGCGGAGCCTCGAGACGAGCGGCACCGTCCTCTGCGGTACGCGTTATGGCAATGTCATGGCGTCGCGCGGTTCCGTGATCCCGCTGTTCGCCTCGCAGATTGCCGAGGGTCGCCCCATCACGGTCACCGATCCGCGGATGACGCGATTCATGATGACGCTCGAAGACGCCGTCGAGCTGGTGATGTACGCGTTCCAACACGGCGCGAACGGCGACATCTTCGTGCAGAAGGCGCCAGCGGCAACGCTGCAAGTGTTGACGCAGGCCATGAAGGAGGTATTCGACCGGCCGGATCATCCTGTTCGCGAGATCGGGACGCGACACGGGGAGAAGCTCTTCGAGTCGCTGCTGAGCCGCGAGGAATACGCCGCGGCAGAAGACCTTGGCGAGTATTTCCGCATCCCACCCGACGGCCGCGACCTGAACTACGAGAAGTTCTACGAGCAGGGTGAGGAGCGCATCAGCCGTTCAGGCGACTACAACTCGCACAATACGGAGCAGCTCGAGGTTCCGTCCATGAAGCGGATGCTCCTGGACCTCTCGTACATCGAACGTATCCGGCGTGGCGAGCGCGCCGAGGCGTATTGAGCCGGATGCGAATCGTCGTCACCGGAGGCGAGGGCTTCATTGGACGCAATCTCCGCGTTCGTCTGAACGAGCTGCAGTATCGGGACGTCGTGAGCCTCGATCGCGATGACTCCGCGGAAGCGCGCCGGTCCGCGCTTGCCAACGCCGAGTTCGTGTTTCATCTCGCGGGAATCAACCGGCCAACGGACGCGTCCGAGTTCGACCACGGCAACCGCGCAAGCATCGCGGAGGTCTGCGCGGAGTTGAGCGCTACCGGGCGAACGGTGCCGGTCGCATACATGTCGTCGACGCAGGCAGCGCTGGACAATCCGTACGGCGTGAGCAAGCGCGCCGGAGAGCGCGAGCTGGAGCGCTACGCACGGGAAACCGGAGCGCCCATCTTCCTTTACCGTTTGACCAACGTCTTCGGAAAGTGGTGTCGACCCAACTACAACTCCGCGGTCGCAACGTTCTGCTACAATCTCACCCACGGCCTTCCAGTCACGATTCACGATCCTGCGTCGCCCCTCCACCTCGTGTACGTCGATGCCGTGGTCGAATCGATGATCGGTCTGCTGCACAGCGCACCACGGACCGGACCGGTGGAAGTGGAACCTGTGTATGCGACGACGGTTGGCGACGTCGTGGCGCTACTTCGCGACTTCGTGGCGAGTCGTGAGACGCATGTCGTGCCACGCGTGGGTTCGGGATTCGTGCGTGCGCTCTACGCGACCTATCTCAGCTACATTCCGCCCGCCGACTTCTCATATGAGCTGAAGCGGCATGGCGATGCGCGCGGCGTGTTCGCCGAGATGCTCAAGACATCGGACTCGGGACAGTTCTCGTTTTTCACCGCACATCCGCAGGTCACGCGCGGCGGGCACTATCACCACACGAAGAACGAGAAGTTCCTCGTCGTGAAAGGGCGTGCGCGCTTCCGCTTCAAGCACATCGTCCTCGGAGACGTGCACGAGATCGAGGTCGCCGATGAAGAAGCGCGCGTGGTCGAGGCCGTCCCGGGCTGGGCGCACGACATCACCAACATCGGGCGGGAGGAGCTGGTCGTGATGCTGTGGACGAACGAGGTTTTCGATCCGGAGAAGCCCGACACGGTAGCCGCTCCCCTTTCCTCCTAAGCGCATGAAGAAACTCAAAGTCGTCACGGTGGTGGGCACCCGTCCGGAGATCATTCGTCTGTCGCGCGTCATGGCACGGCTGGACGAGTACTGCGATCACACCATCGTGCACACCGGACAGAATCACGACTACGAGCTGAACGAGATCTTCTTCAAGGACTTGCGACTGCGGAAGCCGGATCGGTTTCTCGCCGCCGCCGGGGTCAATGGTGCCGAAACCATCGGCAACGTGATCATCGCCACTGATCGGGTGTTGGAGGAGATCAGACCGGAAGCGATGCTCGTGTTGGGCGACACGAACAGCTGCATGGCCGTCATTCCCGCCAAGCGGCGAAAGATTCCCATTTTCCACATGGAAGCCGGGAACCGCTGCTTCGATCAGCGCGTGCCCGAAGAGATCAATCGCCGGATCGTCGATCACACGGCGGACATCAACCTCACGTATAGCAGCATTGCGCGAGAGTACCTGCTGCGCGAAGGGCTACCGCCGGACATGGTCATCAAGACCGGCAGTCCGATGCTCGAAGTTCTGACGCACTACCGCGCGGACATCGACGCGTCCAGCGTGCTCGATCGTCTGAAGCTCACCGCGAACGAGTACTTCGTCGTGAGTGCGCACCGCGAGGAGAACGTCGAGTCCGATGTGAACTTCGCCAAGCTCGCGACGATCCTCAACGCGCTCGCCGAGAACTTCAAGCTGCCCGTAATCGTCTCGACGCATCCGCGAACGCGGAAGCGCATCGACGCCGTCGGCACACGCTTGCACGACTGCGTGCAGCTCCTCAAGCCGCTCGGCTTCCATGACTACGTGAAGCTGCAGATCAGCGCGCGCGCCACCCTGTCCGACAGCGGCACGATCAACGAAGAGTCGTCCATCCTCAATTTTCCTGCGCTCAACCTGCGCGAGGCGCACGAGCGACCCGAGGGAATGGAGGAGGCGGCGGTGATGATGGTGGGACTGGATCCGACGCGCGTTCTGCAGGCACTCGCGATTCTCGGCGACCAGCCGCGCGGCGAGGGTCGCCTATTGCGCCAGGTCGGCGATTACAGCACCCCGAATGTCTCGGACAAGGTGCTGCGCCTCATCATCAGCTACACGGACTACGTGAACCGTGTGGTGTGGCGTCGCCATTCATAGCAGCGGTTAGTGCGACAGCCGGTGTTGGTCGGTGTACTCCAGCAACTCGTATCCTGAGACGGTTGCAGCACCAAGCTTCCCCACCTCGATGCCCGCCGCGATGTTCGCGATCATCGCCGCGTCCGTCGCCGAGCCGCCCGCCGCGAGGATCGTCGCGAGATACGCCGTCACCGTATCGCCCGCCCCAACGACGTCGTACACCTCCCGCGCCACCGTTGGCACTCGCGCGATCTCTCCATGATCGGAGAACAACACCATCCCGCGCTCCCCTAGTGTGAGCAGGATGTGCTCGACGCCGAGCCGCACGAGCGTGGCGGGCATGGTCTCGGGGTGCTCGAGATCGACCGCGGCGCCGAGCGCCGCTTCGAGCTCGCGCACATTTGGTTTGAAGATCGTCGCCCCGCGATAGTGAAAGAAGTTGCGATACTTGGGATCGACCACGATCGGCAACGATCGTTCGACGGCCATGCGAATGACTTCGCCAATCACCTCGGGAACGAGCACGCCCTTGTTGTAGTCCTCGAGGACCACCGCGTCGGCATTGGTGAGCGCGTCGCGTGCACGCTCGAGTAGTGGTGCGATCTCCTCCAGACTGAGGTCCGCGTCCTCCTCCTCGTCGATGCGCACGAGCTGCTGTGAGCGAGCGAGAATGCGCGTCTTCTGCGTGGTCGCGCGACGCACCGTCACGAGGCTCGAATGTCCCACACCGAGGCGCTCGAGCATCGACCGCAGCGACTCGCCGGCCCGGTCGTCTCCGACTGCGGCCACGAGATCACACGACGCCCCGATGGCGAGGACGTTCTGCGCCACGTTCGCCGCCCCGCCCAATGCCTGGTGTCGCTCCCGCACCCGCACCACCGGTACCGGGGCCTCGGGGGAAATGCGATCCACGTCCCCCGACAAATAGACGTCCAGCATCGCGTCGCCCACCACCACGATGCGCTTGCCTTTCGCGCGCTCCAGAAGCTCCACCAGCCGAGCTCGCGTCAATGCCATAGCCATGAGTGCGGTGCAACCTAAGCCGACGCTACTGCTCGGTCAACCGAACTGCTGCGCCCGGGAGGCGCCTCGCCTGACGTGCCTCGTCCGCGCCGCTCCTTCGCGGACGCGCCGGCGACCGCTCACCCGAGAGGCCTCACGCTGCGGGTCTGACATGTCGTCGAGCGCGAGATCCTGACCAGCGAATCCTCGTCTGTGGGAACGCACTCGAGCGGGCGAACGCATCTCCGGCTTCGCTGCATACTCCCCGAGCATAGCGTGGCGGTGGCATGTTACTCTAGTCGCTAGGTTGCGTGTTGAAAGCGCAACGAGCCGCTCGCGAGATACAGAGATGGCCATGCTTCGCCAACCCCAGACCGCGGCACAATGACGGCTCGACCGGCACTCCCCGCACCTCTGTGAGTCCGTCGGCGAGCGCCGGTCGTGCGAGCAAGCACTTCGGCGCATAGGCATATGCCCCCAAGTCGCTCAATGAATCATGCCGAGCTCACGCTGCGCATGCGGGAAGCAATGATTCTGCGATCCGCCTTCCTTCGGCTGCTTGTCTGCGGTGCACTTGGCGAGAACGACAGACAGGATCTCATCTCGGCGCACCCTCGCACGTGGCGATTGGTGCTGACTGCGGAGTGCTGTGCGTTGCCAGTCGCCGAACGTTTGCGGACGGCCGGCTACTTCACTCTACTCACGAACGATTGTCGAGTCGAAGTGGAGCAGGCCGAAATTCAGGAACTGCAACGCGTGATGGCGGCTCGCAGCGTCCTGCGATACCTCGATAAGGTGGCCGTCCGCGTCGGTGTTCGGATCGCCATCCTGAAAGGCGGAGCGGTGCTGGCAGATCGTTCGCGATCTCCCGTTGATCTCGGAGATGTCGACGTGTTGATATCGCCCGCTCACGCGTCCGCGATCTGGCAGGCACTCCTCAGTGATGGGTGGCAACCTCGCTACGAAGGGCCGATCTCGTTGAATGAGATGATCGCGAGCGATCGATTTGTTCCCATCGTGTCACCCGGTGTTGGACTGCCAGTGGATCTGCACCTGACCTTCGATGATACGCTTCGCATTCGCATGACGAATGGCCAGACGGTTGCACCACTGGCGGATTATCGAGCGCTGGACAGGCTTACAGGGCCGCGCGCCTTCACGGCGCAATTACGCCACGCGACGGTCAGGCACCCGTATCGACGGGGCCACCTTCGGGATCTCGTGCTCTTGGTCGGGGAGTTGATCGGCCTCGGCCAAGGTGAGCTGCAACAAGTTTGGTCGGCGATTGAGCAGGATGTTCAGGCTCTCGAGCTGCGCGAAATGTTGGAGCAGATATGTGCATGTCGCGACGGCGTTCCCCCGATGATCTCGGCGAACAATCAGTCGCTCGTCGTGTGGAAGTACCTCTCGGTGTTGCAGCCACGATCTTCCGCCAGACACTTCTCTCGCGAATGGTCTGCACTGAGCTTCATGGCACTTGAACGAGGCCCAGCTCGTCGAGCTCGCTACCGGGCGCTCCTTCGCGATGCCATTCATCCGCCCCCCGAGGACACGCGGGTCCGAGCCGCACGATTCCCGGGGTGGATCCCAAAATGGACCATCAGTACGGGCCGAGGCGTGTTTCGCCTCGCGCTTGTGGGATCTCTTGCTGCAACCGGATGGCTCGTGCGCCGGCGCATGCGCCGATTCGGCGGGGATGACTGAGACCGCAAACAATTTGTGTGCGCCAACTCGCAGTAGCTCACTGCCGCGCCCGGCATCCTCCTTGCCTAACTCCCGCTCGTCCCCGCCGCGCCGCGCACTCGCTCCAACCTCGTTTGACCGCCTTCGCCGAACGCCTCGCCGAATCCTCCAGGCAAAAGCTCCATTCCGTCGGGGAGTACTTCTCCCTAGCCGGCAAGGCGCTCCGCTTCGCGTTCGCGCGGCCGTTCTACTGGCAGGACCTCATTCAGCAGATGGATGAGATCGGGGTCAAGTCCCTCGGCATCGTCCTGCTCACCGGCTTCTTCACCGGCATGGTGCTGGCGCTCCAATCCAGCGTCCAGCTCGCGACCTTCGGCGCCACCATGTACATCGGCCGCCTCGTCTCGGCCTCCATGATCCGCGAGCTCGGACCGGTGATGGCGGGCCTCATGGTGGCGGGGCGAGTCGGCTCGGGGATCGCCGCCCAGATCGGCTCCATGCGCGTCACCGAGCAGATAGATGCCCTCAACACTCTGGGCACGGACCCGATCAAGAAGCTCGTCACGCCGCGCGTGCTCGCCGCGCTCGTCATGCTCCCGATTCTCACCATCATCAACGACTTCGTCGGTATCCTCGGCGGAAACCTCATCTCCACGCTGATGGTCGGCATTCCGACCGGTCTCTACTGGCGGACGGTGTGGGAGCAGATCGCCTCCGACGGGTTCACCTTTCGCATCATTCCCAACGACTTCGTCCAGGGGATCGTCAAG
This sequence comes from Gemmatimonadaceae bacterium, assembly GCA_039920785.1. GTDB lineage: Bacteria > Gemmatimonadota > Gemmatimonadetes > Gemmatimonadales > Gemmatimonadaceae > AG11. Next base: position 77,940 of record JBDSDB010000198.1, read on the forward strand.
CCGTTCGTCTTCGGCGGCGTCATCTCGATCACGGCCTGCTTCTACGGCCTGAACACCACCGGCGGCACCGAAGGAGTCGGGCAGAGCACCACGCGCACCGTGGTACTCTCCAGCATCCTCATCCTCGTCCTCGACTACTTTCTCACGCAGATCCTGCTCTCGGTCCTGGGCGCATGACGGACGACCGACGCGACGATGCCCCCGACACGTCCATCAGCCCGCCGGCCGCGCCGAGTGCGAGCGGAGATCCCAGTGCGCCGGGCGACGAGCGTCGTCAGGAGGGGCGTCGCGTCAGTGAGCGCAAGTCCGTCGCCGTGCGCCGGGCCATCCGGAAGGAGCTCGCCGACGACGCCTCGTCCGAGCCGGACGACGAGTATGTGGAGTACGAGGACGAGACCGAAGCCGTCATTGAACTCGACCATGTGTCGCTGGCGTTCGATCGACCCATCCTCGATGACGTCTCCCTCGTTGCGAGAAAGGGCGAGACCATTTGCCTCGTCGGCGAGTCTGGCACCGGGAAGAGCACGGCGCTCAAGCTCATTCTGCGGCTGCTCGTGCCCGACGAGGGCCGCGTCTGCATCCAGGGCCGTGACATCACGGCACTGAACTTCGAGGAGGCGCTCGAGGCGCGGCAGAACATGGGAATGGTCTTCCAGAGCGCGGCGCTGTTCGACTCCATGTCCGTCTTCGAGAATGTTGCCTATCCGTTGCGCGAGCACACCGACCTCGGCGACGACGAAATTAAGCAGCGCGTGCGCGAGAAGCTCGAGTTCGTCGATCTCGATCCGGAGGACGTCATGCGGAAGCTTCCCTCGCAGCTCTCGGGCGGCATGCGCAAGCGTGTCGGCATCGCCCGCGGCATGGCCGACAATCCGGCCATCATGCTCTACGATGAGCCGACCTCGGGCCTGGATCCACTGAGCACCGGCACCATCACGCGCCTCATCATGAAGTTGCAGCGCGAGCTCGACGTCACCAGCGTCGTCGTCTCGCACGATATCCGATCCGTGTTCCGGATGGCCACGCGGGTCGCCGTGCTCAACGAGCGGCGCATCGCGTTCTTCGGCACCCCCGAAGAGATGGCCGCCTCCGAAGACCAATACCTCCGCGACTTCCTGGGCGGCTCCTGACATGAAACGTTCTGCGAGAATCACGTGGGACCAGCTGCGCGTCGGACTCGTGATCGCGCTCGGCGTGGCTGTGCTGGGCGTCGCGATCTACAAGCTCGGCCAGGCGGCGAACCTCTTCGCGAAACGCTATCAGCTGATCGCCTACCTCCCCGATGCGAACGGGATGCGTGAGGGGGGCTCCGTGATGGTGGCGGGGCAGCTCGCGGGCACCGTGACCAAGATCGAATTCCTGCCCGTCGACGCCGACACCACGCGCAACTTGCGGCTCACGCTGGCGGTCGACGCCGCGGTGCGCGAGCAGATCCGTCGCGACTCCAAGGGCAAGCTCCGCACGCTCGGGCTCCTCGGCGACAAGGTGTTCGACATCACGCCGGGCACCCCGCGTTTCACTCCCCTCGTCGACGGCGACACGGTGACCGTCATGCCGTCGCTGGACTACGAGGCCGTGATCGCACAGGCGAGCGCCGCGGTGACCGACATGGTCGGGCTCACCAAGGACATGCGCGCCATTACCGGCGGACTCGTGAAGGGTGAGGGCACGGTGGGTCAGCTGCTCACCAATCGCGCGCTCTACGATCAGCTCAACGGCACCCTCGCGCGGGCCAACGGCATGCTCGCGCGCCTGCAGAATCCCAAAGGCAGCGTCGGGCGCATGCTCGACGATCCCGCGCTCTACAACAGGCTCGTCGGCGTCATCGGCTCCACTGACTCACTCGTCATGTCGATCAACACGAGCAAGGGCACGGCCGGCATGCTCCTTCGAGACACCACGCTCTACCGCAACATGGTGGGCATCACCCGCGGGGCGGATTCGCTGATGCGCACGCTCACGAACGGGCAGGGCACAGCCAGCAAGCTGCTCACGGATCAGACGCTGTACGATCAGCTGAACAAACTGGTGACCGATCTCGGCGCCATGCTGGCCGACGTCCGCCGCGATCCACAGCGGTACACGAAGGGAATGGTCAAGGTCTTCTAGCGTACCCTTGCCACCACCTATTCGCAGGGCTAAAATCCGCTCTCCGGCCCCAGTCAGCATCGGGCACTGGTCGCGTAGCTCAGCTGGTTAGAGCGCTGCTTTCACACAGCAGAGGTCCACGGTTCGAGTCCGTGCGTGACCATTACATCTCGCTTCACCGCCGTCAGGGCCCTTCTCCCGTGCCGTTCGCCCCGCAGGCGACAATCATGCCCCAGCGTGTCCTGCGGTCACTCCTCGTGGCCGCTTGTTTTTTGTTCCCCGCGCTTGCCGCCGCGCAGGTGCCGACCACTCGGCCAACGCCCGAACAGGCGCAGGTGTTGCTGCAGACGCGGCCTGACCTGGTCGCCCAGCTGCGTCAGCGCTTCGCGGCGAGTGGCCTCACTCGGGACCAGATCCACGCGCGCCTGCGCGCCGAGGGCTATCCCGAGGATTTGCTCGACGCGTATTTGCCCGGCACCACGGGGCCGGCCCCAACCTCCGAGGACGCGTTCGCGGCGGTTCGCGCGCTCGGCATCGCCGACAGCTCGGAGATCGCAGAGCTGCAGACGGAGAGCGGCGAGCAGCAGCGGCGGAACGGTGCCGGGCCAGCAGAGTCGTCCGTCACCACGGTGATCACCGGCCCGGACGGAACCACGGTGACCACACGATCGGGAGGGACCGGCGCGAGCGGCGGCGTAGGATCGGCGAGCGCAACCACTCAAAATCGCGGCGTGCCTGGCGCGGCCGGTCAGACCGGAAACGAAGGTGCGCGCGCCAACTCACAATTCGAGCGCGACTCCACGTCGTTGGGGCGTGACCAAATCACTTCCCGCCGCGACAGCATCGCGCGAAAGATCGCCGCGGACAGCGGCTTCACCATCTTCGGCGTCGACATCTTTCGCCGCTCCACGTCTCAGTTCGATCCCAATAGCTCTGGACCAGTCGACGCGAACTACAAGCTCGGTCCCGGCGATCGCCTCGTGCTCATCCTCACGGGCGACGTCGAGTCGAGCTACGACCTGCCGGTCACGCGCGAAGGGTTTGTCGTCGTACCGCAGGTGGGGCAGCTGTTCGTCGCCAACCTGACGCTCGGAGAGCTCGATCGCGTGCTCTACACACGACTGTCGCGCGTGTACTCCGGCGTTCGATCCAACAATCAGGGCACGACCCGGTACTCCGTCAGCGTTGCCCGGCTGCGGTCCAACCAGATCTACGTCGTCGGAGACGTACAGCGCCCGGGAAGCTACATGGTCTCGAGCGCGGGCACGGCGCTGACGGCGCTCTATGCGGCGGGCGGGCCCACGACCAACGGCTCGCTGCGAACCGTTCAGGTTCGTCGCGGCGGCCGCACGGTCGACGTCCTCGACGTCTACGAATATCTCGTCGGAGGCGATGCGACGCACGACGTTCGCCTGCAGACCGGCGACGTGGTGTTCATTCCCGTGCACGGCCCCCGCGTGCGCATCGTCGGCGAGATCGCACGCCCTGCAATCTACGAGATCAAAGCATCTGAATCGCTGACCGATTTGGTTCGAAACGCCGGAGGGTTGCGTGCCACCGCGGCCACTCAGCGGATATTGATCGAGCGCATCCTCCCACCCCAGGAGCGCGCCGGCACCGGCCGTGACCGCGTCGCCATGGACGTGGCCTCGTCGGCGCTGCTCGGCGGCACGGGACCACTCGTTCCGCTCCGCGATGGAGATGTCGTTCGTGTCTTTCCCGTCGCCGAGCGTGTTCGCAATCGCGTGCTCGTTCTCGGAAACGTCTACCAGCCTGGCGCGCAGGGCTTCACACCTGGCATGCAATTGAGCGATGCGCTTCGCCGCGCGGGACTCATGTCGGACACGTACCTCGGCGAGGTGCAGATCTCGCGGATCCGTGCCGACTCCTCGCGCGTCGCGCTTCGGGCCATGCTCGCGGACACGTCCGGGCGAGTGCTGAATGACATCTCGCTGCAGGAAGACGATCAGATCCGAGTGTTCTCCCTCTCCACATTCCGGCCGGCCCGAACCGTGTCGATCGGCGGTGCGGTGCGAAGGGGCGGTCGGTTCCCGTACCGTGAAGGGATGACGTTGCGCGACCTCGTCCTGCTCGCCAATGGAGTGCTCGAGAGCGCCTATCTGAAGGAAGCCGAAGTCGCTCGCTTGCCCGAGGATCGATCGGCGGGGCGAACGGCGACTACTCTGCGAGTCCCGCTGGATTCCACCTACCTGTTCGAGCGAGGACCGAATGGCGAATACGTCGGCCCGCCCGGACTCGCCGCCCCGTCCGCGGGTGCGCCGGAGACCGTGCTCAAGCCATACGACAACGTTCTCGTACTTCGTCAACCCGACTGGTCCCTCCAGCGCACGGTCGTCCTGCAGGGCGAGGTGAGGTATCCCGGCTCATACGCACTCACCCGCAAGACCGAGCGACTCTCCGACCTCATCAAGCGCGCCGGTGGCCTCACCGATGAAGCGTATGCCGACGGAATCGTGTTCAATCGTCGGGAAAACGCCATCGGGCGGGTGGGTCTCGAGCTCTCCGGCGCGCTCGGGCGGTACGAGAGCAGCGATAACCTCATCCTGCGCGACGGTGACAGCGTGTCGATCCCCGCCTACAACGCGATCGTCACCATTCGCGGCGCGGTGAACGCGCCGTCATCGGTGGCCTACGTGCGCGGCAAGGACATCGACTACTACATCGGGGCGGCCGGCGGTGCCACGCCGAAGGCGGACGAGAGTCACGCGTACGTCACCCAACCGAGCGGCAAGCTCGAGACGGTCAAGAAGCACATCTTCATCCCCGATCACGTGCCGAAGCCGCGCCCCGGCAGCGTGGTCACCGTGCCCGAGAACGACGGCACGAACAAGCGTGATACGGTCGCCCTGATCACCGGACTCGCTCAGATCATCGCCAGCACAGTCGCCATCGTCATCGCCGTCAGTCGCCGCTAGGCGCAGCCTCGAGGCGGACCACCGCACACGCGCGACCGGATCCCGAAGCGGCACCGTCCGCGCCCGCCTCGAGGATCGCCCCTACTTGCCGCCACGCCCGGTTATCTTTCGGCGTCATCAACTGGGCACACCGCGGGAATGGATCACCTCAATCTCGACGTCCTCGTCACCAGAGGCGCGATGATCGAATCGCGCCACCGCGTGCACGCCGCCGTCGTAAACGCGTCTGGCGCGCTGATCGGCGTCTCGCGCGACTCCGCGATGGTCACCCACTGGCGGTCGTGCGCCAAGCCGTTCCAGATCATGCCTCTGATCGAGAGCGGCGGGTTCGACAGGCTCGCGTGGGGTGACGACCAGCTCGCGCTGGGTTGCGCGTCGCACGGTGGCGAGCCAGAGCACGTAGCGATCGCCGAGAAGATGCTCGCGTCGATCGGTATGGAGGAGGGCGATCTCGTGTGCGGCCCGCACGAGCCGCTCGCCCAGCGTGGCCAGAAAGCGCTTCGGGACTCCGGCGTTCGCCCCACTCGCCTTCACAACAACTGCTCAGGCAAGCACGCCGCCATGCTCGCCCGCGCGCATACCACCGGTCTTCCGGCGTACGGGTACGAGCGGCACGACCACCCTGTCCAGCAGGCCTGCCTCGCCGAGGTTGCGAAATGGGCGGGGGTATCCTCGCAGAGCATCGGGCTCGCCATCGACGGCTGCGGCGTCTCGGTGTTCGTCCTCGGCCTCGAGTCGATGGCCGCCGCGTACGCGCGACTCGCCGACGCCGTTCGCCGCTCCGCCGAGGTCCCGTCGCGAATCGTGCACGCGATGCAGACCCGTCCCTTCCTCGTCGGCGGCACCGACCGATTCGACTCGGCGTTGATCGAGGCGACCGAGGGCCGATGCATCGCGAAGATCGGGGCCGAAGGGATCCATTGCGTCGCGCTGATCGACGAAGGGATCGGGATCGCCGTGAAGGTGGAGGACGGCGCACAGCGCGCACAGTTCCCCGCGGTGCTCACAGCGCTGCAGCACTATGGTGCGCTTCCGAAAGCACTTCCGCCGCGACTCGCGGAGTTCATGCACCGGCCACTGCGCAACACGCGCGGAGAGGTCGTCGGCGAAGTCCGTCCGCAGGGCGCCACCTAGCCTCACCGCGCACGACGACGGCACGCGCGCGCTCACTCAGCTTCGCGTCGCGATCGGCGCCGGGACCGAGACGCCTGCGGCGTCTGCTCGCCCCCGTGCTCGGCAAGTAGCTTTCGGCGCGAGCACGCCTTCGGTTCGACGTGCGTGCGATTGCTGACGCGCCGAGTCAGCCGTTCCTTACCTTCGCCGGATCATCGAGATGTTCATCGACCGCGTCATCGTTCGCATCACTGCCGGCAGCGGCGGCTCGGGGACGGCATCGTTCCGCCGAGAGAAGTTCGCTCCGATGGGTGGACCAGACGGTGGAGACGGAGGCAAGGGAGGAGACGTGATCATTCGCGCCGACGCCAATCTGGCCACGCTGCTCGACTACACGTACCGCGACGCCTGGGAAGCAGAGCGCGGTGACCATGGGAGCGGCTCGAACAAGACGGGCAAGTCGGGCGCGGACATCATCCTCCCCGTGCCCCCCGGCACCATCGTGCGCAACCACGATACGAACGAGATCGTCGGCGAGACGCTCGAGGATGGCGACACCTTCATCGTCGCGCGCGGCGGACGAGGCGGCAAGGGGAATTCCTTCTTCGCCACCTCGGTGCACCGCAGCCCCCGCGAGTTCCAGCCGGGGGAGGACGGGGAGACGTACACGCTCGAGCTCGAGCTCAAGCTCATCGCCGACGTCGGCCTCGTCGGACAGCCGAACGCCGGAAAGTCCACGTTGCTCTCGGTGATCAGCGCCGCCACGCCCAAGATCGGCGACTACCCGTTCACCACGCTCTCCCCGAACCTGGGCGTGGTCCAGCTGAGCGACAACCGGACCTTCGTCGTCGCGGACATCCCGGGCATCATCGAGGGCGCGCACGAGGGAAAGGGGCTTGGCCTCCAGTTTCTCCGGCACATCGAGCGCACTCGGCTCCTCGCCTTCCTCATTCCGATCGACTCACTCGACTGGCAGGCCGAATACGACCAGCTCCGGCGAGAGATCGCGCAGTATTCCGCGGAGCTCGCCGAAAAACCTCACTGTGTCGTGTTCACCAAGATGGACCTCCTCGGCGAGATGGAGCCAGCGCCCATCGCGGCCCCCAACGCGTTCGGAGTCTTCGCCATCAGCGGGGCGGCGAGGAAGGGTCTGGAGGAGCTGAAGATGGGCTGGTGGCGACCGCTCCTGGCCATGCGCAAGGCGTCCACTCAGCCCATCCGGGATCTTGAGCTTCCCTAGCGTGGAGCTGCATCCGGGAGACGCGCTGTACCCCGCGGCCCTGGCAGACTGCCCCGATCCGCCGCGCACGCTCTGGGTGAGAGGCGACCTGTCGCTCCTCGGTCGACCCTGCGTCGCGATCGTCGGCACGCGCCAGGCGACGGCGTACGCCGAGCGAGTGACGCGGGAGTTGGCGCGCACATTGGCGCGAGCAGGCGCCTGCGTCGTGAGCGGGTTGGCTCGCGGCGTCGATGCGGCGGCGCATCTGGGCGCGCTCGACGTAGACGGTGCGACCGCCGCTGTTCTGGGCACAGGCCTCGAGGTGGTCTATCCCAAGGGGCACGCGTCGTTGCAGCGCGAGATAGGTGTCAGGGGAGTGCTCCTGAGCGAGCTGCCACCCGAGGATGCGGCGCACAGGGGCTCGTTCCCGCGCCGGAACCGCATCATCGCTTGCCTGGCTTCCGTGACGATCGTCGTTGAGGCAGGCGTGAAGAGCGGTGCACTCATCACAGCCGGCCATGCGCTCGAACTGGGTCGAACGGTCGCCGCCGTGCCAGGCCCGATCGACGTGCCGCAAGCGCAGGGAAGCAACGAGTTGCTGAGAGATGGCGCTACGCCCATCACGTCCATGGCCGACGCGGTCGCACTCGTCGGACTTACCGCGCCGGTTCGCACGCGGGACCTCGCGATTGGTGGCGCCGAGCGCCTCCTGTGGGACGTGCTCGCCGACGGCGGGGCCGACATTGACACACTTTGCTCGCGCGCTCGGTTGCCTGCGCACGAAGGGCTCGCGGCCGTGACCGCGCTCGAGATGCGCGGGCTGGTTGAGTGCGCGCTGACCGGGGAGATTCGGCGTATGTGACCGAGTGGGCCGCCACACGCTGGACCAACGGCGATATTGAGACGTGCCCCCCCCCCGTCACGTGTATCTGCACGTCCCCTTCTGTTCGCGCCGCTGCGCGTACTGCGATTTCTCCATCGCGGTTCGGCGCGACACGCCTGTCGAGGAATACCTCGTGGCGCTCGATGCCGAGCTCTCGACGCGCTTTGGCGAGGGCCCCCAGACCGAGGTCGACACGCTCTATCTGGGCGGCGGAACCCCGTCGAGACTGGGGGGCGAAGGGGTCGCTCGCGCGATAGAGCTCGTCCGTCGCCGATTCCCGCTCGCCGAAGACGCAGAGCTCACGATCGAGGCGAACCCTGAGGACGTAAGTCAGCTATCCGCCACTGCTTGGGTCGCCGCAGGCGTGAATCGGCTTTCACTGGGCTCGCAGACGTTCGATGATGCTGCGTTGACGTGGATGCACCGCATGCATGACGCGGCAGCCATCGAACGCGCGGTGGAGATCGTCCGGTCCGCTGGAATCGACAATCTGTCCCTCGATCTGATCTTCGCTCTGCCAGAGGCGCTCGGCCGCGATTTCGAGGCGGACGTTGCGCGCCTCCTGAGGCTCCGGCCGAGACACGTCTCGCTTTATGGGCTCACCATCGAGCCCAGCACTCCGCTCGGGAAATGGGTAGCCGGTGGCATCACCACGGAACGCGTCGAAGAAGGTTACGAGAGCGAGTTCCTCGCCGCACATGACGAGCTGACCAACGCCGGCCTGGAGCACTACGAGGTCTCCAACTACGCCATGCCGGGACACCGGTCGCGCCATAATTCCTCGTATTGGGCCGCCGTTCCCTACGTCGGGCTCGGCCCGGCCGCCCACGGATTCGACGGAGCGGTGAGGCGTTGGAACCTGCGGGCCTACGCTGCCTGGCGGGACGCTGCACTCGCCGGGCGCGACCCCGTGGAGGGAAGTGAACAGCTCTCGACGGAGAACCGGATCGCGGAATCCGTGTACCTCGGTCTGAGAAGCGACGCGGGGCTGCAGTTGCAACCGGGAGAGCACGCGATCGTCCAATCGTGGGAGTCCGCGGGGTGGATCACCCTCGACTCCGATGGCTGCGTCAGATGTACCGCGCTGGGGTGGCTGCGCCTCGATGCGCTCGCGGCCGCCTTGACGCACACCCGAAGTCGTTAGCATATTTACACTTATGGCCACTCCAGACGAGCTCACTCCACGCGAGCGCCGCGTACTCGAGGCGGTCATCCAAACGTACGTTCAAACCGCCGAGCCTGCCGGTTCGCGGGTGTTGTCCCGCCGACACGGTCTCGGCGTGTCGCCGGCGACGATCCGGAACACGATGAGCGACCTGGAGGAGAAGGGGTTCCTCTCGCATCCGCACACCTCCGCCGGACGCGTGCCCACGGACAAGGCGTATCGGGCCTACGTCGACTCGCTACTCAACTCGCCCGCTGGCGCCATCGTCGTCGCGGAGCGGGAACGCCTGCGTGAGGATCTCTCTGCCAGCCACTCCACCATCGAGACGATCCTTCGCCGTGCTGCACAGAGCCTCGGCGTCCTGACCCAGGAACTCGGTGTCGCCCTGGGCCCGCGGCTCGACGCGGCCGTGCTCCGACAGCTCGAGCTCGTGCGGGTCGGTGGCGACCGGCTGCTGCTGGTGCTCACGCTCGACGCGGGCGTCGCCAGGACGGTCTTCGTCGAGGTGCGCGGAACGCTCGCCGACGTCGCCGTCGTGGAGGTCACGCGGGTGCTCAACGAACGGCTTGCTGGGCATACACTGCGAGACCTTCGAACCTCGGTGGCCGAGCGTCTGCGCGACAGCCAGACCAAGCCCGAAGCGGAGGAGTTGCTCAACATCTTCGTACAGGAGGGTGAGCAGCTCCTCGACACCGCGCTGCCGATGGGTGGAGGCAGTGTGATCGTGGGGCAGGCGAGCGTGCTGGCCGAACAACCCGAGTTCAGTGGCGCGGACAACCTGCGCCGTCTGCTCTCGCTGACGGAGGAGCCCGCGCGGCTCGCCGACGCGCTCCGCCGCAAGCACAGTGGCGACGCCCTGCCCGGGGTCAGCATCACGATCGGCGGTGAGCACGGCGATCCGCGGCTGGATCAGTTCACCATGGTCACGGCGGAGTATCACGCGGGTGCGCTCGCCGGAGTCATCGGCGTCATCGGCCCGACGCGGATGCCGTACGAGAAGGTGATCGCGCTCGTGCAGCACACCTCGCGCTTGTTGAGCGACTTACTTTGAGAGCGGGCTGACGTCGTCGCCCGGTTGTCGCCGTTCCTGAACTCCCGTCTACATCATGGCTGAATTCTATAGCGTCCTCGGCGTCGAACGCGGCGCGTCGGATGACGAGATCAAGAAGGCGTATCGCAAACTCGCGATGACGTATCACCCCGATCGGAACGCCGGGGCGAAGGAAGCGGAGGAGAAGTTCAAGGAGATCACGGAGGCCTACGATGTGCTCCGCGATCCGCAGAAGCGCGCGGCATACGACCGGTACGGCGAGGCAGGCCTGCGGGGCGGCACCGGCGGCTACCACCACGTGGATCTCTCCGAAGCGCTCGGCATCTTCATGCGAGACTTCGGCAACTTCGGCGGGCTCGAGGAGCTGCTGGGGGGGCGTGGGCAGGGTGGCGCGCGCGCGGGAGCCGACGTCAAGATCACCGTGCCGCTGACGCTCGTCGAGGTGGCGACGGGAGCGGAGAAGTCGATCGTGATCAAGGTGCTGGACGCGTGCGACCGCTGCAGCGGAAGCGGCGCGGAGCCCGGCAGCAAGGCCAAGCAGTGCCCCACGTGCGCGGGCCAGGGCGAGGTGCGGCGCGCGCAACGCTCGTTCTTCGGCCAGTTCGTCACCGTCGCGCCGTGCCCGACCTGCAAAGGCGACGGCCAGATCATCGAGTCGCAGTGCCGCAAGTGTCGCGGCGACGGACGCGTGCGCAGCGAGAAGACGATCAAGGTCGCCATCCCCGCCGGCGTCGCCACCGGGCAGTACATGACGATGCGCGCCGTCGGCAATGCGGCGCAGCGCGGCGGCGAGCGTGGTGACGTGCACGTCATCTTCGACGTGGGCGACGATCCGCGATTCGAGCGCGACGGTGAGGACCTCTACACCGAGGTGCTGCTCACGTATCCACAACTCGTACTCGGTGCCACGATCGACGTGCCGACGGTGAATTCTACTGTGGCACTCGCCGTTCCATCGGGCACGCAGAGCGGTCAGCTCTTCCATCTCCGCGGGCGTGGCCTCGCGCGTGTGAACTCCAACGGCACCGGCGATCTCCACGTGCGCGTGCAGCTGTGGACTCCTCAGGATCTGAATGCCGAGGAGGAGCAGTTGATCACGCGGTTGAGCAAGGTGCAGCAGGCGGTGCCCGCCGACCGCGGCAAGGGGTTCTGGGCGAAGATGAAAGAAGCGCTGGGCGCGTGAACTGGCTCTCGGTGCGCGTGGCCGCGGGCGATGCGCGAGACGCGGCGCTCGCCGCGCTGTTCGAGCTCGGATCGCAGGGTGTGCAGGAGGCGGGCGACGACTTGGTGACACATTTCCCCGAGGACATCGACGCCGCAGGCGTGGTCGCGGCGGTTCTTCAGGCCGCGCCTGGCGCGCGCGTCAGTGCGAGCCTTGTCCCCGCGGTCGACTGGACCGAAGAATGGAAGAAGGGCGTCGGCGCGCACGAGCTGGGCGCGCTGGCCATCGTTCCTCCCTGGCTCGCCGACGGACGCGATGCGAGCCGCACCATCGTCATCGAGCCCGAGATGGCTTTCGGCACGGGCGAGCATCAGACCACGCGCGGTGTCGTGCGCCTGCTGCCGGCGCTCATTCGGCCTGGCGACCGTGTGGCGGACCTCGGCGCCGGGAGCGCGGTGCTCGCCATCGCCTCCGCCAAGCTCGGCGCGGCGCGTGTCACGGCGATCGAGCTCGATCACGACGCGATCGCCAACGCGAACGAGAACGTCGCGCGAAACGGGGTCGGGGACGTCGTCACGGTGGTGGAAGGCGATGCGGCGCTGCTCCTCCCACTCGTCGCGCCGGTTCGGGTCGTGCTGGCCAACATCATCTCATCGGTGCTGCTCGAGCTGCTGCCGACGATCGCGAGCGCGCTCACCGCGGACGGCGAGGCGATCCTCAGTGGGATCTTGGTGGAGGAGCGCGACGCGATGGGCGCCGCGCTCGAGCGGGGCGGCTGGCGGATCGTCGCCGAAGACGTGGAGGGCATGTGGTGGACGGCGCGCATCGCGCGCCGGTAGCCACGTTTTACGCGCCCGGCGCGTGGGACGCGCGCGTCGAGCTCGATGAGCGCGCCGCGCATCACGCAGCGGTGAAGCGGCTCGGGGTGGGCGATACCGTGCGCCTCACCAGCGGTGATGGCCGGCGAGCGAGCGGGCGCATCGACGCGCTCGGGAAGCGAGTGCTCGTGATCGAGTGTGTGCCGCAGAGCGTGCACCAGCTCCCCGCGCTCTCGCACGTGGAGCTGTGGGCTCCAGTGGGCGATCGCGACCGCATGCTGCTGCTCGCCGAGAAGGCCGTGGAGCTCGGCGTCTCGGCGTGGCGGTCGGTCGTGTATCGGCGCTCGCGGAGCGTCAGCCCGCGCGGCGAGGGAAGCGCGTTTCACGAGAAGCTGCGGGCGCGCATGATCGCGGCGCTCGAGCAGTCGGGCGGCGCGTGGCTTCCCGAGATCCATCCCGATGCCACGATTGACGAGGTGGCGAATTGTACGTTGACGGGCGGCACGGTGCTGCTCGACCCGCTCGGCCAGCCGCTCGCGGAGCTCGTGCGCGACCTCCACGCGCCGGTGGTCCTGGCACTCGGTCCCGAGGGCGGATTCGAGCCGGACGAGCGAGCAATCTTCATCGATGCCGGCTGGCGCACGGCGTCGATCGGCGGCAACGTCCTCCGGTTCGAGACGGCGGGCATCGCAGGATTGACCCTCGTGCGCGCGTTGCTCAGGAGCTCGTGACCGTTCGTCTCGGGCTGGTGCGCGGCGTCGAAGGCAGTCTCCTCCAGCAACCGTGGACGTGCCTGTGAAGCTTTTGCACGTGGTGGGTGCTCGCCCCAACTTTCCCAAGCTCGCGCCGGTGCTGCATGCGGGACGGAAGGCGGGCCTTCAGCAGATCGTGGTGCATACCGGTCAGCACTATGATTCTCTGCTCTCGACGAGTTTCTTCGACGACCTCGATATCCCGCTACCGGACTACACCCTCGAATCGCCGCGCTGCGAAAGCGCCGACCCGTTGCTGCCATCTTGCCTCGGTGATCTGTCAATGACACAGAGCTGCCTCTTCTGTCGCATCGTCGAACGTAAGATCCCGGCGAGCGTCGTGTTCGAAGATGAGCACACGCTGGCCTTTCGCGACATCGATCCCAAAGCACCCACGCACGTCCTCGTGATTCCGAAGCTCCACGTCGCCACCCTCAACGAGGCGATGGATGCGACCCTGCTTGGCCGCCTGTTCCTCGCCGCCAAGGTGATCGCCGCCGCGGAAGGGATCGCCGAGGGCTACCGAACCGTAGTAAACTGCGGTGCGGCGGCAGGGCAGACGGTCTTTCACGTGCACGTGCACCTACTTGGTGGACGCGAGCTTGGATGGCCTCCGGGGTGACGAGATTGGCAGTGCGATCAACCGCGAGGTCGCATCCGCCAAGTCCTTCGTGTAGTTCGGAGCGCGCGATCGCGCATGGAGCGAGGCGCTCGTCCTCTGCTTGCCGCTCCCGAGCGCTGCCCGGTACCTTTCGACACCTCCCACGCGCAACGCAATGCCCCTGTTCGACACGCTCCAGTCAGATCTCAACGGCGCCCGCAAAGCGCAGGACAAGGCTCGCGTCCTGGTCCTCGGTACGATCTTCTCCGACGCGAAGAACCGGAAGATCGAGTTGCGGCGCGACCTCACCGACGACGAGGTGATCGACGTGCTGCGCAAGGGAATCAAGCGGCGGCGCGAATCGATCGAGATGTACGCTGGCAAGCGCGACGACCTGGCCGACAAGGAGCGCGCGGAGGTCACCGTCCTCGAGGCGTACCTTCCCGCGGCGGTGAGCGACGAGGAGCTTCGTGCCGCGGTGCGGGCGGCGATCGCTGGTGGAGCCGCGCAGATTGGGGCGGTGATGGGAAAGGTGCTGCCCCAGTTCAAGGGGCGCGCGGAGGGAAGCACGATCAATGCGATCGCGCGCGAGGAGTTGAGCAAGCAGGGGTGACGGTGGGTGCAGCGATGGATTGCCTGAGCCCGAACAGACGCTGCGTCTCGTTCGGGTTTCTCGTCCCCGGAGTGTGGTCGTGATGAACGCGCACGCCCTCGGCATTCTGGAGCTGCCACGGCTGCTGGAGCTCGTGGCCGGCTTTGCCGCGTCGGGTCCCGGCGCGGCGCGCGTTCGCGGACTTGCGCCGCGCGCCGATCTCGAATGGCTCGAGACGGAGCATCGGCGCGTCGCGGCAGTCCGCGGCCTCATCGCCGGCGATCCGCCGTGGCATCCCGAGCCCGTGCCGGAGCTCGTGACGGCGTTGCAGCGGCTGCGCGTCGTCGGCATCGTGTGGAGCGGCGCCGAGTTGGTCGCTGGCGCGGTGCTGCTGCGCTCCGCGCGTCGAACGCGCGACGCGTTGCGCGACGACCGTCGCCCCGCCGTGCTGCGCGCGGTGCTCGCCCACTTCGCCGAGCAGATGATCGTCGCCAAGGCCGACGAAGATGCCATCGAGCGCGCCATCGCCGAAGATGGAGTGGTCAAGGACGATGCCTCACCCGCGCTGCGGCGCATCCGCCGAGAGCTGCGCGCGTCGCACGGAGAGCTCGTGCGCATCCTCGAGCGCGTCATGAGCGCGCTCGAAGCGCATCATCGCGCGCCGGACATGTCGGTGACTGTTCGCGAGGGACGCTACGTCATCCCGGTGCGACGGGAGGGGGTGAAGCAGGTGGGTGGAATCGTGCACGGAACGTCGGGGACCGGCGGAACGATGTTCGTCGAGCCGCCCGCGGCGATCGAGTTCGGGAACCGCATTCGTGAGCTCGAGGCGGAGGAGCACGAGGAAGTCGAGCGGATTCTTCGGGAGCTGACCGATCTCCTGCGCCCGCATCGCGATGGCATGACGACGTCTCTCGACGCGCTCACCGAGCTGGACTCGCTGCACGCGCGCGCGCGCTACGCCATTCGCTTCGAGTGTACGCCGGCGACGCTCGTCAAGGCTCGCGCCGGCTTTGCCGTGCGGGACGGCCGCCATCCACTGCTGCTCGCCAAGGGCGTCGAGGTGGTGCCGTTCGACCTCGCGCTGCATCCCGACGAGCGAACGCTCCTCGTGTCCGGCCCCAACACAGGCGGCAAGACGGTGCTGCTCAAGGCCCTCGGCCTCATCTCCGCGATGAGCCAGGCGGGGATCCCCGCACCCGTAGGAGCCGAGAGCAGCATCCCCGTGTTCGACGATGTGTTCGCCGACGTCGGCGACGAGCAGTCGATCGAGGCGAGCCTCTCCACCTTCAGCGCGCACCTGAAGAACCTCTCCGAGATTCTCGGCCTCGCCACGGGCGACTCGCTGGTGCTGATCGATGAGTTGGGCTCCGGCACCGATCCGCAGGAAGGTGCCGCACTCGGATGGGCCATTCTCGAGACGCTCACGGCGCGCGGCTCCACGACGCTCGCCTCCACGCACCTGGGACAGCTCAAGGAGCTCGCCACCCAGGTGTCCGGCGTCGTCAACGCGTCGTTGCAGTTCGACGCGGCGCTGCTCGCTCCGACGTACCGGCTCATCAAGGGAGTGCCGGGTCGCTCGTATGGCATCAGCATCGCTCGCCGCCTGAATCTTCCCGAGGCGGTCGTCGCGCGCGCCGAGGAGCGCATCCCGCAGGGTGAGCGCGACATGGCCGCCTTGATCGAGCGGCTGGAGCGGAAGGAGAAAGAGCTCGCCGCGCGTGAGCGCGAAGCGGCGGCGATGGTCGACGATGCGCGCGAGCGTATCGCCACCGTGATTCGCCGCGAGAACACCGTGCGCGAGCGCGAACGGACGGTGGAGAAGGAGAGTAGGAAGGAGGCGCGCAAGTACGTGCTCGAGGCGCGCGCCGAGATCGAGCGCACGATCGCAGAGCTCAAGAAGAAGGGCGCGCAGGTCAACAGTGAGGTCGAGGAGCTGGGTCGCGATGCTCGCCGTCGCGCCGAGGAGCTTGCGGCCAAACAGGCCAACGTGCTCGATCGTCTCGACGCCGAGGAACGTGCGGCCGAACGAAAGCGCGGGCGCGTTCCGGCCGCGGAGCGCGGCACGCTCTCGGTCAACGACGCAGTGGAAGTCGGCACGCTCGGTGGGAAGGTCGGCCGCGTGCTCGATCTCCGCGGCAAGGAGGCCGTCGTCGCGGTCGGCTCGCTCAAGCTCAGCGTGCCGCTCACGTCGCTCCGTCGCACCGAGGCGCCGCAGGAGACGGCCGTGAGCTACATCGGCGACGCGCCCGACGTCAGTGTCAGCACGGAGATCAACCTGCTCGGCCTCCGCGCCGACGAAGCCGAGAGCGCGGTGCTCCAGGCGTTGGACAGCGCGGTGCGCGCCGATCTGAAGAGCCTGCGGATCATCCATGGCAAGGGCACGGGCGCGTTGCGGGCCGTCGTCGACGAGATGCTTCGCAAGGACACCCGCGTGTGCGAGTTCCGCATGGGCGCGTGGAACGAGGGCGGCGCCGGCGTCACGATCGCCGTGTTCGCATGATCCCCGACGAGACGGTCGAGCGCATTCGCGAGAGCGCCGACATCGTCGGCGTGATTGGGGAATACGTGGAGCTGAAGCGGCAGGGCATTGACTTCCGCGGGCCGTGTCCGTTCCACCAGGGCACCCACCGCAACTTCTCCGTCTCGTCGAAGAAGGCGATGTACTACTGCTTCGTGTGCCACGAAGCCGGTGACGTCTTCAAGTTTCTCATGAAGCGCCTCGGCGTCGACTGGCCGAGTGCGGTGCGGATGGTGGCGGAAAAGTCCGGGATCGAGGTCGTCGAGACCCAGAGCCGGCGCGCCGATCAGAAGGACGATCGCGATCCGCTCTGGGAGGTGAACGGTGCGGCCGTGGACTACTTTCGGCGCATCCTCTGGGAGGACGACCTCGGCAAGGATGCGCGTGCGTACCTCGAGGAGCGCGCCATCTCGCGCGAGCTTGCCGATCGCATCGGCATCGGCTACGCGCCGCGGGAGATCGGGTTGATGCGCGGGTATCTCACCACGCTCGGCTTCGACGACGAGCGAATGATCCAGGCCGGACTCCTCGTGATCCCCGACGAAGGCGCCGAGCCGCGACCACGCTTCCGCGGGCGATTGATCTTTCCGATCTATGATGTGTCCAGTCGGGTGGTGGGATTCGGCGGGCGGCTGCTCGGTCCGGGCGAGCCGAAATACCTCAACTCCGCTGAGTCACCGGTGTTCAGCAAGGGACGCCTCCTGTACGGGTTGAATTGGGCGAAGCAGGCCGCGCGGCGCGACGAGCGAATACTGGTGGTCGAGGGCTTCTTCGACGTCGTGCGGCTCATCGACGCGGGGGTGGAATCGGTCGTCGCGCCCATGGGGACGGCGCTCACCGAGGAGCAGGCGAAGCTCATTCGCCGCTACACGGAGCGTGTGTATCTCCTGTACGATTCGGACAAGGCGGGTCTCAAGGCGACGTTCCGTTCGGGCGACGAGCTGCTGAAGCAGGGGGCGTCGGTGCAGGTGGTCACGCTGCCTGAGGGCGAGGATCCCGACAGCTTCGTCCGCGCGCAGGGAGCCCACGGGCTGGAGCAGCAGATCGCGGCATCCCTCGACGTATTCGAGCGCAAGATTCAGATCCTCGATCGCGGCGGCTGGTTCGCCGACCTCCGTCGCAAGCGTCAGGCACTGGATCGACTGCTGCCCACGCTCCGCGCCACCAGCGATCCGCTCACGCGCGACATGTACTTGGGGCACGTGAGCACGGCGGCGGGCGTCTCGCGTGAGATGCTCGAGCGCGAGCTCGCCGCGCCCGCTCGCACGCGTGCCGGCCGGCCCATGCGGACGCCGGCGTTCGGAGGCCCCGTGATCGAGGCGCGAGCGCCGCAGGGAGCGCCGCCGCCGCTCGAGGTGCAAAGCGTCCGTCGCCAGGAGCGGCGCCGCGTGGCCGGCGAGCGCGCCATGGGCGCCGAGCGGGAGCTGATTCGGGTGCTGCTCCACCGCGCGTCCTACTTCGAGCAGGTCATCGAACGGGTCGGCGAGGAGAGCTTTCGCGATCCCGAGCTTGGCGCCATCTTCGCGTCGATGGTCTCCCAGGGCGCGGATGCCGGTCCCGAGGCGCTGGCTGAAGGGTTGGAGCCATCGGCGGTGGAGTTCATGCAGGAGCTCCTCGAGGAGCCCGGCGGTCTGGACCACGCCGACGAGGCGGTCACGGGAAGCCTCGCCGCGATGCACGAGCGTGGGCTCGCCGAGCGCATGACGGAGATCGATCGCGAACTTCCCCTCGCGAGCTCGGACGAGAAGGACGAGCTCACGCGCGAGAAGATGCGGTTGACCGAAGAGCTGCGACGGCTCGGCGGCCGATGGTGGAAACAGTTTCGATAGCAGCGCGCGCCCGGGGTTATCATCCCTCACGACGTTCGATCACTGATCACCCGTGGAAACCCGTCTCCATGCATCCAGACGTCCAGTCGCTGCTCGCCGTGCAGGGCGAAGATCTTCAGATCTACGCGCTCGAATCGCGACTCAACGCGCTCGCGCCGCGCCTGGCCGCGCTGGAGAAGGAGCGCGCTCGCGCCGCGCAGGAGCTCGAGCGCGCGGCCAAGTCGGTCGAGGTCGAGGAGTCCCGTCTCCGTGAGGCACAGCTCAAGACCGAGACGCACCGGCAGCTCGTGGAGCGGAGCCAGCGCGCGTACGAGAGCGTGACGACGCCGCGCGAGGCGAACGCCGCGATGGCGCAGCTCGAGCAGACGAAGCGCATGGTCGACGACAGCGAGCGCGATGCCGCGCAGGTGCAGGGTCGGCTCAACGAGATGCGCCACCACATCGTCGACCTCGAGACGAAGCTCGCCGACGTGGAGCTCCGCCAGGCCGACGCGCGCGCCGCGATCGACAAGGAGCGCGCCGAGATCGAGGCCCAGATCGCCTCGGAGCAGTCGAAGCGCGATCAGACCGCGCAGGCGGTGCCGCGCCCGATGTTGGGCAAGTACGACCGGGTCCGCACGCGCCGGCGCGCCGAGACCGTGTTCCCGCTCCGCGGCACGTCGTGCAGTGCGTGCGACACGGCGATCCCGACACAGCGCCGCGCCGCCATGGCGGCCACCGGATCGCTGGAGATGTGCGAGGGGTGCGGTGCGCTGTTGTACGCCGCGGATTGATGACGGCCTGACCGTTGTTCCCCAAGCGCGTCAGCTCTAACTTCCGAGCATGACCGCGTCCGCTCTCGCTGCGCGTCCGCGCACCCGCTGGATCGTGCCCAAGGAGCCCGACGCGGCCGTGGTGCGCAGCCTCTGCGACGAGCTGCTGCTCCCCGAGCCGATCTGCCGGCTGCTCGCGCTGCGCGGCCACGCCCCCTCCGAAACCGCCAAGCGATATCTGCGTCCCCGGCTGGACCAGCTTCTGCCCCCGGAGCAGCTCCTCGATCTCGGTCGCGCGGTAGAGCGGCTCGTGCGCGCCATCCGCGACGGCGAAACGATTCTCGTGCACGGCGACTACGACGTCGATGGGATCTCGTCGACCACGCTGCTCACTCGCGCATTCGGCGCGCTCGGCGCCCGGGTCGTGCCATTCATCCCTCGGCGGCTCGCCGACGGATACGACCTCACCGACGCCGGCGTGCGCGCTGCGCGCGAGGCCGGCGCCACGGTGGTCGTCACGTGCGACTGCGGCACCAGCGCCGTTGCGCCTGTGGCCGCGCTGCAGAGCGCCGGCATCGACGTGATCATCAGCGACCATCACCTGCCGGGCGGCGATCTGCCCAACGCGTTCGCCATCCTCAACCCCAAGCGGCCTGGCTGCGGCTCGGAGGACAAGGATCTTGCCGCGGTGGGCGTGGCGTTCAAGCTCGCTCTTGCGCTGACGCGCGCCCTCGGCGGAAACGAGAACCTCGTCTTCGGCATGCTCGATCTCGTCGCGCTCGCGACCATCGCCGACATCGCGCCATTGCGCGGTGAGAACAGGGTGTTCGCGCGCTACGGCCTCAAGATGCTCGCCGAGACGAAGAACCTCGGACTGCGCGCCCTGATCCGCTCCGCAGGGCTCGACGGCAAGGCGCTCACCGCGGGTCGCGTGGGCTTCATCCTGGCGCCGCGTCTCAACGCCGTCGGCCGACTCGGCCATGCGTTGCGCGGCGTCGACCTGCTCATGGCGCAGTCGGAGCACGAGGCGAACTCCATCGCGCGCGAGCTCGAGGAGCTCAACGCGCGCCGGCAGGAGCTCGACCGCGCGACGCTGGAGCAGGCGCGAAAGCGCGTGCTGGCGCTCGACCTCGACGACACCTATGGCATCGTGCTCGCCGAAGAAGGGTGGCATCCGGGCGTGATCGGGATCGTCGCGTCGCGCATCGTCGAGGAGTTCGGCCGCCCCACAATCCTCATTGGTCTGGACGGCGAGGCGGGGAAGGGCTCCGGGCGCTCCATCTCGCGCTTCGATCTGCACGCAGGCATTGGCCGGTGCCGTCATCTGCTCGAACGCTTCGGCGGACATCGCAGCGCGGCAGGTGTCACCATCGCTCGGGATCAGGTCGAGACGTTCGCGCGCTGCTTCAACGACGCCGCGCGGGCCGCACTGTCACCGGACGATCTCGTGCCCGAGCTGCGCGTCGACATGGAGGTCGCCCTCGCGGATCTCACGCCGGAGTTCGAGGCGCTGCTGCGCCATCTCGAGCCCTGCGGCATGGGCAATCCGTCGCCGATGCTCGTCACGCGTGGCGTGCGGCTCGCCGCGCCGCCCAAGGTGGTCGGGAAGGAAGGGCTGAAGCTCCGCCTCGCCACCAACGCGGGGGCGCTCGATGCGATCGGCTGGTCGCTCGGGGCGCGGATCGGCGAGATCGACATGAAGCGCCCGCTCGACATCGCGTACCGACTCGAGCGCGACGAGTACCAGGGTGTCTCTCGGCTGCAGGCCCGCCTCTCCGACTTTCGGACGTAGGCAGTGCGAATCGTCGGAGGGCGCTGGCGCGGGCGCACGATTTCCGCGCCGGTGGGCCGCGATGTACGTCCTACGGCCGACCGCGTCCGAGAGGCGTGGATGAGCATCGTCAGCCCAGTGATGCCCGACGCGCGCGTGCTCGACCTCTGCGCCGGATCGGGGGCGCTCGGCATCGAGGCCGTCTCGCGCGGAGCGGCGAGTGCCGACTTGATCGAGATCGCGCCCGCCAGCCTCAAAGCGATCCATGCGAACCTCGCGAGCCTGGACGTCGGCGACGCCGTGCGCGTGCACCGCGTGGACGCGCTACGATTCCTCGCCGGTCTGGAGGCGGGCGACTACGACGTCGCGTTCGCCGACCCGCCGTACGACGTGGGCTTGGGGCCCGCCATCGTCCAGCGATGGCTCGAGGTTCCGTTTGCGTCGATCCTCGGCGTGGAGCATCGGCGGCACGAGCGAATGCCGGGCGACGGGGAGCGACGGCAGTACGGGCAGACGGCGATCACATTCTTTCGCAGGGCCTGATTCATTCGCATCGGCTCCCGCCTGGCGATTGCCTTTTCGAGAGCGCGTCCCGATCCTTCCCTCCGTGCCGAACTCGAGAATCGCCATCTACGCGGGAAGCTTCGACCCGATCACACGCGGGCATGAAGATCTCATGCACCGAAGTCTCGAGTACGTCGACCGGCTCATCGTGGCCGTCGCGACGAACTCGTCCAAGCAGCCGCTGTTCACCATCGAGGAGCGCGTCACGCTGATCCGTGCTGCGCTCGAGGGCGAAGAGCGGATCGAGGTGCGGTCGTTCAGCGGGCTCCTCGTGGACTTCGCTCGCGAATCCGGGGCGAGCCTCCTCATCCGCGGCCTTCGCGCCGTGAGCGACTTCGAGTACGAGTATCAGATGGCGCTGATGAACCGACACCTTTCGCCGCGCCTCGAGACCGTCTTCATGGTTCCCTCGCTCGACACCACGTACATCAGCGCGAGTCTCGTTCGCGAGGTGTCGCGGTACGGCGGCGAGGTCGGCGACCTGGTTCACCCTCGAGTGGCGGACGCGCTGCGCTCGAAGATCACCACCAAGTGAGCTTCGTCGATTCCATCAGGGCGCGGGCCGCCGCGCGCCCGCGACGCATCGTGTTTCCCGAAACGGATGACCCCCGCACACTCGCCGCGGCCGAGGCGCTCTCGGACGCGGGTGTCGTCATGCCCGTGCTGATCGGTCCCGTCTCGGTGAGTACCCGCTGCGAGGTCATCGATCCCGCGCGGAACGGTCTGGCCGACGAGGTCGCCGCCGCGCTTCTCGAGATTCGCGGACCGAAGGGAATGACCGAGGCGGAGGCGGCGGTGCATGCGAGATCGCGCCTCCTCGTCGCCGACGCCCTTGTTCGCTGGGGTCGGGTGGACGGCTGCGTCGCCGGCGCCGTGCACACTACCGGCGACGTCATTCGCGCCGCCCTCTGGCTGGTGGGCGCGGCCCGCGGCGTGAAGACCATCTCCAGCGCGTTCTACATGGACACCCCGCCGTTCCGTTCCACCGAGAGCGAAGTGCTCACCTTCACCGACTGTGCGGTGGTGCGCTATCCGTCGGCGTCCCAGATCGCCGACATCGCGATCGCGGCGGCCGCCGATCGCCGTCGTATCGTCGGCGACGAACCGCGTGTCGCCCTGCTATCATTCAGCACGCTTGGAAGCGGCATGGGTTCCAGCGTGGAGTTGATGCGTGCTGCGCTCGTCGAGATCCGGCAGAAAGCGCCAGAGCTCGCCGTGGACGGAGAATTGCAAGGGGACGCTGCGCTCGTGGCGGACGTGGCGGCCCGAAAGGCCCCCGCCAGCTCTGTCGCCGGCGCGGCGAACGTATTGGTCTTCCCCACGCTCGACGCAGGGAACATCGCTTATAAGTTGGTACAGCGGCTGGCGTCGGCGCGTGCGATCGGGCCCATCCTCCAGGGGATGCGGCGCCCGTGCAACGATCTCTCGCGCGGGGCGACAGCCGACGACATTTTCAATGTGGCTGCCATCACCGCTCTACAGGCGGGCGACGCTGCGGCCACGGCACTTACGGGATCCCGCCAGGAGACAGGCACATGAGCTTCACGATCAAGAAAGAGGGTGAGATCGTCGTGGTGGACGTAGAAGGTCAGCTCATCGTCGGCAACCGACAGGAGCTCAAGCAGAAGGTTCTCGACGAGCTCGAACGCGGCGAGAAGAAGTTCCTCATCGACTTCGCCCAGACTGGGTACATCGACAGCTCGGGGCTCGGAGTACTCGTATCACTCTCCAAGAAGATCCGTGAACAGGGAGGAGAGCTGCGGCTCGCCAACCTCAATGACGACCTCAAGACGTTGTTCGAGCTCACCAAGCTCGACACGCTCTTCCAGATCTCGGATACGCGCGATCGCGCTCTGTCGAGCTTCTGATCCTTCGCGCGGCCCGCCTCTCGGCGGGCCGCGCATGGTCGCACCCGGCGCCTCCCCCGCGTCGCCCACGCCCCCGCCATGGCCGCGTCCGTCCCGCCCGACGCCGGGCTTCGTGTCTCCATCGAAGTCGAGATCCCGAGCGACGTCTCCTATATCGAGCGCGTCGTGGATCTCGTGCGCCACCCGTGCGCCGAGCTGTCGTACAACTCGCACCAGCTCGCGCTCAACGTTCCCGTCGCGCTCAGCGAGGCGATCTCCAACGCAATCCTCCGGGCCAACCACGAGGATCCCGGGAAGCGAGTCCGCGTCCGTGCGGAAGTCGATACACTGCGCCTCATCGTCGACGTCGAAGACGAGGGCGCGCCCTTCGATCTCGACGGCAACACGCGTGACGCCACCGCTCCGGACAACATCGAGCGCGAGGACGGGCGCGGCCTCTTCCTGATGCGCGCGCTCATGGATCGCGTCGAGCGTTTCGACGGGGTCTCAGGGCCCACGGGCGGGAACGTCGTGCGTCTCACGCTCACCCGCGCATGAGCGAACTGGGCGAGGTCCTCGCCGCCTTCCACGAGGCCACCGGATGCGACGCATCCGTGTGGCGTCGCGACGGTGGAATGAAGGGCCCGCTCCGCTTCATCGCGGGGACGCGCCGCGCCGACCCGCCCCCGCCCGAGCTCCTTCCTCCCCTCGGCATCGTCCGTGACGAGGCCACGGAGCGGGGACGACTCGTCGTCGTCCCGATCGCCGGACCGCGGCCGGCCTGGCTCGTCCTCGGACCGTGTCCGATCGAGCGGCGCGAGATCGACAGCTACCTCAAGTTCCTGCGGCCCGTCGTCGCCCAGTATCTGCAGAACACGCTCGAGGTCGAGCACGCCGCCAATGAGCTCGCCGAGAGATACGAGGAGATCAACCTCCTCTACTCCATCAGCGAGATCCTCGGCCGCACCGTGTCGCTCGAGGAGGGCGCCGGCACGATCCTCCGCGAGGTCAGCGAGACCGTCGGCGCGCGCCGCGCCTCGATCCTCGTGCACGACCCGGCGACGGGATCGCTCGCCGTCGTGGCCCGCCAGGGAGGGGAGGGGATTGCCACGCCGCCCATCGCCCTCGATGACGCGTGCAGCGTGAGCGCGCATGTCTTCCGCACCCTCCACTCCATCATCGCCGAAGAGGACGAGATGTTGTGCAAGGCGGAGGAAGGATTCCGAAAGGGCGCGATGCTCACGGTGCCCATCCTCTGGACGACACAGGACGGCAGCGAGCCGCTCGGAGTGGTGAACCTCTCGGACCGCCGCTCTGGCCAGGCGTTCACCGCGGGCGATCAGAAGCTCGTCACGGCCATCGCGTCGCAGATCGGCGCAGCCATCCAGAACGCGCGACTCGTGCGGAAGTCGCTCGACCAGCAGCGGCTGCAACAGGAGATGGAGCTCGCGCACGACCTGCAGATGAAGCTCCTCCCCGATCCTGCGCACGTCGCCCCAGAAGCCACCGTGTCGGCGCGCGTCGTACCCGCCGAGGACGTGGGCGGGGATTTCTACAACTTGTATCGCCTCTCGGGGTCACGAATCGGCGTGATGATCGGCGACGTCTCGGGTCACGGCTATCAGGCCGCGCTGATCATGGCGCTCACGATGAGCGCGTCCGCGATCCACGCGCAGGGCACGGACGACCCCGCCGAGATGCTTCGCCGCCTCTACTTCTCCGTCAAGGAAGAGCTCACGACGACCGAGATGTTCGTCTCGGCGCTGTACGCCGTGGTCGATCGCGAGAACGGCGTGCTTCGGTACGGCAACACCGGCCACCCACATGCGTTCGTCGTCACGCGTGCCGGGGAGGTGGAGCGGCTCCCGGCCGGCGGCCCGCCACTCGGCATGGCCGACGAGGCGCCCACCTCCGAGGCTCGCCCCTGGGACGTGGGCGGCGACCTCTTGATTCTCTTCACTGACGGCATCACGGATGCGCGCAACAAGGAAGGCGTCCGACTCGGCGAGGAACCAGTGCTCGACTGCGTGATGCGCTACCGCGACGAGCCACCGGCGCAGATCGCGACGCGTGTGTTCGCCCTGCTCGACCACTACACCGGCGACACGCCGCGCCGCGACGATCTCACCTTCGTCATCTTCAAGAGCTGAGCGAATGGCCGGTGACGCTGGAGCTCCACAGGGCCGCCGGCCCGGATTTCCGCCCACCCGCAAGAGCCTCGGCCAGCACTTCCTGTCCGATCGACGGATCCTCGGCCGCATCGCCGACGCGCTCCACCTCACCGGCACGGAGACGGTGCTGGAGATCGGGCCGGGCAGGGGATCGCTCACCGACATCCTCGCCGACCGCGCTGGTCGCCTGATCGCGATCGAGTACGACCGCGCCCTCGCCGAGATGCTGCGGCAACGGTACGCGCGCCGATCGAACGTGCTGATCGCCGAGGCGGACGTGCTGTCCGTGTCGCTCGGCGAGCTGGCCGCCGGACCATACGTACTCGTCGGCAATGTGCCCTACTACATCACCACGCCCATCCTCTTTCACGCGCTCGCGCAGCCGCGCGCCGAGCGATCGGTGTATCTCGTGCAGCGAGAGGTGGCGCAGCGACTGAGCGCAAGCCCCGGCGGCAAGGAGTACGGCGCGCTCACGGTGAACGTCGCCGCCGTCGCGCGTGCCGAAACGCTCTTCGCCGTGCCGGCGGGCGCATTCTCTCCGCCGCCTAAGGTCGAGAGCGCCGTCGTACGAATCACCCCGCTCGCGGAGTCTCTCCTTCGTCCCGAGGAAGAGCGCCCGTTCCGGCTACTGGTGCAGGGGGCATTCGGCATGCGCCGCAAGCAGATGCGGCGCGTGGTACGGTCGCTCTACGCCGTGGATGCCGACAGCGCCGACGGCATGCTCGCGACCGCAGGCATCGAGCCGGAGGTGCGGCCGGAGACGCTGAGCCCCGCATTGTTCGCGGCGTTGCTCCGCGCGGCGCGTGGAAGGACGGTCGCTGCAGAGGGCGTGGCTCGCGAGGAGGAGGGCTAGCCTCCGCCAGCTACTCTCGATTCGTCAGCGCGAACGACAACCCCTCGAGCTCCATTGCCATGTTCACCGCCTTCACCGTGACGTCGGGGGGCGCGTGAAGTTGGATGGGCGCGAAGTTGAGAACTGCCTTGATCCCGATCTTGACGATGCGATCCAATACCTCCTGAGCGCCCTCGCCCGGGATGGCGATCACGGCGATCTCCGGATGCTCGCTGGCGACGTCCTGCTCCAGTCGCGTCATGTCACGGATCTCGATTCCCTCCAGCGCGCGGCCGACCTTGTCGGGATTCGTGTCGTAGACAGCGAGAATGTTGAAGCCGCGCTGTCGGAAGCCACGATACTGGGCGAGCGCCGCACCGATCTTTCCGGCGCCGATGATCACGACGCGCCACTCCTTCTTGAGGCCCAGTATCTCCCGAAGCGCCGTCGAGAGCTCGGGTACCGAGTAGCCCAGTCCGCGCTTGCCGAATGAGCCGAAGAAGGAGAGGTCCTTACGGACCTGCGCCGACGTCGTGCCCCCGCGGCGCGCCAGCTCCTCGCTGGATACCGTCGACAGCCCCTTTTCCTCGAACTCTTCGAGAAAGCGGAGATAGATGGAAAGTCGTCTGACCGTCGATTCGGCGATGCGTTTCACGGCGTGGCACGGGGGCTTGTGAATTCCTTCACAAGCTAGCGGCCGCCTCCTTCTCACACCAGACGCGATGAGCGCCTGGCGGATGCCGGTCGTCGCGAAAACATGCGAGCGGCAGAGGGCGGAGGAACGGGTTATCTTCGGGTCCTATGACCGTGCACGTCACCTCCGAGATCGGGCGGCTCCGCTCCGTCGTCGTCCACACCCCCGGAAACGAGCTTCTGGGCGTGACCCCGACGACACGCGAGGCCTATCTCTACGATGACCTCCCGGACGCCGACCAGGCGCGCAAGGAGCACCGACGCTTCACGGCGGTGCTCGGGCGCTTCTGTCAGGTGTATGAGGTTCGGGACCTCCTGGCCCAGGTGCTCGAGAATCGGGAAGTGCGCGAGCTGCTCGTGCGCGAGACGATGGACATCGTTCCGAGCGAGCCACTCGCGCGGGAGATCGAGGCGCTTCCGCCGGCCGAGCTCGTGACCATGCTCATCGAGGGTCGGGTCGAGACGCCCGGGCCGCTGGCCCGCACACTCAACGAGTTCGGCTACGAGCTTCCTCCACTCCCGAACCTCTTCTTCACGCGCGACTCGGCGATGAACGTGGGGCGGCACGTGCTCGTGGGCTCGATGCGGTACGGCATCCGTTGGCCCGAAGAGCTGATCATGAAAGCGCTCTTTCTGTACCATCCGCTGTTGCGCAACGAGGGGATCCTCTACGACGGTTCGGTCGAGCGTCGCCTCAACTACACCATCGAAGGCGGCGACGTCCACACCCTGCGCGAAGACCTCGTGCTGATCGGCTTCAGCGAGCGATCGAGCCCCGGCGCCATCGATCACCTGGCCGACCTGCTCTTCACGCGCACGAAGGTGACCGACATCATCGTCGTCGTGATGCCGAAGGAGAACACGGCGATTCACCTGGACATGATTTTCACGCAGGTGGATCGCGAGCTGTGCGTTTGCTTCCCGCCGCACTTCATCGGCGCGGAACGACTCAGCGTGCTCCACTGGCACAAGGGCGAGAGCGCCCTTCGGGAAAAGACAGACATCTTCAGCGCGCTCGCCGACTGCGGCATGCCGCTGACTCCGGTGTTCTGCGGCGGTGAGCGGCGCGTGATGCAGGAGCGGGAGCAGTGGGCGTCGGGCTGCAACTTCGTCGCGATGCGGCCCGGCCTCGTCCTCTCGTACGCGCGAAACGTCGGCACGCTGGAGCAGATGGAACGGGCCGGGTTTCGCGTGGTGCCCGGCGTGAACTTCCTCACCGGCGACGTCCGCATCGCGGACGACGAACGCGCGGTGATCAGCTTCGAGGGTGCGGAGCTCGTCCGCGGCGGGGGCGGACCGCGCTGCATGACGTGTCCTGTGCAGCGAGACGAGACGTGAGACGAGACGTGAGTGGAGTGGATCCCGTGAGCGGCACGCGTCTCGAGCCGTTCATCACCGCCGGCGTCTCGAGCCGGCCGGAGCAGACGTTGCTCACCGACCGCGCCGCCGACTATCTGCGTTCTGGTCCCGCCGACGCGACCTCGCTGATCGCTAGCGTGTGCCAGCTCTCCGCGCTGCCGGCCGTGGTCGCCGAGCACATGGCGATGTCGCTGCTTGGTGAGCATCCGCGTTTCGCGCGGACGGCGTACGGCGCGTGGCGCCTGTGCGAGCCGACGGCGCCGTCGTGGCGCGTCCAGCCCGTGGATCAGGAGCCGCTCCTTTCCTCGCTCGGCTTCGTCGTGGTGGACGTGGAGACGACTGGCGGACAACCGAACGGAGGCGATCGGATCACCGAGTTCGCCGCCGTCACAGTCCGCGACGGTGCCATCGTCGACGTCTACGAGACGCTGGTGAACCCGGAGCGCTCCATTCCGCCGTTCATCACGCGCCTGACCAACATCTCGTGGGCGATGGTGCGCGACAAGTCGCCGTTCCGAGACGTCTGCGAGCACGTGATGCGCGCGTTGGACGGCAACGTGTTCGTCGCGCACAACGCCGCCTTCGACTGGCGCTTCGTCAGCACCGAGGTCGCGCGTGCCACCGGACGCGAGCTCACCGGCCGCCGCCTGTGCACGGTGCGGCTCGCGCGCCGACTGCTGCCGCAGCTTCGTTCGCGATCACTGGATTGGGTGGCTCGCCACTACGGCGTGGAGATCGAGCCCGGCATGCGCCATCGCGCCGCCGGCGACGCGCTCGCCACGGCGCACTGCCTGCTTCGCCTCCTCCACGATGCGCGCGGACATGGGTGCGAGCGGTGGTCGGAGCTCGAGCGCTTTCTCTCCACGGGCAGCGCGGTGAAGAAGCGCCGAGGACGTCGTGCCCGCGGGATGCCGCAGCCGGTGGCCAAGGACACCACCGCTTGATCGCGGCTGATCGCTGCCGATGGGACTCGCGACGACTTCGCGACTCGACCGGCGCGCACGGAGGCGCGGGGCTCTATCAGTCGATAGCTTGGTCCGATGCCCTTGCTACCTCTCGTGCAGAGCCGAACGCTCGGCTCCATCCGCATCCATGCGCTCCAGGCCGGAAGTCAGCTGCTGGACGGCGGCGCGATGTTCGGCGTCGTGCCCAAGAATCTGTGGGAGCGGAAGATCCCGGCCGATGCGAAGAACAGGATCCCGCTCGGCATGCGCTGTCTTCTGGTCGAGCATCCCGACGGCCTCGTGCTCATCGACACAGGGGCGGGCGACAAGGAGAACGAAAAGTTCCACGCCATTTACGGGATGGAGAACGCTCCCCTGGGCACCACGGGTCCGACCCAGTTGGAGAGCGCCCTCGCCGAAGCTGGCTTCTCCGCACCGGATGTGACCCTCGTGATCAACACCCATCTGCACTTCGACCATGCGGGCGGCAACACGCGGCGCGGCCTGGACGGGACGCCTGAAGTGAGCTTTCCGAACGCCCGCTACGTGGCGCGGCGCGGCGAGTGGGACTGGGCGCATCACACGAACGAGCGCACCTCCGCCAGCTACTTCGCGCACAACTACGACCCCGTGCAGGCTGCCGGCCGACTCGAGCTCGTGGACGGCGACCGGGAGCTGCTCCCGGGGATTTCGCTCCGCCACACTCCCGGCCACACGCCCCATCATCAGGGCATCCTCATTGAATCCGGCGCGGATCGGCTGTTCTATCTGGCCGACCTGGCACCGACCACCGCGCACGTACCGCTCCCATGGATCATGGGTTACGATGTCGAGCCGCTCGTCACGCTGGAGACGAAGCGACGGATCTGGACGGAGGCGGCGGACGAGGACTGGACGGTGATGTTCGAGCACGACGCGACGACTGGGTTCGGCCGGATCGTGCGGGACGGCAAGGGTTTTGTCTGCCACGCGGAACCCTCGATCACCTCTCCTTGACTTCGCCTCGAATCGGTCTAACTTGCGTTCTGACAACTAGCTAAGTGGTCGCCCCCGTGGCGGCCCACCCTCTGGCCCTCGCGCTGTCGCGAGGAGTGCTACAGGAGTCCTGATTCAGCGTTTCGGGGCCGCCATCTGTGGTGGGCTTTGTGCGTCGTGCGGACTCTTCCTCGCCAGAAGGTCCGCTTTTTTGTTCTCTCTCTTCGAGGCTACGAGTATTCAGGACACTACCAAGCGCGTGCGGGTCAATCGCATGATCCGCATCAGCCCGGTCCGCGTGATCGGCGCCGATGGTTCGCAACTCGGAATTCTCGAGGTGGACGCGGCGCTGCGGATGGCGGAGGAGGCCGGACTGGACCTCGTCGAAGTCGCGGCGACCGCTCGTCCTCCCGTGGTCCGCATCATGGACTACGGGAAGTACAAGTTCGAGATGGCGAAGCAGGCGCGGCTCGCGAAAAAGAAGCAGCACGTGATCGAGCTGAAGGAAGTGAAGTACCGACCCGGCATCGACGACCACGACTTCGATACGAAGACGCGGCATGCGCGCCGGTTCCTCGAAGAGAAGAACAAGGTGAAGGTGACCATGATGTTCCGTGGTCGGCAGGTTGCCCATCCCGAGCTCG
Source organism: Gemmatimonadaceae bacterium (assembly GCA_039920785.1). Taxonomy (GTDB): domain Bacteria; phylum Gemmatimonadota; class Gemmatimonadetes; order Gemmatimonadales; family Gemmatimonadaceae; genus AG11. Next base: position 109,222 of record JBDSDB010000198.1, read on the forward strand.
GCCAACAGGTGCTCGATCGGGTGAGCAGCGCACTGGCCGACATCGGCAAGATCGAGAGCGCTGGTCGGCTCGAAGGGAAGTCCATGACGATGATCCTGACGCCCAAATAGCGAGAGCGTGAAATGCCTAAGATGAAGACGCACAAGGGCGCCACCAAGCGCTTCAAGTTGACCGGCACTGGCAAGGTCAAGCGGATGAAGGCGTTCAAGAGCCACATCCTCACGAAGAAGACCTCGAAGCGGAAGCGCAATCTGCGCCGCGCGGGTCTCATCGCCACGAACGGCGAGCAGAAGCGAATCAAGCGCCTCATTCAGGCCGCTTAATAGGAGCCGACCATGCCACGCGCCGTATCGAACGTCCCGCGCCTCAAGCGGAAGAAGCAGATTCTCAAGCACGCCAAGGGCGCCTTCGGTGCTCGTTCCAAGCTGTGGAAGGCGGCGAAGGAGAACGTGGAGC
>JBDSDB010000199.1:0-3828 GCA_039920785.1 Gemmatimonadaceae bacterium
GGTGGCAGCGGACGACGGTCCTCTCCGCCGACTCCATGGAGGGGCGCGACGCCGGATCCCGCGGGCACGAGCGCGCCGCGCGCCATGTAGCGCGGTGGCTCGCGGCAGCCGGGCTGAAGCCGCTCGGGGACCGGGGATCGTGGTACCAGTCGGTGCCGATGGAGGAGGTCGCCGTCGCCCGCGGTCGCGTCGATGTCGGGGGGCGATCGCTCCGGCTCCTGCACGACGTCACCATTCGCGCGCAGGCTGCACCCGCGACGCTGGAGGGCGCGCTGGCCTATCGCGGTTATTGCGGGGCCGACGTGCTGGGCGACGTGCGCGGAAAGCTGGTCATCTGCCATGCGACTCGGCGGCCCGGATTGCCGAACGACGAGCAGCGGCGCGGCGCGCTGCAGCAGGCAGGGGCGGCCGGGATGATCGCCATCGCCGACCCGGGCTTCACAGTGGAGCCGCCGCGCTGGCCGGCGGCGTACATGCGCAGCGTCACGCTGGCCGGCGGGACGCCAACGCCGGCGACGCTGTCGACACCGACACCGACACCGACACCGGCCGCGGCGTCGGCATCGGGTCTCGCGTTCGTCACACTGTCGCTGCGGGCCGAGGCGCTCGGGACGGTGCTCGCCGGAAGCGGGCAGGTCGCCGACTCGCTCGTCGCCGCAGGCGCTGCAGGTCGACCGCTGCCGGCTTTCGATCTGCGCGACCGTCTGCGCGCGACGTTCATCGTCGCGCGACGGAGGCTGCGCTCGCCGAACGTCGTGGGCATCCTCCCGGGGACCGACCCGACCAAGGCCGACGAGGCGATCGTCCTCACCGCGCACCTCGACGGCTACGGCTACGGGACGGCGGTGGACGGCGACTCGCTCTACAACGGGACGCTCGACGACGCAGCGTACGTCGCCCTGATCGTCCGCCTCCTCGAACGCCGACATGGCGAAGGATTTCGACGCCCGATCATCGTCGCGATCGTCACGAGCGAGGAGAAGGGACTCCTCGGCTCCCGGTGGTTCCTCGCCCACCTCCCTGTGCCGCGGGCGCGGATCGCAGGGAACATCAACCTCGATCAGCTCCGCCCCCTGTTTCCGCTGGATCTGCTCACCGTCCACGCACTGGACGACACGAGCCTGGGGGACGACGCGCGGGCGGTGGCAGAGTCGCTGGGCATCGCCGTGCAGCGCGACCCCGAGCCGGAACGGGGTCTCCTGCAGCGCACCGACCACTGGCCGTTCCTTCAGGCGGGGATCCCGGCGACGAACTTCGTGTTCGGCTATCGCCCGGGTACGGAGAGCGAGCGCATCTACCGCCAGTGGTACCGCGAGGGCTATCACACGCCGAAGGACGACCTGCGGCAACGGATCGACTGGAAGGCGGCGGCGGACTTCAACCGATTCTACTACGCGCTCGTGGCGCGCGTGGCGGGGCAGGACGCGGCGCCGGCGTGGAAGGCCGGGAGCCCCCTGCGCCAGTGACGGTGGCTCGCGGGCCCAACCTCGGCATCGGCTCTCCGAAACGGGTCGAGGTCAGCTGTGAGGTTCGGGGCGTGCCCGGAACCACGCATCGACCTCGCACGACTGGTGGTGCGCAGGGGTTGGCCGCTAGCTCCGCTTGAGGGTCAGCAGCGCGACCTGCGTGACGTTTGCGCCGATCACGCCTGCGTCGAAGTCGAAGTACTCGTATTTCCCGAGCGCGGACGGAGCAGCGGGCATCGAGCCGGACGTCTGGAGATCGGCGGGCCACCGGAACATCCCCGCCCGAATGTTCGCGTAGCACTGCCCGCCACCCACCTTGTTCGACCACCACACGAAGTTGGTGCCGCGCACGCTGGAGTCGATGCGAAGGCTGTCGATGGGTCCACGCCAGGCTGACCGGGAAGCAGCACGCTTCGCCGAATCATCGCTCGCCATGCTCGGGACGTGGTGTGGAAGCGCCGAGCCGATCGCGTGCCCTACGAGAGAGCCGCTGGGATCGAACACGAGGACCAGCAGACGGGCGCTGTCGGCCGAGCCAAGCTGCTCCGGCATGTGCTGCTGCAGGATGGGCTTCACCACAGCGGACGCCAATTGATCAAATCTCCCCGGATGGCTACAGACGAGTGAATCGGTCGCCTCGGGCGTCACCGCGGTCGCGGTCCCCGCTGGCTTCGCCGGCTTCCGTGATTCCAGTGCCGGCGACGATCGCTTGCCGAGAACGGGTGACTGACGATCAGCGAGAAGTTCTTTGGAGCGACGGGGGTGTTGTGCCTGTTCTGCCGGCACGGGCGCATCGGGAGCCGTGGCGTCGCGACCACGCACAACACCGCGGGACAGATCCATCCCTCCGGACGAGAGTGGACTGGCGTGCGCGGTCCGCACCGGCCGAGGAGCCACCCCGACGATGACCGCTAGCGTGCCAGCGCTGAGCCACAGCAAGACGCGTTGGATTCCGCGCGTCGGACGTGATGCTGTCATGACGTCGATTCTCCGTTTGAGGGTGGAGCCGCTGAACCGCAGCGGCACTGCGGCGAGCGGTGAATACCGGCCATGGCGCTGCGTGCCGGACGCTCGCTGTGCAACGAGCAGGAGGAGTTGGGCATACCGGCGCACGTGGGGATGCCGAGAAATGACGCGGTGGTCACAGTCGATCTCGACGGCGGATCGCAGTCGATGGAGCGCCCACCACAGCGGCACATGCCATGGGAACAGGATCACCATCACGACCGCGAGTCGCACGACGGCCGGGTCGCGGGCGTCGAGGTGTTCCCGCTCATGACGGAGCACGAGCGCTCGTAGTCCTGGATCGAGCGCCAGGACCCAGCGCGGGAGCAGCACCTCGCGCCGTCTCCCGCTCAGCGCTGCCGGACCAAGGGATTCCGTCACGAGGACACTGGTCCCATCGATGACCAGCCGCTCGGCCGAGCGATACGCACGCCGAAGCGAAGTAGCTCCCACGGCGTACATGATCGCGAGCAGCGTGCTGCAGACGAGCCACGCGCCGCACAACGCGGCATCCCAGGGTGCGGCCCAAGCCTCGAGCCGCGCGAACGCGCGCTCACTGATCCTGATGGAGGCAGAGATGGCGCCCCACCATCGTGAGGCCGGCTGCGCGGCCGGCCGGACGCCGACAACGACATCGGCCCTCATGGTCACCGACGTCGACGGAGCCGTCGCGGATCCGTCAGCTACCGATCGCGCGCTTCGCACGTACGCTGCCGCGCCTGGCCCACGGCTGGAGCTTCGGAAGGCGCCGGTGGCCATCACGCTCACGGAGGCCAGCATCCCCGCCAACCAAACCCACCGGGTCGCGCACTTGCCGCCGCGGAGGCTCGCTTCGAGCAACCATGCCGCCGCCATGAGCAGCGCGCCAGCAAGCGTCGCATAGATCATCCAGGCCGCGATCATTTGCGCCTCCTCGAACGGGGCGTACGACCCGGGCCGGCGCCGTCAGCTGGCCGAGCCCTCTCCAGTTCGGCCTTGCCATGGGCTGACGGAGTCGACTCGCGCAGCCGCTCGTCCAGAGCCCGATGGAGTGCACGGAGCTCGTCGCGCGACAGCTTCTCATCGTCAACCAAATGCGCGACCACGTGAGCGACCGAGCCATTGAACAGCTTCGCGACGAGACGCGACAGTGCGTTTCCGCGAACCTGCTCTTCCTCGAGAAGTGGGTGGTACGTGAACAGGCGTCCGGTGGCAGTGTGGTTGACGAAGCCTTTCGTCTCGAGGTTCCGGAGAATCGTCAGCACCGTGTTATACGCCAGGGTGACCGGCAGGCGGTCGCGAACTTCCGCGACCGTCCCTGGGCCTTCACGCCAGAGCGTGGCCATGACATCGAGCTCGCGGTCCCCCAATGATCCGT
>JBDSDB010000200.1:0-19971 GCA_039920785.1 Gemmatimonadaceae bacterium
AAGGGGATGGAGACGCGCGTGATGACGGCGATCCGCATGGAGGCGCTGGCCGAGCCCTACATCCGGCGTCGCGCCCTGCGCCATTTCGAGAAGGGGCGCATCGTCATCTTCGCCGCAGGTACCGGCAATCCCTACTTTAGCACCGACACCGCCGCCGCCCTGCGCGCAATCCAGATCAAGGCGCAGGTCATCATCAAGGCGACGAGCGTCGACGGCGTGTATTCCGCCGACCCGAAGGAAGATCCCAACGCCAAGCTGTACGACGAGATCAGCTATCGCGATGTGATGCTGGAAGAGCTCAAGGTGATGGACCAGACCGCCGTGACGCTCTGCAAGGAGAACTCGCTCCCGCTGATCGTCTTGAACATCCACCGTCCGGGCGCAATCGCCGCCGCCGTGCAAGGCGAGCGCATCGGCACTCTCGTCCGATGAGCACAATCCCACAGATCGTGAAGGACTGTCGCACCTCGATGGACAAGGGGATCGACGCGGCCAAGCGCGAGTTCTCCTCCGTCCGTTCCGGCAAGGCATCGCCGAACATGCTCGACACGGTCCGCGTCGAGATGTACGGGCAATCGATGGTGCTCAACCAGGTCGCCGGCATCGCGGCACCCGAGCCGCGCACGCTGCTCATCACGCCGTTCGACAAGAGCCAGGCCAAGGCCATCGAGAAGGCGATCCGCGACTCCGATCTCGGCCTCGAACCGTCAGCGCAGGGCGGCGTGATCCGCGTGCCCCTCCCGCAGATGAACGAGCAGCGGCGCAAGGAGCTCGTGAAGATCGTGCACAAGCTCGCGGAGGACGCCAAGATCGCCGTGCGTCACGCACGCACGCACGCGCGCGACGGGCTCAAAAAGCTCAGCGGTGTGAGCGAGGACGACGTGAAGCACGCCGAGAAGGATCTCCAGAAGGTGCACGACGATTACATCTCGAAGATCGACCAGATGATCAAGGCCAAAGAGGCCGAGATCATGGAAGTCTGACGCGGGCGACCGAGCCCGCGCGCATGTCGGAGCTCGCCCTTCGCATCGTCTTCTCCGTCGTCGCCGCCCCCCTCGCGCTATGGATCGTGCTCGCGGGGGGCGCGCCACTCGCGGCCCTGTTGGCCGTGGTGAGCGCGCTCGGTGCATGGGAGTTCTACCGCATCGCCCGCGCGTCGGGCGCACACCCGCTCGATGACGCGGGCATCGCCATCGCCGGCGTGCTCCCCCTCGCACTCCACGCGCACTACCTCGGCCTCATCGATGCGAAGCCGGCGATGGCCGCCGTGGTCGTACTGGCGATCCTGGGCGCCACGATCTGGCTGCGCGGCGTGGAGGGCAAGCCGATCGGCGCCGCCGCGACGACGCTGCTCGGCGTGATCTACACGGCCGGAATGCTGAGTTTCGGCTACGCGATCCGGTATCACGACACCGTTCGCGGCTACGATCTCGTCGGCGCCAAGCATCTCTCCCTCGGCGGGCTCACCCTGCCCATCGCTCCCGGCGGCGCGCTGCTGATCTTCCCACTCGTCGTGACGTGGGCGTCGGACATCGGCGCGTTCTTCGTCGGGCGCGCGATCGGCGGACGCAAGCTGATCCCCTCGGTGAGCCCCGGAAAGACGGTCGCCGGCGCGGTGGGTGGTCTGGTCGCCAGCATGCTCGTCGCGCTACTGTACGCTCGTGGAGTGCTGGTACCCGCAGCGAATCTCGGCTTCACACCGTGGGGCGCACTCGGCTTCGGCGCGGTGATCAGCGTCGCGGCGCAGGTGGGGGACCTCTTCGAGTCGCTCCTCAAGCGAGAGAGCGGTGTGAAGGACAGCTCGCGGATCATCCCCGGACACGGCGGGGTGCTCGACCGGTTCGACAGCCTGATCTTCGTGCTCCCCGTTGCGTACCTCCTGCTCGACTGGCTCCCGGTTCCTGTGTTCCGGTGAGCTCGCGCGGTGTCGCCATCCTCGGGTCCACCGGGTCGATCGGCACGACGGCGCTCCGTGTGCTGGAGCGCCAGCGCGATCGGTTCCACGTCGCGGCGCTGACGGCGTTCAGCAACGCCGCGCTGCTCGCCGAGCAGGCCGCGCGATTCCAGCCGGCCTACGTGGGCCTCGTGCAGAACGGCGGCGGCGAGCACGCGTCCTGGGGAGCAGGGCACGGCTGCCTCATCGACGCGGCGACGTTCGAGGGGGCCGACATCGTGCTCAACGCGGTGGTGGGCGCGGCGGGACTCGACGCGACGCTCGCGGCGCTGGAGCGAGGCAAGCGAGTGGCACTCGCCAACAAGGAATCGCTCGTCATGGGCGGCGCGCTCGTCACGGACGCGGCGGCGCGCGGCGGTGGCGAGCTCGTTCCCGTGGACAGTGAACACAGCGCCATCCTGCAGTGCATCGCCGGCCGGCCCGCCTCCGAGGTCCGGCGGCTGATCATCACCGCGTCCGGAGGTCCATTCCGTAGGTGGAGCGCGAGCCAGCTCGCGAACGCGTCGCTCGCCGACGCGCTGCAGCACCCCACCTGGCGAATGGGCCGCAAGATCACCGTCGACAGTGCAACATTGGCCAACAAGGCGCTGGAGGTGATCGAGGCGCACTTCCTCTTCGGCCTGCCCTACGATCGCATCGAAGTGGTCGTACACCCGCAGAGCGTCGTGCATTCATTCGTCGAGTTCGTGGATGGCAGCGTGCTGGCGCAGCTGGGCGTGCCGAGCATGGAGCTTCCCGTCCTGTATGCGTTGAGCTACCCGGACCGCATGCCGGATACCGGTGTACCGCCATTCGACGCGGTCGAGCTGTCACCGCTTACCTTTGAGAAGGTCCGGACGACCGACTTTCCAGCGCTCGAGCTCGGTACGCAGGCAGGGCGTGCCGGCGGTGCGGCGCCGGCGGTGTTCAATGCGGCCAACGAGCAGGCGGTCGCTTACTTCCTGGAGGGCACCATTCGGTTCGGTGACATTCCCCGCGCGATCGAGAGCGCGTTGACTCGGCTCGCCGGTGCGCCCGCGGGCACCCGTGACGCCATCCTTGCGGCCGACGCCTCCGCTCGCCGCCATGTGCAGGAGCTCTTCTGATGCTAGCCCTCGCTGCTCCGATCGTCGTCTTCGGACTGGTGATCTTCGTTCACGAGCTGGGCCACTTCCTGGCCGCGAAGCTCGTCGGCGTGTACGCGCCTCGATTCTCCATCGGGTTCGGCCCCGCGCTGTTCCGCAAGCGGCGCGGCGAGACCGAGTATGTGCTCGCGCTACTCCCGCTCGGCGGTTATGTGCGCATGGCATCGCGCCACGACGCGGAGGCCGCGCTCATCGAGGGTGGCAACGAGGAGAGCAACACGCTCAAGCCGGGCGACAAGGGGTACGACCCGGACGCGCTCGTGCCATTCGGTCCGCATCCGGTGCCCGAGCATCGCTGGTTCGAGTCCAAGGCGCTGCTGCCGCGCCTCTTCATCATGATCGCCGGCGTCGTGATGAACGTGCTGCTCGCATTCGTCGTGTTCGCGGTGCTGAACATGGTCTACGGCGAGCCGGTGATCGCGTCGCGCGTCGTCGGCGCGGTGCGGTCGTCGCCCACGTCGCCCGCGCTGGCGCGCCTGCAGCCGGGCGACACCATCACCGCTGTGAATGGTGAGGCTGTCGGCAGCTGGAACGAGATTGCGCAGCGGATCAGCCAGACGACGGGAGGCGAAGTCGCGATCCGCACGCAGCGCGACGAGGTACGCATTCCCATCGGCGCGGCGGGCGCTCCTACCGCGAGCGACGTCGCGTCGTCGATCGACTTCTTCATCCCGCCGGTGATCGGCGACGTGCTGCCGGGCAGCCCGGCGGCAAAGGCCGGCCTGCGCGCCGGTGACAGCATCGTCACGATCGGTCACGCGCCACTGCAGCGTTGGGCGGAACTACAGGAGCGCGTCAGTGCGTCACCGGGCAAGGACATCGCGTTCGAGGTGAAGCGCGGCGGGCAGCTCGTGGCGTTGACGCTGCGGCCCGAGCCGACGAGCACTCGCGATCCGGTCACCAAGCAGATGCGGACGGTCGGGAAGATCGGCGCGGTGGGCGCGGACGTGACGGTGCGCGTGCCGATGGCTGCGTCGAAGTCGCTGGCGGTGGCGGCACGTCAGACCTGGTCGACGGGAACAAAGATCGTGGACGTCGTGCGGGGACTGATCACGCGCGAGGTCTCGGTCAAGCAGCTCGGCGGCCCGATCGCCATCACGCGCGCCTCAGTGGCGGCGGCGCAGAGCGGGTTGGAGAGTCTGTTCTATCTCGTCGCGCTGCTGAGTGTGAACGTCGCCGTGCTGAACCTGCTTCCCATCCCGATCCTCGACGGCGGGCAGATTCTGCTCAACGTGGCCGAAGCGGCGAAGGGGAGCCCGTTCAGCTCGCGCACGCGAGAGTACATCCTCCGCGTCGGGCTGGCGGCGATCCTGCTGATCTTCGCGCTGTCCACGTTCAACGACGTGAAGGACAGCATCGCGCGCGTGTTCGGGTAGAGCGAGGCGGACCCTTTACACGGGTCGTCCAGCTGGCTAACTTCCCGTGCTCAACCACTTTGGCTACGCTCAGACCGCCGACCCGGCGGGAACAGTTCATCGACAATGGCTTTCGACAACGCTCCGACGCTCGAGAAGTACAAGACGCACGAGACCGACACCGGCTCCGCTCGCGTCCAGGTTGCCCTCCTCACAGAGCGCATCAACTACCTCACCGAGCACTTTCGGGCGCACAAGAAGGATCATCACGGCCGCCGCGGGTTGCTGAAGATGGTCGGGACCCGGCGCCGTCTGCTCAACTACATGAAGCGGACAGACATCGACGGATACCGCAAGATCGTTCAGGAACTCGGGCTCCGGTATTAACGCAGTCAGGTTTGCACACGCGCGGGCGCATCTATGCGGCCCGCGCGTTTTGCATTTCACGAAGCGCGCGCCGGCAATAGGGCCGGCCGCATGTAAAGAGACGACAGGACAAAATGCAACGCATTGAAAAGACGTTCGCCGGACGCAGGCTGGTCATCGAAACCGGCCGCATGGCGAAACAGGCCGCAGGATCGTGCCTGATCACGTACGGCGACACGATGGTCCTCGCGACCGTCACGGTGAGCGACAACAAGAGCCCCCTCCCGTTCTTCCCGCTCACGGTCGAGTACAAGGAAAAGACCTACGCCGCGGGCAAGATTCCCGGTGGCTTCATCAAGCGCGAAGGCCGTCCGAGCGACACCGAGATCCTGAGCTGCCGGATCATCGACCGCTCCATCCGGCCGCTCTTCCCCGAAGGCTTCCAGAACGAAGTGCAGGTGTTCTGCTACGTCATCTCGGCGGACCAGGAGAACAAGGCAGACGTCCTCGCGCTCACCGCGACGTCGTACGCGCTCGCCGCGAGCCGGACGCCGTGGAGCGGACCGATCGCCTCCGTGCGCGTCGGTCGGATCCAGGGCAACTGGGTGCTCAACCCCACGCTGCAGCAGCTCGAGTACAGCGACATCGAACTCGTCGTCGCCGGTTCGAACGACTCGATCATGATGGTCGAGGGCGGTGCGCTCGAAGTCAGCGAGGAGGACGTCGTCGAGGCGCTCGTCGTGGCGCAGGGCGGCATCCGCGAGCTCATCGGGTTCCAGGAGGAGTTGCTGAAGGCCGCCGGCCCCGCCGAGAAGATGGCGTGGGAGAAGGCGGCGGTCACCGAAGGACTTCACGATCGCGTGCGCGCCGTCGCCGATAGCAGGATCAGCGAAGCGCTGAACCAGAAGGACAAGCAGACGCGCGTGCAGGCGATCGAAGTGGTGAAGCGCGAAGTCGCCGAGTCGCTCGTCGCCGACCTCCCGGATAACGCCAAGGAGATCAAGCACATCCTCGGCGACCTGGAATACGACGCGCTGCGCTCGCAGGTGCTGACCACCAAGAAGCGCGTCGACGGGCGCGCCACGGACGAGGTCCGTCCCATCTCGATCGACACGACGCTCCTGCCTCGCGCGCACGGCTCGGCGCTGTTCACGCGCGGGCAGACGCAGGCGCTCGTGGCCGTCACGCTCGGCACGGCCGCCGACGCGCAACGTCTCGACTCGATCGACAACGCGGCCGAGACGACGCGCACGTTCATGCTGCACTACAACTTCCCGCCGTTCTCCACCGGCGAGGTTCGCCCGGTGCGCGGCACGTCGCGTCGCGAGATCGGTCACGGCAACCTGGCCGAGCGTGCGCTGCAGGCGGTGCTCCCCGACTTCGCGGACTTTCCGTACACGCTCAGAATCGTCTCCGAGATCCTCGAGTCCAACGGCTCGAGCTCGATGGCCTCGGTGTGTGGCGGTTCGCTCGCCATGATGGACGCCGGCATTCCGATTCGCGGCGCCGTCGCCGGCGTGGCGATGGGCCTGATCAAAGAAGGAAAAAAGTACGCGATCCTCACCGACATCCTCGGCACCGAGGATCACCTCGGCGACATGGACTTCAAGGTGGCCGGAACCCGCGCGGGCATCACGTCCATCCAGATGGACATCAAGATCGAAGGGCTCGATCTGCAGATCATGAAGGAGGCGCTGGCGCAGGCGAAGGAAGGCCGCATGCACATCCTTGGCGAGATGGACAAGGCGCTCGCGACGCATCGCGAGGAGCTCAGCACGTATGCGCCGCGCATCGTCACCCTGATGATCAACCCCGAGAAGATCGGCGACCTGATCGGACCGAAGGGCAAGACCATCCGCGGCATCCAGGACGAGACGGGCGCGGAGCTCACGGTGGACGACACGGGTCTGGTGACGATCGCCGCCGTCGGTGGCGACGCGATGCAGCGCGCGCGACAGATGGTGCAGGCGATCACGGCGGAGCCGGAGATCGGCGCCACGTACGAGGGCACCGTCAAGACGACCACGGCGTTCGGCGCCTTCGTGGAGATCATGCCCGGCACCGAGGGTCTGGTGCATATCTCGGAGCTCAAGCACGGCCGGACGGAGCGCACCGAGGAAGTGGTGAACAAGGGCGACCGCGTGACGGTCAAGCTGCTCGATCGCGACGAGCGTGGACGGCTCCGGCTGTCGATGAAGGCACTCGTGCCCAAGCCTGAGGGAATGCCGGACGAGGAGCCGCGTCCGCCGCGCCCCGAGGGCGACGCCGAGCGTCCGCGGTCCGACAACGGTGGGAGCAGCGATCGTCCGCGTCGGAGCGGTGGTGGTGGGCGCGGCGGAGAGCGCTCGCGCCGATAGTGGGACGCGGTGACACGCCGGCGGGATCGTTCCGCCGGACGGTGCTGCCCAATGGACTGACCGTGCTCTCGGAGACAATGCCGGGCGTGCGGTCTGTCGCGTTTGGAGCCTGGGTGAGGGCGGCGTCGCTGCACGAGCCGCGCGAGTTGATGGGCGTATCCCATCTGCTCGAGCACATGGTGTTCAAGGGCACGCGAAAGCGGACCGCCAAACAGATCGCCCTGGAGCTCGAGGCGTTGGGCGGATCGCTCGACGCGTACACGTCGCGCGAGCACACCGTCTACCAGGCGCGCGTGCTCGACGAGCATCTCGACGTGGCGGCAGACGTGATCGGCGACTTCGTCTTCGATCCGCTGCTGCGCAAGGCGGATCTCGATCTCGAGCGAAAGGTGGTGCTCGAGGAGATCGCCATGGTGGACGACACGCCCGACGACCTCGTCTTCGAGCTGCACAACGAAGCGCTGTGGGGGCCGCATCCATACGGATACTCCATCCTCGGGACGAAGGAGTCCGTCAGCGCACTCCGGACGGACGATCTGCGCGCCCTGCATGCGCGAGCGTACCATCCCGCGCAGCTGGTGGTGGTGGCGTCCGGCAACGTCACGCACGAGACGCTGCTTGCGTCGCTCGAGCGAACTGGCTGGACGGCGCGCGACGGCGGGGAGGCCGGACGTCTGACGGTCACGACTCCCGTGACGCAGGTACCCATCCAGCGGCACGTGTCGCGCGAGGGTGCGCAGACGCACATCGTCGTCGGCAGTGCGACCGTGCCGCACGAGGACCCGCGGCGGCACGCGGTGATCCTCCTCAGCTCGATGCTCGGCGGCGGCATGAGCTCCCGCCTGTTCCAGCGCGTGCGAGAGGAGCTCGGCCTGGCCTATGCCGTGTACACGTTCCAGTCGTTCCACGCCGACGTCGGCATGCACGGCGTGTACGTGGGCACGGGTCCCGACACGGCGCGCGAGGCCTTCGAGGCGATCCAGAGCGAACTGGCCGATGTCGCGGCCAACGGCTTGCCTGCCGCGGAGCTCGCGATGGGCAAGAGCCAGCTGAAGGGCCAGATCACGCTCTCCCTCGAGAGTGTGACGTCTCGGATGTATCGGTGCGCCAGCGTGGAGCTGTACGGCGAGCCGTACCGCACGCTGGACGAGATGCTCGCCCAGGTCGAGGCGGTGACGGAGGACCAGGTGGCCGAGGTGGCGCGCGAATATTTCGCGCCCGAGCGGCAGACGGTGGTCTCGCTCGGGCCGGGCGACCAGTTCTAGCGATCCGCTGTCCGAGACCACGCAAGGCACCTCCAAGGCACCTTCGAAGAAAAGACACGGCAACTCACTTCAGACCGAGCATTCCTCCATGAAGATCGGCGTTCCCAAAGAGATCAAGACCAACGAGAACCGCATCGCGCTCGTGCCGGCTGGCGCGGAGGTGATGGTCAGCGCGGGTCACTCGGTGCTCATCGAGACCGGCGCGGGATTGGGGAGCGGGTTCAGTGACGCAGATTACGCCAACGTGGGAGCGTCCATCGCGCCCGATGCGGACGCGGTGTGGCGCGAGAGCGAGATGATCATGAAGGTGAAGGAGCCCATCACGGTCGAGTGGCCGCGGATGCGGAAGGGCCAGCTCCTGTTCACCTACTTCCATTTCGCCGCCGACGAGGAGCTCACGCGGGCGCACATGGCGAGCGGCGCGGTGTGCGTGGCCTACGAGACCGTGGAGCTGCCGACGCGCGAGCTTCCGCTGCTCACGCCGATGTCCGAGGTGGCGGGGCGCATGGCGGTGCAGGAAGGCGCCAAGTACCTGGAGAAGCTCTACGGCGGACGGGGCGTGCTGCTCGGAGGCGTTCCTGGCGTCGTGCCGGCCAAGGTGGTGATCCTCGGCGGCGGCATCGTGGGAATCAACGCGGCGAAGATGGCGGCGGGAATGGGGGCCAAGGTCGTGATCCTGGACGTCTCGCTCGAGCGGCTGCGGTACCTCAGCGACGTGATGCCGGCGAACGTCCAGTTGATCTACTCGAACCGGCAAAACATCCTCGAGCAGATCGCCACGGCGGATCTCGTCATCGGCGGCGTGCTCATTCCCGGCGCGAAGGCGCCGAAGCTCGTGCGCCGGACGGATCTCGCGCGCATGCAACCGGGGTCGGTCATCGTGGATGTGGCGATCGACCAGGGCGGGTGCGTCGAGACGATTCACGCGACGACACACGAGAATCCCACCTACGTGGTGGATGGCGTGATCCACTATGGCGTGGCCAACATGCCGGGCGGCGTCCCGCGGACCTCCACCTTCGCGCTGACCAATGCGACCCTTCCGTACGCGCTTCAGCTGGCGAACAAAGGATGGAAGCGTGCGCTCCGCGAAAATTCCGCGTTGCTCAAAGGGCTGAACATCGTCGAGGGTAGGGTGACATACGCGGGAGTCGCCGAAGCGTTCGGGATGGAGTTCAGCGATCCCGCAGCGTTCGTCGTCTAGCGGGCCCGCCGCCAGCGTCGAGCCGGAGCGCTCTGTGCTGGCGGTCACACAGTTCCACGGTCCTTCTCCGAGGTTGGCGGGACCCGGGAACGTCATCCGCTTTTTCACTGCGCACGGCTGCGCGACTGGGCGTACGTTGTGCAGGAACAATATCTTGCTGGCCCTCCGTGCCGGGACTAGCTTTCGGCGTTTTCGGCCCACCACTTTGCACGGCTCGTTACCTGCACACGGAACGGGCGCCCCAACCCCGGATTGATGCGCTGGCCTTTCTTCAAGGCGGGAAGTCTCTTCCCCGCTAACGCGATCGGTGTCGACCTCGGCACGGCAAATACCCTGATCTACGTGAAGGGGGAGGGCATCGTGCTGAACGAGCCCTCGGTGGTCGCGATCAATCGCGAGACCAAGCAGATCCAGGGCGTTGGGCTGGAGGCGAAGCGCATGCTCGGGCGAACTCCCGAGGGCGTCATCGCGGTGCGGCCGATGAAGGACGGCGTGATCGCCGACTTCGACGTGACGGAGAAGATGCTCCGTTACTTCCTGAAGCTGATCATCGACAATCACGTGTTCAAGGTGAAGCCGCGCGTCATTGTCTGCGTGCCGAGCGGCATCACCGAAGTCGAGAAGCGCGCGGTGCGCGATTCGGCGCTGGGCGCGGGCGCGAAGGAAGTGTTCATGGTGGCCGAGCCGATGGCCGCGGCCATCGGCGTGGGGCTGCCCGTGGAGACGCCGACCGGGAACATGGTCATCGACATCGGCGGCGGAACGACCGAGATCGCGGTGATCGCACTTTCCGGTATCGTCAGCGATACCTCGATCAGGACGGGCGGCGACGAGCTCGACATGTCGATCGTGCAGTTCATGCGCAAGAACTACAATCTGCTCATCGGCGAGCCCACGGCGGAGCAGATCAAGATCCAGATCGGCAGCGCCGCTCCCGTGGGTGACGAACGCGAGATGGAAGTGAAGGGCCGCGATCTGGTGTCGGGCATCCCGAAGACGGTGCGCGTGCACTCGAGTGAGATTCGCGAGGCCATTCAGGAGCCGATCCAGCAGATCGTCGACGCCGTGCGCCGCGCGCTCGAGATCACGCCTCCCGAGTTGGCCAGCGACATCGTGGATCGTGGGATCGTGATGACGGGTGGTGGTGCGCTCATTCGCGGACTCGACCTCTTGCTCAGCCAGGAGACGGGACTGCCGATCCACGTCGACGAGGATCCCCTCACGTGCGTCGTGCGCGGCACGGGGCGCATCCTCGACGACGAGGAGAAGTACTGGTCGGTCCTGAGCACCTGAGTCGCCGGTGGCGCGCGCAGCCCGATTCAGCAACCGTCTCGACCTCGTACTGTTCGCCGGGTGCGTCCTGCTCTCGCTCGTCTCGATGGTGCTACCGCCAGATCTCCGCGAGCCGGTCGCGAGCGTCCTCCGGCGCTCGCTCGTCGCGCCCCTCGTGCGATTGCAGCAGGGCGCGGAGCGCTGGCGGGGCGCGTATCTCTCCGCTCAGCGTGAGGAGCTGCGCCGCGACACGCTCGCGCTCGCGGCGTCGCGCGTGCCGACGCTCGAGTCCGAGAATGAGCGCCTGCGTCAGATGCTCGGGCTGGGGAGCAAGCTGCAGTGGGGCTTCATCCCGGCGGAGGCACTCTCGGGGCGGGGCCGAATCGAGGACTTCACGATCACGCTGAGCGCTGGCTCCAAGGCGGGCATCGGCGAGCGGAGCCTGGTCGTGGCGCCGGAGGGCGTCGTGGGCGTAGTGCAGACCGTCGATCCTTCGATGAGCCTCGCCATCCTGTTCGCGCATCCGGACTTCCGGGTGAGCGCGATGTCCGCGGACGGGAGCGCGTTCGGCATCGTGCAGCCGCACATCGCCGGCTCGAGCACACCGCCGCAGTCCACGTTCCTCCAGTCTGAGCGGTGGCTGCTGGAGCTGCGCGGCGTGCCCTTCCGCAGCTCGCTCAAGCCGGGCACGGTGGTCTACAGCTCGGGGTTGGGCGGCATCTATCCGCGCGGCATCCCCGTCGGGATCGTGCTCGGCGAGATCAAGACCGCCGAGGCGTGGGCGCGCACCTATCTGCTGCGCCCGTCGGTGAACCCAGCGGAGATCACGGCGGTGATGGTGCTGACCCCGAAGCGCGGCACATCGGCGCTGACGAATGTGTGGGCGGACATCTCGTCCGTGGATTCGGCCTCGCGACGAATCGTCGTAGCCGGAGACTCGCTGGCCAGGCAGGCAGCCTCGGCCGAAGCGGCAGCGCGTCGCGCGGCGATCGACTCGGCGCTGCGCGCGTCGGGTGTCGTGCCTCCGGGCGACAGTGCGGCCGTGCGCGCGGAGTCGGTCTCGGTGACCATCCCCGGTGCGCCCGCGATTCCGCGAAGTCCGACAACGGCACCCACCACGGCTCGGCCGCGGGACAGCACGTCAGGCGCTCGACGCCCACGCCCGGATTCGGCTCGCCGCGACACCACCGCGAGAGCGCGGCCATGAACTGGGGTGCCACGATTCGCACAGTGCTCCTGTGCGCGACGCTGGTCGTTCTCCACTACACGCTCCGTCCACTGCTGGCGTGGCGCGCGTCGGCCGACTTCCTGATCATCGCGCTGCTCCTGGCCGCGGTGCGGGTGCGGCCCGGTGTGGCGGCGATCATCGGCTTCATCATCGGGCTGGCCACCGATTCGCTCGCGCTCGGCGCGTTCGGTGCAGGTGCGCTCGCCATGACCCTGATCGGCTTCAGCTGGTCCAAGCTCAAGGCCGTGTTCTTTGCCGACCACGTGCTGCTGAACGGATTCTTTCTATTCCTCGGCAAGTGGGCGTACGAGGTGGTGATGAACGTCGTGGAACGTCGCATGCAGGGCGCTGAGCTGTTGATGCAGATCCTCGTGTGGTCCTCGCTCTCGGCATTCGTCACCGCCGTGGCCGGAGTGCTGGCGCTCATGGCGCTGCGCCCCGTGCTCGACACGCGCGCCGCATGAGCTTCCATCCCAACGACATTCGACGCCGTGGCATCGCGGCGAACGTGATCATTGCCGTCGTGATGCTGTTCCTGGGCGCGGGCTTCTTCCGCACGCAAGTGTTGCGGCATGCCACGTACACGCTCCAGTCGGAGACCAACCGCCTTCGCGAACTGCCGCTGCCCGCGCCGCGCGGCGTGATCTACGACCGGAACGGGAAGGTCATCGCCGACAACGTCATCGGCTATTCAGTCTCCGTGCTCGCGCAGAAGGAGGACACCCTGCGCGCGGTGCTGCAGCGGCTCACCGGCACGATCAATCTCTCCGCCCCGCAGATCGAGCAGGCCGTGCGCCGCTTCCGTCGCGCTCCGACGCGCCCGACGGTGATCCTCCCCGACGCATCCTTCGATGTGATCAGCGTGCTGGAGGAGCATCGGACGCAGTTTCCCGGTCTGATCATCCAGAGCTCGCCGCGGCGCTTCTACCCCGACGGGAAGGTGGTGGCGCCGTTCGTGGGCTACACGGGCGAGGTGAGCGAGACCGAGCTCGCTCAGCCGCAGTACAAGGAGTACAAGGCGGGCCAGCAAGTCGGCAAGCAGGGACTGGAGCGAGCGTACGAGACCGCGCTCCGAGGCAAGGAGGGCAGCCAGTTCGTCGAAGTCGATGCGCGCGGAAGAGTGGTGACCAGCCAGAGCGGCGCGCGCCCGGATCTTGTGCCTGTCGCGGCGCCGCCGCTCTACACCAACATCGACCTCGAGCTGCAGAAGTTCGTGGCCGGTCTCTTCGCCGACTCGCTGCAGGGCGGCGCGGTCGCGCTCGATCCGCGCACCGGAGCGGTGCTCGCGCTCTACAGCGCACCGACTCCGGACTACAACCGCTTCATTGGCGGCGTGCCGACGAGCTACTACGACTCGCTGCGCAACGATCCCCGGAAGCCGCTCTACAACAAGGCGCTGCAGGGGAGATACCCTCCCGGCTCTACCTGGAAGCTCGCCACGACGGCCATCGGTCTGGAGACCGGCGCGGTGAAGATGAGCGACCACATGCCGATCAATTGTACGGGAGGGATGCAGTACGGGAATCGCTACTTCCGCTGTTGGGACAAGCGTGGGCACGGCAACTTGTCGCTGTCGGGCGCCATCGCGAAATCGTGCGACGTCTACTTCTACCAACTCGGTCTCAAGCTCGGGCTGGCGCGGCTGATCGCTGGCGGAGTCGAGCTCGGGATGTTCAGCAAAGCGGGGATCGATCTTCCCGAGGAGCTCAAGCCCCGCTTCCCGGAGAGCACGGAATATTTCAATCGGAAGTACGGCCGGGGCTGGAGCCAGTCGGTCGTGCTCAGCATGGCCATCGGTCAGGGCGACAATTCGCAGACCATCCTGAACATGGCCAAGTTCTACACGGCGCTCGCCACCGACGGCATGTCCGCGAGACCGCAGCTCGTCCGCGGCAAGCCCGAGCGCGCGCAGATCATGCGGCTCAACGCGCAGCAGCTCGATCAGCTGCGTGGCGCCCTGGTGGGAGTCGTGGAAGGCGGTACTGCGTCGCAATCGGCCATCAAGGGAGTACAGCTGGCGGGTAAGACGGGTACGGCCCAGTCCGGAACGCTCGACGCCAATGGAAAGGAGATGGACCACGCGTGGTTCGTCGGCTTCGCGCCGGCCGACGACGCAAAGATCGTCGTGGCCGTGATGATCGAGTTCGGGGGACACGGCACCCGCGCGGCCGCGATCGCCTCCAAGATCATCGCGGCCTACCTCAAGGTGACGCCGCTGGTCGACATTAATACGGAGGGCTGATGGCCACTCGGCGCTTTCCAGTCGACTGGCCACTCGTCGTCGTCGCCCTGCTGCTCTCCCTCTACGGCATCGCGATCGTCTACTCCGCCGGGCAGACCGACATCCACACCTCCGTCGAGCGGTTGTGGAAGACGCAGCTGATGTGGTTCTCCCTCGCGCTCTTTGGTGCCTACGTCGTCACCCGATGCTCGGTGCGGCTGCTGGAATGGCTGACGTGGCCCGCGTACGGCCTGAGCGTCGGCATGCTCCTTCTGCTGCTCTTCGTGGGAAAGGGGGCAGGCACGGCCGCGAGCAGCAAGAGCTGGCTGGCCATCGGCGGGATCCGGATCGGTCAGCCGGCGGAGCTGGCCAAGATCACGGTGGTGCTGGCGTTGGCGAAGATACTCTCGGGGTACAAGGAGGCGCCCAAGTCGCTCCTCGAACTCTGGAAGCCAGCGCTGATCGTGGCGGTGCCGTGGGTGCTGATCATGAAGCAGCCCGACCTCGGCACCGGCATCGTCTTCGTCGGATTCGCGTTCGCCATGCTCTTCTGGTCGGGCGTCTCCTGGCCGTTGCTCGTGCTGGTGGCGAGCCCGGTCGTGAGCCTGATCCTTTCGTTCAGCACGGCGTGGTGGGGCGCGTGGTTCCTTCTCCTCATCGCGCTGGTGCTCTGGTACAAGCCGTACCTGTACGAGGGGATCTTCCTCACCGTGACGAACGTCGTCTTCGGGGTCGTCGCGCAGATCGTCTGGGAGAAGCTGGCGCCCTACCAACAGAAACGGCTCCTCGTCTTCCTCAATCCAGAGGTGGATCCCCGGCAGGCTGGATACCACGTGATCCAATCGCAGATCGCGATCGGATCCGGCGGGCTCCTCGGCAAAGGGTTCACGCAGGGCACCCAGAAGCGACTCGCCTTTCTTCCCGCTCAGCATACGGACTTCATCTTCGCCGTCGTCGGCGAGGAGCTCGGGTTCGTCGGCGTCCTGCTGGCGTTCACGCTCTTTCTCCTGCTCTTCCTGCGGATCACCAAGATCGCCGAGCGGGCGAACGACTCGTTCAGCAGCCTCGTGGCATTCGGGCTCCTGGCGAGCTGGTTCGTGCACGTCCTGGTCAACGTCGGAATGACGCTGAACCTGATGCCGATCACCGGCATTCCCCTGCCATTCTTCAGCTATGGCGGCAGCTTCATGCTGGCGAGCTGGCTCTCGGTGGGCATTCTCGTTCGGATCGCCGCCGAGGGGCGAGGCGGCCGCACTGGACCCTTCGCGGTCTAGCGTCGCGCAATCGGATGGGGCTTTTGCGGCCTCGTCAATCCCTTGCCCCTACCTGTGACTCCGGTCACATTGACCCGTATGGCCTGGTTCCGAAAGGAGAAGAAGCCGCGTCAGCCGAAGCGGGAACGGCTGGAGATCCCCGCGGACGTGTGGGAAAAGTGCGAAGCGTGCGGACACACGGACATTCGTGAAAAGTTCGTCCGCAACTTCAACGTCTGCCCCAATTGCGACTATCATCGCCGGGTCCGGGCGAACGAGTACTGCGGGCTTCTCCTCGATGACGGGAGCATGGAGGAGCTCGAGCTCGACATCCGCTCCACGGATCCGCTCGGCTTCCCCGAGTACCCGGCCCGGCTCAAGAAGGCCACCGCGAACGCCGGCGACGGCGACGCACTGCTGGCCGCCTCGGGAACGGTAGAGGCGCTGCCGGTCAGCATTGGGGTGATGGATTTCGCCTTCATGGGCGGCTCGATGGGATCGGTGGTCGGCGAGAAGATCGCCAGGCTGGGCCAGCGATCGCTCGAGCGAAAGCACCCGTTGATCGTCGTCAGCGCCTCCGGCGGCGCGAGGATGCAGGAGGGCGTGCTCTCGCTGATGCAGATGGCCAAGGTGAGCGCGGTGCTTGCGCAGCTGGCTGAGCGGCGCATCCCGTACATCTCCATCCTGACCAATCCGACCACTGGCGGCGTGAGCGCGAGCTACGCCATGCTCGGCGACGCGATCATCGCCGAGCCGGGAGCGGTCATCGGCTTCGCCGGACCTCGCGTGATCAAGCAGACGCTCGGCCAGGATCTCCCCGAAGGTTTCCAGACGGCGGAGTTTCTCCTGGACCACGGCATGCTCGACCAGGTCGTGCATCGCCGAGATCTGAAGCACACCGTCAGCCAGCTTCTCCGGCATATGAGCGGCAAGCCCGCTGCGTCGGGGTGGACGTCGCCCTGACGGACTACAACGCCGCGCTCGAGTATCTCTTTGCGCGCACGACCGGCGTCTTCAAGTTCGGACTGGAGCGTACCCGGGCCCTTCTCGAGCAGCTGGGCGATCCGCACCATGCGCTTCCCGTGCTCCACATCGCCGGCACGAACGGAAAGGGAAGCACCGTCGCCACCGCGGACGCCATCCTCGCGGCCAGAGGTCTGCGGGTCGCGCGGTACACCTCTCCGCATCTCGTCGACTTCCGCGAGCGGATCGTCGTGGGCAATGCGCCCATCACGGCGGACGAGGTTGTCGACTTCGTGGAGCGATGGACGCCGGCCGTCCAACGCATCGGCGCTTCCTTTTTCGAGGCCACGACGGCGATGGCGTTTCGACATTTCGCCAGCGTGGGGGCCGACGTCGCGCTGATCGAGACGGGGCTTGGAGGTCGGCTCGACTCGACCAACGTCGTCGATCCGTTGGTGGCGGGCGTGACGTCGATCGGGTTCGACCACGTCGAGTATCTGGGCCCGACACTCGAGTCGATCGCGCGCGAGAAGGCGGGCATCTTCAAGGCCGGCAAACCCGCCGTGATCGGCGAGCAAACCGCCGAGGTCCGGGGCTGGCTCGCGGCCCATGCGCGCCAGGCCGGCGCGAGCACGGTCCGGGTGGTGGCCGAGGAGATGATCGTCGGCGATGTCGTCGTCGGCGCGGAGGGAACGACCTTCACGCTCGACGCCCTCGGCGCGCGCGCGCGGGTGCGCACCTCGCTGCTGGGCCGTCATCAGTCGGCCAACTTCGCCTTCGCCCTGGCGATGCTCGACGCCGCTGGACCGCCGTTCGCGACCTCGTTGGCCGAGGCCGCGGCGGCGGCACCGCGCATTCGTCTGCCCGGACGCTTCCAGCGGGTCGGCGACTGGATCTTCGACGTGGCGCACAATGCCGACGGCGCGCGCACGCTGGCAACGACGCTGGCGGCGGTGCAGGGCGGAGAACCATTGACGGTGCTCATCTGCGTGCTCGGCGACAAGGACTGGCGCGCGATGTTCGACGCCCTGCGCGTCATCGCCACGAGATTCATCCTCACCGATGCGCCCACGGCGCCGGCGAACCGGCGTTGGCCGCTCGCGGAGGCCGCGACGTACGCCGCATCGCTGGGAGTCGAGTCGCGCGCGGAGCCCGACTTCGACAGTGCGCTCACGCTCGCGGCGAATGGCGGCGCGACGACACTCGTCACCGGCTCGTTTCACACTGTCGGTGATGCAATGGCGCGCTTGCAGGTGTCTCCGTTCTCCGGGTAGCTTTCCCGGATGTTCAAGAGCGCGTTGCCCGGCTTTCGAGATTTCTACCCCCAGGAGCTCGCCGAGCGCGCGTTCATCATGGCGACCTGGCGCGACGTCGCCCGCCGCTACGCGTTCGTGGAGTACGACGGGCCGCCGCTCGAGCCGCTGGACCTGTACACCAAAAAGAGCGGCGATGAGATCGTCGGCCAGCTCTACAACTTCGTCGACAAGGGAGGGCGCGACGTCGCGCTGCGCCCCGAGATGACGCCGACCGTGGCGCGCATGGTCGCCGCGCGAGCGAACGCGCTGCGAAAGCCCGTGCGCTGGTTCTCCATGCCGCAGCTCTTCCGCTACGAGCGCCAGCAGAAGGGGCGACTTCGCGAGCACTACCAGCTCAACGTCGACATCTTCGGCGCCGCCGAGGTGGCCGCCGATGCGGAGCTCGTCGCGTGCGCGGTGGACATGATGCGCGCCTTCGGGCTCGGCGCCGACGACGTCGTGGTGCGCGTATCCGACCGCCGAATCCTCCACGCCTTTCTCGAATCGCTCGGCGTGCCGGTCGAGTCCATCACGGGGGTGTACGGGGTCATCGACAAGCTGGAGCGCCAACCCGCCGACGTGTCGGCCGAGAAGCTCACCGCCCTCGGTGTGCCGAGCGAGGCGATCGACCGCATCGTCACGATCGCCGACGTCGGACTCGCGGAGTTGGAGACGAGGCTCGCGGCCACGCCCGCCGCGGAACTGGTGGCGGAGTTCGGGGCCTTTCTTCGCTACGTCTCGGCGCTACTCGGCGGCGAGGCACAGTGGCTGCGCGTGGACCTGTCGATCGTGCGTGGCCTCGCGTACTACACCGGGATCGTCTTCGAGCTGTTCGACCGCACGGGAGAGTTCCGCGCCATCTGCGGCGGCGGGCGGTACGACACCCTGCTCCAATCGCTCGGTGGCGCGGACATGCCGGCGCTCGGCTTCGGCATGGGCGACGTGGTCCTGGGAGAGCTGCTGCGCGCGAAGGGGCTGATGCGCCCGGCCGACGCGAGCGCGGACTACTGGGTCTTCGGCGACGACGAGGTACCGCTGGAGCGGATCATGAGCGAAGCGGCGAGGCTTCGCGCCGAAGGTCACGCGGTGGAGTACGCGCTGAGGGCGCAGTCGATGAGCAAGCAGAAGAGGGCCGCGCAGGCGAGCGGCGCGAAGACCTTTGTCACACTCTCGAACGACGGCAGGAATGGCTGACGACAAGAAGCTCACGACGCGCGCGGCAGACTTCAGTGCGTGGTACAATGAGGTCGTGCTCCGGAGCGAGCTCGCCGACTACTCGCCGGTGCGCGGCTGCATGGTGATCCGCCCCAACGGATACGGGATCTGGGAGCGCATGCAGCGCCAGCTCGACGACATGTTCAAGGCGACCGGCCATCAGAACGCGTACTTCCCACTCCTGATCCCCGAGTCGTTCCTCCACAAGGAAGCCGAGCACGTGGAGGGGTTCGCGCCCGAGGCAGCCGTGGTCACGCATGGCGGCGGGAAGCTGCTCGACGAGCCGCTGATCATCAGGCCAACATCCGAGACGATCATCTACTCGATGTTCGCCAAGTGGGTGCAGAGCTACCGCGACCTTCCCCTCTTGATCAACCAGTGGGCGAACGTGGTGCGCTGGGAGATGCGCACGCGTCTCTTCCTTCGCACGACCGAGTTCCTCTGGCAGGAAGGCCACACCGCGCACGTCACGCACGACGAGGCCGAGGAGGAAGCGCGCAAGATGCTCGGCGTCTACCGCGACTTCATGGAAGGCTACATCGCCATGCCGGTGGTCACGGGGCAGAAGACCGACGCCGAGAAGTTCGCTGGCGCGCTGCGCACGTTCTCGTGCGAGGCGATGATGCAGGACAACAAGGCGCTCCAGGCTGGCACGTCGCACAACCTCGGCCAGAATTTCGCCAAGGCGTTCGACCTCAAGTTCCAATCGGAGAGCGGCAGCACGGAGTTCGCCTGGAATACGAGCTTGGGTGTCTCGACGCGAATGGTCGGCGGCATGGTGATGACGCACGGGGATGATATCGGCCTGCGCGTACCTCCGCTGCTGGCGCCGATCGAGCTGGTCATCGTCCCGATCTATCGCTCCGATGTGGAGCGGTCGCTCGTGCTGGAGGCGGCCG
>JBDSDB010000201.1:0-8002 GCA_039920785.1 Gemmatimonadaceae bacterium
CTCGACGGCATCCCGATGGCCGGCGGCATCGGCGACCTGAACCCGACCGACATCGAGTCGATCGAAGTGCTCAAGGACGCCAGCGCCACGGCGATCTACGGGTCTCGCGGCGCCAACGGCGTCGTGCTCGTGACGTCGAAGCGTGGGCAGGCCGGCAACACCCGCACGACCTACGATACGTACGTCGGCGCGCAGCAGCAGAACCGGCGGGTCGAGGTCTTCGGTCCAGAAGGCTACGCCAACTACAAGCGCGAAGCGTATCGCACGGCCGGACTTTACAAGTGCGGCGGCGTGGTGTCGCAGGCGATCTGCCCCGAGGGCGACGCCGCGACGTTCTACGTCGAGGAGATCAACGCGCTGAAGAACGGCACGTACACCGACTGGCAGGATCTCATCACGCGCCAGGGCTCGCAGGTCAGCCATCAGCTGTCCATCACGGGCGGCAACGATCGCAGCCAGTTCGCCGTCAGCGGCAACATGCTGAAGCAGATCGGCATCACGCTGGCGCAGGATTATGACCGCAAGACGATGCGCGTCAACTTCGAGGGCCAGGCTCGCGACCGGTTCCGTGCCGGCGGCTCGGCCCTCGTCGTTCGCAGCCTGCAGCGTCTGGGACGCGGCGACGGCCTGTACGGTGAGGCGATCGCCGACACTCCCCTCAGCGTGCCGTTCGACAGCCTCGGCAACATCGTCTTCAAGCCCACTCCGGATGCGCAGCGCGACAATCCGCTGTCCGACGTCGCCAACCTCCTGAACGACAACCTCCGCAACCGCGTCTTCGGGACGCTCTTCGGCACGGTCAAGCTCGCAGAAGGGTTGGACTACCGGGTCAACTTCGGCCCCGACCTGACCTTCTCGCGCAATGGCCAGTTCACCGGCGCGCAGACGCAGGCCAACCAGGGCGCCGGCAGTCAGGCGCAGATCACCGACCAGAAGACGTTCGACTACACGCTCGACAACATCCTCACGTACAAGAAGGCGCTCGGGAGCGCGCACAAGCTCGACGCGACGCTGCTGTACTCGATCGAGAAGCAGACGTTCGAGGAGAACTTCGGCCGTTCGAGCTCGCTGCTGTACGAGACGGCGCTCTACTACAACCTCGGATCCGGCGCCGCGGTCGAGGGCATCAGAAGCAGCATCTCGCAGTGGGCGCTCCAGTCCTACATGGCCCGCCTGAACTACACGCTGCTCGACAAGTTCCTCGTCACCCTGACCTCGCGCGTCGACGGCTCGTCGCGACTGGCCGAAGGGAACAAGTTCGCCACCTTCCCCTCCCTCGCGCTCGGATACCGCGTCATCGACGACGCGGCGAACCAGAAGATGGGGCCCCTCAGCAGCCTCAAGTTGCGTGCCTCCTACGGCACGACCGGCAACACGTCGGTGGATCCGTACCAGACGCAGAGCGCACTGAATCGCACGGTGTACTCGTTCGGCAGCGGCCCTGGATTCGGTCTCCGGCCGGCGTCGCTCGCCAACCCCGAGCTGCAGTGGGAGAAGACCGCCACCGTCGACGCGGGTGCCGACTTCGGCCTCCTCGACGGCCGGTTGACCGGCACGATCGACTACTACCGCGCGAACACGACCGACCTGCTCCAGGATCGCAACCTCCCGACGTCGACCGGCTACTCCAGCATCACGCAGAACATCGGCGCAACGCGGAACACCGGCATCGAGCTCGCGCTGTCGGCGATCACGCTCGACGGCTGGCACGGACTGCGCTGGACGAACGATGTGACCTTTTCCAAGAACAAGAACGAGATCGTGTCGCTCAACGGCGGCAAGGTCGATGACCCGGGCAACCTCTGGTACATCGGCCTGCCGATCAACGGCGGCGGCAACAACATCTGGCGCGATTACCAGATGGCCGGCATCTGGCAGACGGCCGATGCCACGGAGGCCGCGAAGTACGGCCGGAAGCCCGGCGAGATCCGGGTCGTCGACCAGAACAACGACGGCAAGTTCAACGATGCCGACAAGATCATCCTCGGCAACACGTATCCGTCGTGGGGCGGCAGCTTCAGCTCCCGCGTGGACTTCAAGGGCTTCGACCTGTCGTTCCAGGCCATCACGCGCCGGGGCTTCATGCTCCGAAACGACCTGCAGCGCGGCAACTCGCTGGCCGGCCGCTACAACGGGCCCGCCGTCGACTACTGGACGCCGACCAACCCGAGCAACGCGGCGCCGCGCCCCGACAAGAACACCGAGAGCCCCTTCTTCAGCGACGCTCGCGGCTACGAGGACGGATCGTTCGTCAAGATCCGCAACATCAGCCTCGGCGGCAACGTTCCGACGCGCTTCATTTCGCGCGTGGGCGCGCAGTCGATGCGCATCTATGTCACGGCGCAGGATCCCTTCCTCTTCACGAACACCTCGGTGCTCGACCCAGAGGGCTCGACCGGTAGCGGCGTCCCGTCGTACCGCACGCTTCTCGTCGGCGGGAGCTTCGGCTTCTAACCGATGATGACTCCCACTGCCTCCCGCACTCACCCCATGAGCCGCAGACTTCTCGCTCCCCTCGCCGCCCTCTGTCTGGGCGGCGCAGCGGGCTGCGTCGATCTCAAGGAAACCCCGATCACCGGGATCACGAACACCTTCTACAACACCGCCTCGGGCTTCGAGTCGGCTGTCAACGCGATGTACACGCCGATGCGCAGCTGGTGGGCGCTCGAGCGCGGCTCCACTCTGACGGTCTTCGGCACCGACGAGTTCACGAGAGGCGCTGACGGCGGTTACAAGTTCTTCAACGATTACAACGCACAGCTCAACCCCGATGTGGACTTCATTCGCGACACCTGGCGTGATTTCTACCAGGGCGTGAACACGGCCAACACCGTCATCGAGGTCGCGAAGACGACGAACGTGTCCGAGGCGCAGCGCGCCCTCCGCACCGGCGAGGCCAGGTTCATGCGCGCGCTGTATCTGTTCACGCTCGCTCGCACGTACGGCGACATCCCGATGCCGCTCACGCCCAGCGAGGGCCCCGTCACCGATACCAAGCAGGTGCCGATCGCCGCGGTGTACACGCAGATCATCGCCGACCTGCTCGCGGCCGAGCAGGCGCTTCCGGACAAGGCGGCGCAGTTCGGTCGTGCCGACAAGCCGGCGGCGCAGCACCTCCTCGCCGAGGTCTACCTGACGCGTGCGGGTGGCGCGGCCACGTCGCCAGACTTTGCCCTCGCGGCCGCCAAGGCCAGGGCGGTGGTGGACAACCCGCGCTTCGGACTGCTGCCCCAGTACAAGGACAACTTCGACCTGGGCCAGGAAGGCAACAAGGAAGTCGTGTTCGCCATCCAGTACACGGCCGATCCGCTCAGCACCGGCGACGGCAACAAGCTCCACCTGTACTTCACGGCCGCGTACGACCTCGAGCCGGGCATGCTTCGCGACATCGCGAACGACCGTCCGTTCCGCCGGTTCCGGCCCACGACCTGGCTGCTCAACCTGTGGGACAGGACGAAGGACGCGCGCTACGAGCAGATGTTCAAGGTGGTGTGGATCTCCAACAACCCGAACAACATCCCGAAGGATGCGGCCGGGGCCCCGAAATACAAGGTTGGCGACACCGCAGTCTACATGCCCGGTGTGGAGGTCACGGCCGCGCAGCGCGCTGCGACGCGGTACAAGATCTACGCTCCCTCGGACTACACCCAGGCGATGTTCCCCACGCTCAACAAGTTCTTGGACCCAACCCGCACGTCGACGAACGAGGAGCGCGGGCAGCGCGACCACCCGATCATGCGCCTCGCGAACACGTACCTCATGCTCGCCGAAGCGCTGATGCGCGATGGCAAGCCGGCCGAGGCGCTGCCGTACGTCAACGCCATTCGCGTCCGCGCGGCGAAGCCAGGCCAGACGGAGGCGATGAAGGTCACCGCCGCCGATCTGAGCCTCGACTTCATCCTCGATGAGCGCGCTCGCGAGCTCACTGGCGAGACGACGCGCTGGTTCGACCTCAAGCGAAGTGGCAAGCTGATCGAGCGGGTCAAGAAGTACAACCCGGAAGCTGCTGCGGGCATCTCCGAGACGTACCTCCTCCGCCCGATTCCGACGAACGAGATCCTGCTCTCCACCGGCGGCATCAAGCAGAACCCCGGCTACTGACCTCCTGGACACGCATCGGGCGTCGCGGGTCATCCCGCGGCGCCCGACGCGTATCCGCCCCCTATCTGCCCGATGATGCGCCTCGCCGGAAGATCTGCCCTCATCACCGGCGCCAGCACCGGTATCGGCCGAGCCTCGGCGCTCCGCTTCGCGCGCGAAGGCGCGCGACTCGTGCTCGCCGATCTGCAGGACGCCGACGGCGAGGCGCTGAGCCGCGACATCGAGCGGCTCGGCGGCACGAGCCTCTTCGTCCACACCGACGTCGCCAACCGATCCGACAACGAACGCGCCATCGACATCTGCGTCGAGCGCTATGGCGGCATCGACATCCTGTTCTGCAATGCGGGCATCACCTTGCCCAAGCTGCTGCCCGAGAGCAGCGACGCGGAGATCGAGCACCTGCTCGCCGTGAACCTGTTTGGGGTCATGTACGCCGCGCGGTACGCCATCCGGCGGATGCTCGCGCAGCCCGCCGGCGGCACGCTGCTCTTCACCGCGAGCAAGACCGGGCTCGTGGCGCAGACCGATTCGCCGGTGTACTGCGCGTCCAAGGGGGCCGTGGTGATGCTCGCAAAGTCGCTCGCGCTCGACTACGCCACGCGCGGCATCCGCGTCAACGCGCTGTGTCCCGGCATCATCGACACGCCGATGCTCCGCCAGTTCGCCGAGTCGCGTCCCGATCCCGCGGAGGCACTGCAGTCCTATGCGGTGGCGCAGCCGATGGGGCGGCTGGGTACGGTCGACGAGTGCGCCGACGCCGCCCTGTGGCTCGTGTCGGACGAAGCATCGTTCATCACCGGCGTCGCGCTCCCGGTCGACGGCGGCTTCACCGCGATGTAATATCGGCGGTGATGGACGAAGGTCGGCATCGCACCTCGCCTGCCGCAGACGTCGGCGTGCCTCGCCACGCTCTCAACCACTCGCCGGAGATCTCCCGTGCATCCTCGCAGGCTCGCACTCGGAATGGCGCTCACGACGCTGATGTCGACCGCGCTCGACCCCGCGCTCACGCCCGCGCGCGCTCAGGCCGCCGTCACGGAGACCGCGGTGCAGAAGGATGCGCGCATGGCGTGGTGGCGCGACGCCCAGTTCGGCATGTTCATCCACTGGGGCGCGTACTCGGTGCCCGCCGGCGTCTATCACGGTGAGCGCGTCCCCGGCATCGGCGAGTGGATCATGAACAGCTCCAAGGTGTCGGTCTCCGAGTACGAGCAGTTCGTCCGCGCCTTGAACCCCACGCAGTACGACGCGGCGCAGTGGGTGCGCACCGCGAAGGATGCGGGGATGAAATACATCATCATCACGTCCAAGCATCACGACGGTTTCGCGCTGTTCGACTCGAAGGTCTCGACCTACGACATGGTCGACGCGGCGCCGTACAAGCGCGACGCACTCAAGGCGCTCGCCGACGCCGCGCACGCGCAGGGCATGCGCTTCGGCGTGTACTACTCGATCATGGACTGGCACCATCCCGACGCGCAGGCGCCCAACGCGCCCGACTACAATTCGCGCACGGCGACGAACCCCAACTTCAAGCGCTACGTCGAGACGTACATGAAGCCGCAGCTCAAGGAGCTGCTCACGCAGTACCCGAACATCGACGTGCTCTGGTTCGACGGGGAATGGATCTCCGACTGGAGCGACGAGCAGGGCAGGGAGCTGTATGCGTTCCTCAAGGCGATCAAGCCGAGCCTGATCATCAACAACCGGGTCGGCCATTCGCGGCAGGGAATGGCCGGGATGAGCGCGAAGCACGACGCGCCTGGCGACTTCGGCACGCCTGAGCAGCAGGTGCCCGCCACCGGCCTGCCGGGGGTCGATTGGGAGACCTGCATGACGATGAACGACACCTGGGGCTTCAAGTCGTTCGACGATGGTTGGAAGGACACGCGCACGCTGGTGCGCACCATGATCGACGCCGCGTCCAAGGGCGGGAACTTCCTGCTCAACGTGGGGCCGACGTCGGCCGGCGTGATCCCGCCCGAGAGCGTGGCGCGCCTGCGCGAGATGGGGCAGTGGATGCGGGCCAATGGCGAGTCGATCTACGCGACGACGGCGAGCCCATTCGGGGCGCCGGCGTGGGGGCGCTACACCGCCAAACCGGGTCGCCTGTACGCGCAGGTGTTCGATTGGCCGAAGAACCGTGAGCTAGCGCTCACCGGGGTCACGACGAGGCCGCGCGCGGCCTATCTGCTCGCGGACAAGAAGCCGCTGGCGGTCGATGCGTCGGGCGACGGCTTCATCGTGCGCCTGCCCGCCGTGGCTCCGAGTACGATCTCGACGGTGCTCGTTCTCGAGACCGGCGAGGGCGCTGGCAAGTGAGGCCAGCTCGGCGACGGGGCGCCTCATGTGCGCCACGTCCGCCGAGCGTCAGCTCCCGCGCTTGGTGGCGATCAGGATGACGCCGTTCGCGCCGCGCGATCCGTAGATGGCGCTGGCCGATGCGTCCTTGAGCACCTCGATCGACTTGATGTCGTGCGGATCGAGATCCATCAGCGTCTGACTCCCGTTGTGCTGCGGCATCCCGTCGAGCACGAGGAGAGGCTCCTGGTTCGACTTCAGCGAGCGCGAGCCGCGAATGCGGATGCTGGTGCCCCCATTGGCCGTCTTCCTCACTTCCACCCCGGCGAAGCGGCCGACGAGCATGTCAGCGACAGTGCGCGGTGAGTTGGACATGAGTTTGTCGGCATCCGCTCTCGCGACCGAGCCGGTCACGTCTCGACCGCGCTGAGATCCGTAACCGACCTCGACCGCATCCTGTTTTGGATCGGGGAGCTTGGGCCCTCCCGGCGCAGAATGGCACCCTGCCAGGGCGAGCCAGCCACAGACGAACGAGCTTCGCGCGCTGAACGATCGGAGAAGGCGGCGCGTATACATGGGCGGTGAGCCTCATGCGGTGTGAGGGTCGGGCTCCTCATCGAGGAGTCCACCGTCCACGATGAGAGCGCCGGTCGGAAAGCGCAAGAGCAGAAGCCTCTGGTGGCCGCCGGGGAAGCGTTTCAGATTGTCCTCTTAACGAACAAATTGTGATCTCCGCGCGGCAAGGCGGTGGCATCGCCGTTCCGCAGCACCGAACCTCCACCGCCCGCTTCAGGCGAGGACTCATGACCGATCAGCGCGTCCCACGTCGCTCGTTCCTCACCTCGGCCGCCGTCGGTGTTGCCGGCGCGGCACTCGGCGTTTCCGCCGTGCCCGGGCTTGCACGCGCCGCCGAGTCGCGCGCCTCGGCAGTGCTGTCGGGCGGCGCCCTCGATTCGGCGGCGCCGACGGAGATCAAGCTCGGCGTCGCGAGCTACTCCCTGCGCGAAATCCCGCTCGACAAGGCCATCGAGATGATCAAGGCGCTCCACACGCCGTACGTCAACTTCAAGTCGGTGCACATGCCGTACGAGAAGTCGACCGCGGAGCTGGCGGCGTTGCGGCAGCAGATCCAGGCGGCAGGACTACAGATCGAAGGCGGTGGAACGATCACCTTCGACAAGGACACCGACGCGGACGTGGAAAAGTTCTTTGCCTACGCGAAAGCCGCGGGAATGCCGACGATCGTGTGCACGATGGATCCAGTCGTTCTGCCGCGCGTGGAGAAGTTCGCGAAGCAGTACGACATCAAGGTCGCCATCCACAACCACGGCCCGGAGGATCATCACTTCCCCTCGCCGTACGACGTGCTCAAGGGCGTGAAGGGGATGGACCCGCGCATGGGACTCTGTATCGATGTCGGCCACACCGCGCGCACGGGCACTGATCCCGTGAAGTCGGTGCTCGACGCCGGCGCGCGGCTGCACGACGTGCACATCAAGGATCTGCGAGACCTCAAGGACAACAAGAGCCTCTGCGTACTCGGCGAGGGCGCGATGCCGATCCCCGGGATTTTCCGCGCGCTACAGGCCATCCGGTTCCC
>JBDSDB010000202.1:0-32003 GCA_039920785.1 Gemmatimonadaceae bacterium
CGGCGCAGGCACTTGACGCGCTCGAGCAGCGTGATGCGTCCATCCCAGAGCCGGAGGTCCGCGCGCTGCTTCGCCGTGAGTGACGCGAGGTGTGGCGGCTCCAGCTCGAGCATGCCCGGCGCCGCGCTCGGCGGTCTGCTGTCGCCGGTGAGCGCGCCCTCTCGCCGCGGGATAGGCGACGCATCGCGCCGGCCACGCGGCACCGGCGAGTTGTAGCGGATCGGCTCACGGTGGTGCTCGATGCGCCACGACGGGGACGGATCATCGTGCAGGATGAGCGCGTCGCGGAACGCCGAGGCGGTGGGCCAGCGATCCTCCGGCGCCTTCCTCAGCGCACGCTCGATCGCGTCGCACAGCTGCTTCGGCGCCTCCGGTCGCAGCTCGGCGATTGGTCGCGGACGCTCGCTCACGTGCTTGAGCAGCAGCGCCATCGAGTTGCCCGCCGAGAAGGGTACGCGCCCCGTGATCATCTGGTAGCCGAGCACGCCGAGCGAGTAGATGTCGCTGCGGCCGTCGAGCTCGCGCTCGCCCATCGCCTGTTCGGGCGACATGTAGGTGGGCGTGCCGACGGCGACGCCGGTCTGCGTGAGCCGCGTGCCGCCCTCCATCGCGCGCGCGATGCCGAAGTCCGTCACCATCGCGCGCCCCGAGTCCGCGTCGATCAGGATGTTGTCGGCCTTGATGTCGCGGTGGATCACACCGCGGAGATGCGCGTACGCGAGCGCGTCCGACGTCTCGGAGAGCAGCCGCCGCACCTCCTCGATGGGACGCTGCGGATGCTGCTCGAGTCGCGCCCCCAGGTTCCCGCCGGTGATCAGCGCCATGACGAAATACGCGATGCCATCGCGCTCGCCGACGTCGTAGATGGGCACGATGTGCGCGTGCGAGAGCTGCGCCGACGTCTGCGCCTCGCGCGTGAATCGGGAGACGACCGCCGGATCGTGCGCCAGCTCGGGCGGGAGCACCTTGATGGCGACGACGCGCTCGAGCCGGAGATCGCGCGCGCGGTAGACGACGGACATCCCGCCGCGGCCGATCTCCTCCTCGATCTGGTACTGGCGGCTGAGCGCGTGGACGACGCGCTCGTAGAGGGGATCGCTCACGGGTGCAGTCGGGGCATCGGTCATCCTGCTGGAACGGGCGGGGGTTCTCGAATGTTGTTGCCGGGTTCGGCAGAGTCCGTGGTCGGTGGTCGGTGGTCCGTAGTGCGTGGTGCGTTAAGAGATCCGTGATGCGTGATCCGTGATCCGTGATTCGTGCTGCGTGCTCAGCGCTTCGCGTACGTCTTGCTGAAGCCGTTGCGGGTGTTCGAGACGGTGAAGCTGCCGTCGGTCCGCGCGGAGATCTTGATCCAGTACACAGGTGCGTGCGCCGGATTGCCGCGTGCGCCGCCCTGCGCACCAGGCGTCGCGCTCAGGACGCCGGCGATCGTCGAGAGGCTGTCGACGTTGGCGATGAACACGCCGGCGCTGTTGTGCTCGATGCCGCCCGCGTATGACCAGTGCAGCGTCCAGATGTCCTCGAGCCCCGGCGACGAGCGCAGCGTCTGAAACGTCGACGGCGCCCCGCCCTTCCGCGTGCCATTCTGCATCACGGCAACGCGTGGCCGCGCCGAGTGCACGAGTTGCGGCGGGCCCGATCGATCGAGACCATGGTGCGTCACCATGTAGAGATCGACGGTGCCGATCATGTTCCGCGGGCACACGAGGTCGTTCTCGTTGTTCCACAGCAGGTCGCCCAGATCGAGAATCCGGAAGCGGCCGAAGCCGATCACGCTGCCAACCGACTGGCCGTTGTCGTCGGGTGTCGCCGGATCGGGCTTGCGCTGGAAGCTCGCGCAGATCGCGGCGTTCGCGTGGCCGGCGCCCGGAAGCGGTGTCTTGATCGCCTGGCCGGCCGACGAGACGATGCGCCAGTCGAGTCCCTTCACCGGGATGCGATCGCCGGGCTTCAGCACCGTATGCTTCGCCGTGGCGAAGAGCGCCTCGTACGCCGCACGGAATCCCGGAATCGCCTCCGGCGACTCGACGTTGGCGCCGTGATCCATGAAGTGCGCCACGGGAACGCGCTGTACCAGTGCCGTCAGCCCGCCGACGTGATCGGTGTGGTAGTGCGTGCTGATGAGATAGTCAAGCTTCGATACGCCGGCGGCGCCGAGCACTTCCATGATGCGGTCGAGATCGCGCGCGCCGGGGTTCCCCGTGTCCACGAGCACCGTCTCGCCCGACGGGGTGACGAACAGTGTTGCCTTCCCGCCCTCGGTATCGACGACGTAGATGTCGAGCGGCTTGGCGGCGGGCGTCTGGCCGACGAGCGGCGGCGCGATGGCGGCGAGGGACGCGAGGGACGCGAATAGCGCGATCGCGAAGGTGCGGTGGAGCGGCATGGGTTGGCTCTCGGACTCGGAGATCGGTGCAGCGGCTTGGGGCAATGTATGAGGGTTAGGATCCGGGGGTGAGGTTCCTTGAATTGCGGTTCATCCATTCAGCGAGTTTGAACGAGGCCTGATTCGTGTCCCGGGTGCGGGCGGTTCTCCTGGCGTCGGTACAGCGCGAACGCGGATGACGCGGATGCGGCGGATTTCAAACGGATCAACTGCAACTGCAGCTCCTTTGGTTTCGCGGGGCCGAGGCTCTCCGCCGCATCGCCCGCTCGACGAGTGGATCGAGCACTGGATGGCCCTCCGTAGGCTGCGTTTTCGTGCAGAAGTTCTTCCGAGAGAACCTGAAGCTCGGCGAAGGCGCGAAAGCGGTGGACTCACGTCTGGTCACCCACCTCATCTACGAGGTACCGCGCTGATGCCGGACCTGGTCGGGCCGCTCCCATGGCCAACCGTCCGCACAGACGTAAGTTGACGCATGCCCGACATCGTACCTGACGACGACCCGTTCATCCGCAGCCTTCGCGAAGCAGGCATCCGGCCGCCGCCACCGCGCCGCGGCGGTGGCCGCACGGGACCGGGAGCGCGTCCACCGCGGATCGTCATCGTCGGACTGATCGTCCTCTTCCTGCTGTTCGTCTTCCTGCCCGGGCTCACCACGCCGATCGCGGACTGGCTGTGGTTCAGCGAGATCGGGTTCCAACGCGTCTTCGCCACGAAGTTCGCGGCGCAGTGGATGATCGGTCTCGCGGCCGGCCTGATCGCATTCGCCGTGCTCTACGGCAACGCCCGCTACGCGCTCCGAGGCATGGTCGTCACCGACACGCCGGTGCGCGGCCCCGTGACGGACATCGGCGACGTGGCGGCCGCCGTCGGCGTGTACGCCACGCGGATCGTGCGCGTGCTCGCGCTGCCCTGGGCGGCGATGCTCTCGTTCTTCATCGCGCTGGCGATGGCCGCGCAGTGGAACAGCGCGCTCCAGGCGATCCACCGCACGTCGTTCGGTCGTATCGATCCGATCTTCGGGCGCGACATCGGCTACTACGTCTTCGTCCTGCCGGCCATCGAGGCGGCGGTGGGCTTCGCGTTCGTCCTCCTGTTGCTCGCGCTGGCGCTCGTTGCGCTGCCGATCCACTTCGCCCGGGCCGAGGTCGCGCGCTCGGGAGAGAACCTCGTGATCCCGTCGCACGCCCAGCAGCACTTCGCGATCCTCGCCGGTCTCCTGCTGCTGGTCATTGCCATCCGCACGCACTTCGTCGCCATCCCGGGACTGCTGTTCGGCGAGCACCTGCCGCTGTCGGGCGCGAACTACGTGGATCTCCACGTGCGCGTTCCCGCCATGCACCTGCAG
The DNA here is from genome assembly GCA_039920785.1 of Gemmatimonadaceae bacterium. Classification (GTDB taxonomy): domain Bacteria; phylum Gemmatimonadota; class Gemmatimonadetes; order Gemmatimonadales; family Gemmatimonadaceae; genus AG11. Next base: position 3,732 of record JBDSDB010000202.1, read on the forward strand.
AGCATCGCCGCGCTCGCCGGTGCCGCGCTCATCGCCTGGAGCGGCATGCGCGGACGGCTGGTGTACGTGGCCGTGCGCGTGGTCGCGGGCTACGCGATCCTCACCGTCCTGGCGACGCTGGTCCCGTCGGCGTACCAGCGGCTCGTGGTGCAGGCCAACGAGCTGACGCGAGAGTCGGCGCAGATCGCGCACCACATCAAGGCGACGCGGGATGCGTGGGGCCTCGACGGCGTCGAGCTGCGCGAGCTGGGCGCGGCGACGGAGCTGACGCCGGCGATGATCGCCGCCAACCGCGCGACGATCGACAACGTGCGGCTGTGGGATCGCGAGCCCCTGCTCCAGACGTTCGGGCAGATCCAGTCGATCCGCACGTACTACGACTTCGTCTCGGTGGACGACGACCGGTATCGCATCGGCGGCCAGCTCCGGCAGGTGATGCTGTCGGCGCGCGAGCTCGACACCGACGCCCTCCCGACGAAGGGCTTCATCAACGAGCATCTGACGTACACCCACGGCATGGGCGTCACGCTGGGACCATCGAACGAGGTGACGCAGGAAGGGTTGCCGGTGCTGTTCGTCAAGGACCTGCCGCCGGTGTCGAGCATCGAGCTGCGCATCACTCGGCCACAGATCTACTACGGCGAGCAGTCGAACGACTTCGTGCTGGCGCCGAGTGGCCAGCAGGAGTTCGACTATCCGGCCGGCGAGGGCGACGCCGCCGTGTACTCGAAGTACGACGGACGCGGCGGCGTTCCGGTGGCGTCCTTCGCGCGCCGGCTGCTGTTCGCCCTGCGCTTCTCGTCGTTCAACATCCTGCTGTCGCGCGATCTCACGGATCGCACGCGCATCCTCTACAACCGAAGTGTGCGCGATCGCGCCGAACGCGCGCTGCCCTTCGTGATGTTCGACCGCGACCCATACATGGTGGTGGCGAACGACGGCCGGTTGAAGTGGCTCCTCGACGGCTACACCTCCACCGACCGCTACCCGTACTCGCAGCCGGTGTCACCGGGCGTGAACTACATGCGGAACTCGATCAAGGTCGTCATCGACGCCTACGATGGTGACGTGGCCGCGTACGTCTCCGCGCCCGACGATCCGATCGTCCGGACGCTGGCGAAGATCTATCCCGGGCTGCTCAAGCCGTTGGCCACGATGCCCGCCGACCTGCGCGCCCACCTGCGCTATCCGGAGGATCTGTTCCGCCTGCAGACGTCGCTGTATGCCACCTATCACATGAGCAACGCCGAGACGTTCTATCACCGGGAAGACCAGTGGCAGGTGCCAGGTGCGCCAGCGGTGAGCCAGTCGAGCGCGGGCGAGCGCGCGTCGGCACGAGGCCGTGTCGCCGGAGAGTCGTTCCTGCGCCACATGGTGATGCGGCTGCCCGGCGAGAAGTCTCCGGAGTTCATCCTCATGCGACCGTTCACTCCGCGGCAGAAGGACAACCTCGCCGCGTGGATGGTCGCGCGGAACGACGCCGAGCACTACGGCAAGCTCGCGGTGTATCGCTTCCCCCGACAGAGTCTCGTCTTCGGCCCGAACCAGATCGCGAACCGGATCAATCAGGACACCGAGGTCTCACGCCAGATCTCGCTGTGGGATCAGCGCGGGTCGGAGGTGCTGCGCGGCGAGCTCCTCGTGCTGCCCATCGAGGGATCGCTCATCTACGTGCAGCCGCTCTACCTGCGCGCGGAGGGCGGCCGCATCCCGGAGCTCAAGCGCGTGATCGTCGCACAGGAGGGTCGTGTGGCGATGGCGGAGACGCTCGACGCGGCACTGATCGCCCTCTTCGGGGCGGGATCCCTTCCGGCAGCGGCACCGCGCGATTTCGCGCGTGGGGCGGCCACCCCAGCGCCCGCCCCGACCGCAGCCGCCAGTGCGACGGATACGGCGCCGCGCGCCGCGACCACCGACCTGGCGCGGCGTGCCACGGAGCACTTCGACCGCGCGCGCGCCGCGCAGCGAGCGGACGACTGGAGCACGTACGGCGCGGAGATGAAAAAATTGGGCGAGGTACTCCGTCAGCTCGATGCACAGCGGAGCACGCCGAGGTAGGCGACCAGCGATGGACGCAGCTGCGCCTCGCGACCTAGTGGCTGCCCCCGGCGAACACACACTCGCCGCCGTACGTGAAGGTGGGATTCCCCTGCGCGTTCCTTCCCGTGCCGACGACGTCGAGCGTACACCTGACCGTCGGCCCGGCGATGCGATCGAGTAGATACACGCGACCGACTTCGGTACCCGTCGCCAGGTTCACCTCGAAGCGAAAGCGATCGTCGTGGACCATCACCGGTGCCGATCCCGCGACGGTTCCCGAGAAGACCTGGTCGCCCGTGTTCACGAGGGTGCCGCGCACGGTGTCGATGACGGTCGTCACGTGATACAGAACTCGCCCTTTCAGGTCACCCGTGAGCTCGACGATCTCCGTGCTCTGCTGGATCGTCCCCGTCAGGGTCGGCAGCTTGGAGTGCACGATGGCCGTCGTGAGTTGGTCGACGCCGCTGCCAGCCACGGCGATCGTCGTCGCAGTGGCGCCGAATCGGTCGCTCACGGCGGCGACGAGTGGCACGATCGGCGGAGGCGCCTGGGTGAGGCCGGCAGTACACTGAATGATCGCGGCGCTGATGCCGGCGACGGTGGCGCGAAGTAGCATCATCAGGAAAGTCCTCGGGGGTGCGGGCAGCGTGGACGACTCTTCGCGAAGCTATGAGGCCGCAGTCAACGGAACAGTCGTCAAAGTGGGCCCGCGCACCGATGGCCCACTCTGGCCCACTCTGACTGTCCACACGGATCTCGGCGCGTGACGCGCACGCCCGACGTCGCCGCTGACCGCCTCGAATCCTGGAAGCAGATCGCCGGGTACCTGAAGCGCGGTGTACGCACCGCTCGGCGCTGGGAACGGGAGGAAGGCCTGCCTGTGCACCGCCATCTCCATCGCGTGCTCGGCAGCGTCTACGCGTTCAGATCCGAGATCGACGACTGGCTGCGGACCCAGCGCGCTCCCGGTCCTCTCCGTCGAGTCACCACATCCAACGTCAGCGACGCACCTGCGCAGTCCCCGTCGATCGCGGTGCTCTCGTTCGTCAATCTGAGTGCCGATCCCGACAACGAGTACTTCGCCGACGGTCTCACCGACGAGATCACCGCCGACCTCTTCGCGGTCCGTTCGCTGCGCGTCATCTCTCGCACGTCCTCGGCGACATTCAAGGGATCCGCCAAGGATGCGAAGGTGATCGCACGCGAGCTGGGGGCGCGCTATCTGCTCGAGGGCAGCGTTCGCCGAGTGGGCGACCAGCTTCGAATCACGGCTCGGCTGATCGACGCGGAGGCCGATGCGCATGTGTGGGCAGAGAAGTTCGACGGAGACATGCGGGACATCTTCGCCATCCAGGAGCGGATCGCCCGCGTCATCGTGAGCGCATTGGCGCTTCGGCTCACGACAGACGAAGACCGACGCCTCGGCAATCGCGGGATCGCCGACGTTCACGCCTACGAGTGCTACCTGCGAGCGCGGCAGCAAGGCTGGCGATGGCGCAAGGACGCCATCGATCAGGCAATCCAGCTACTCCGCAACGGTCTGGCCATCGCCGGCGACAACGCGCGCTTGAACGCCGCGCTCGGCGTCGCCTATCTCCAGTACCGCGAGGCTGGTATCGACTTCGGCGAGACACCGATCCTCGAAGCGGAGGCGTGTGCCAGAAAGATCTTCGAGCTGGAGGAGCGGTCCGCGGCGGGACTACAGTTGCGGGGCTGGATTCACTACGCGCGCGGACAGATCCAGCACGCCGTGCGAGATCTCAAGTCGGCGCTCGAGGCCGAGCCGAGCAACCCCGATACCCTGCTGCTGCTCAGCAACTGCTATCTCATCTCCGGCCGGGTGTCTGCCGGGCGTCCTCTGATCGAGCGCCTCGTCGCTCTCGACCCTCTCACTCCCCTGACCCGGTGCATGCCGGCGTGGGCATCGATCCTCGACGGTGATCTCGCGGCGGCCATCGAGCCATACCGGCAGATGTTCGAGATGGATCCGGGCAATCCCATGGCGCGCTTGTTCTACGTCTGGGCGTTGCTGATCAACGGACGAACCGGTGACGTTCCCGCGATTCTCGACTCGTTTCCGCCTGAGGTCCGCGAGACGGTGCCCGCACGCGTCGCGCACTTTCTCGCCGGCGAACGGGAGGATGAGTCGCTCGGCTCTGCGCTCTCACCGCGCCGGCGCGAGATCGAAGCGGCGGCCAGCGGCACCGACGTGTTCGCCCGCATGTTGGCGAGCGGCTACGCACGCCACGGCGCCGCGGAGCCGGCGATGCGATGGCTCGAGGTTGCCATCGACCGTGGATTCATCAACCATCCCTTCCTGGCGCGCTTCGATCCGTCGCTGGAGTATCTTCGTGGCGACGCACGGTTCGTCCGACAGATGGACGTCGTGCGGGACCGATGGGAGCGTTTCGAGATCTGAGCTCCTGTAATTATCGACTCACCTTCAACTCTCCATGAGCCATCTCGACGTCGCTGTCATGGAAGCTGCGCTCGTCGGAGCGGCCGACCCCGAGATCGTCGCGCTCGAAGCGGACCTCCGCGCCGCCCAGCTTGCCGCGGACGTGGTGACACTCGATCATCTGATCTCCGACGAGTTGCTCTTCACCGGTCCCGACGGCCGGCTGGGCACGAAGGCGCAGGACCTCGAAGCGCACGCCTCGGGCGTCGTGCGCTTCCGTGCGCACGAGCCGGAAGAGCTGCGCATGCGACGGGTCGGAGTGGACGTCGCCGTGGTCGCGCTGCGCGCGCGGCTCGCCGTGGAGGTCTCGGGCACCCTCACCGAGGGGACGTTCCGCTACACCCGCGTGTGGGCACGCGAGGGCGGCCATTGGCGCGTGGTCGGCGGGCAGGTCAGCGAGGTTCCGCCTGGCTGAGGATTCGCAGAGCAAGTACTACGTTCTTCCACTCTCGCCTACTCCGATCACACATGCGCACTGCATCGAACGTCGCTGGCATCGTGCTCCTGCTGATGGGTCTCGTCTGGATCCTTCAGGGGATCAACATCCTCCCTGGAAGCTTCATGACCGGGCAGACCAAGTGGGCCGTCTACGGCGCGATATCGGCCATCATCGGCCTCGTGTTGCTCTTCGGTGTGAACCGCGGGCGTCCATAGGCCGACCATGACTCACATTCGCACACTCCGAGTCCTGCCATGATCTGTCCCATCGATGGCTCCTCGCTCACTCGTACGGAAGTGGAGCCCGGCCTGCAGGCATACCAGTGCCGCTCGTGCGCGGGAGACTGGCTCCGCTTCGGCGACTATCTCGCGTGGCGAGAGCGCCAGCCGGGCGATGCACCCGAGCAGCCGGAACAGCCCACGGAGCCCGGCAGCGAGGTCGCGGCAGCGGAGCCCGGAGGTGCGCGGCGGTGTCCGGACTGCGGTCACTTGCTGGCACGGTACTCGGTCGGTCACGGTGTGTCCTTTCCCATCGACCGGTGCGGCAACTGCAACGGGGTGTGGCTGGACGCGACGGAGTGGGCGTCGCTCCGCGAGCGCGGGCTGCACGACGACCTGCACCAGATGTTCGGGCCGGGCTGGCAGTTCGGCGCGCGCACCGAAGAGCGCGAACGGCGGATGGAAGCGCAGTTCGAGCGGCAGCTCGGCGGCGACTTCGGCCGAGCGCGCGAGTTCGCCACCTGGGTGGCCGACCATCCGCGCCGTAGCCAGATCATGGCGTACGTGCAATCCTGCATTCGCTGATCGAGGGCTCGTGACGCCATGATGTCGCCACGGCGCGCGCTCATCGCGCTCATCGCGCTCCGGCGGGCGACTGCACTCGCGGCGTGCGCCGCGACCGTGCTCTCGCCGATCGCGGCGCGCGCGCAGACGCTGCGTCCGCGCACGTACGCCAACCCGATCGACATCGACTACCGCTACAACTTCGAGCAGCACAACGAGGGCATCTCCTATCGCTCGGGTGCCGATCCGGTGATCGTCGTGCACCGCGGCGAGTACTACCTCTTCGAGACTATCGGCGACGGATACTGGCGCTCGCGCGACCTGGGCACGTGGACGCACGTGACCCCCTCGCGCTGGCCGATCACGGACGTCGTCGCGCCCTCGGTGCTCTCGGTGCGCGACACGATCTATCTGCTGCCGAGCACCACGCGTCCCCTTCCCATCCTCATGCTCACGGAGCCGTCGACGGGGCGCGTGGAGCTCTACAATCGGCTGCTTCCGCCGCTCCCCATGGCGCGCAGCACCGAGGCGGCCACCCTCGCCAGGCCCGACTCGGTGCAACCAGGGCCCTGGGACGCGCAGTTCTTCCACGATCCGGAGAGCGATCGCTGGTTCCTCTACTGGAACTCGTCGAACGTGTATCCGCTGCACGCCATCGAGTTGGACAAGAGCAAGCGGCTCGCGTACAAGGGCACGCCGCGCTGGTTGTTCGGCCTGGACCCCACCCATCATGGCTGGGAGCGATTCGGTCGAGATCATCGCGACTCCACGATCAAGCCGTTCATGGAAGGCGCGTGGATGACCAAGCACGGAGGGCGCTACTACCTCCAGTACGGCGCGCCGGGCACGGAGTACAACGTCTACGCCACGGGCACCTACGTCGGCGACGATCCGCTCGGACCGTTCACCTACGCGCCGTACAATCCGGTCGCGTACAAGCCCGGCGGGTTCGTGCAGGGCGCCGGTCATGGCAACACCTTCCAGGACGTGCACGGCAACTGGTGGAGCACGGGCACGCCGTGGATCGGCGTCAACTGGAACTTCGAGCGGCGCATCGGCCTGCATCCCGCGGGCTTCGATGCCGACGGGCAGATGTACGCCGACACGCGCTTCGGCGATTTTCCCCACTGGCTCCCGACAAAGGCGTGGCGCTCGCGCGACGAGCTGTTCACGGGGTGGATGCTCCTCTCGTATAGGAGAGCGACGCGCGCATCGTCGGCCCTCGACAGCTTCCCAGTGAGCCGGGTGACCGACGACGATCCGCGCACCTTCTGGGTCGCGAGGGCGAACCGTCCTGGCGAATGGCTCACGATGGACCTGGGCCGCACATACGACGTGAAGGCGATCCAGGTGAACTACGCGGACTACAAGTCGGGACTCTATGGCACCGACTCCACAGTGGTCACGCAGTTCCGCCTGCGCGTCTCCGACGACGGCGCGCGTTGGCGAACGGTCGCTGACCTGTCGCGCGAGCGGCGCGATCGTCCCAACGCGTACGTCGAGCTCCCGACTCCCACACGCGCGCGCTACGTTCGGTACGAGCACGTACACGTTGGCGCAGCCCACCTCGCGATCAGCGACATCCGCGTGTTCGGCAACGGTTCAGGACCTCGGCCCGCGACACCCAGCGGCCTCACGGCGCGGCGCGATCACGACGAGCGCAACGCGGTCTTCACATGGGAGCCAGTGCGCGGAGCTGTCGGCTACAACGTGCGATGGGGAATTTCGCCGTCGAAGCTGTATCAGACCTACCAGCGATTCGCCGACCAGGGATCGACGCTCGAGCTGCGCGCGCTCGATGTCGGCCAGGCGTACTGGGTGGCGATCGAGAGCTTCGACGAGAACGGCGTGTCGGCGCTCAGCCCGACGATTCCCATTCGGTAGACCGGACAACCTCCATGCGCCCGTCCCGCCTCCTCTTCGCACTCCTGTCGTCGCTTTGCTGCATCGCGTCGCCCGTCGACGCCCAGGGGGCCGCGGCGATCGGCCTTGGCGGGATCGACCAGCTGTTCGGCCGAGTGCAGGCGATCAACATCTATTACGGCGGCAGCCTTGGCCGGTCGACCGACGGCTCCGCTTCGCGCACCCAGCTTCCTTGGTCGAAGGACTACGGGCTCGAGTTCCTGCTTCACGTCGGCGACTTCGGTCCGTTCTCCGCAGCGCATCGGCGACGCGCGGTAGCGCTCAGGCAGCGGCAGCTGAGCGCGATGGATTCTCTGCGCGGTGTGCGCACCGAACGGCGACGCACGTCGAGAACGATGAGCCGTTCCGCGCGCGACTCGCTCGACAGGAAGTTCGCCGCGGATTCGGCGAGCATCGTCGCCGAGCAGGAGGGCGCGTTCAGGCCGACCAGCATCACGGTGAAGAAGCATCTGTCGATCTCCGGAACCGACACGGTGCTCGTCGGCGTGGACTCCGAGTTCGTCGGCACGCGCGAACCGCCTCCGCCGGTCGAGCGGCTGTTCGACCTCGACCTCGGCATCGGCTACGGGCAGATGGATGGGCTGCGGTATGGCGGGACCTACGAGCTCCATGGATCCGTGCGCGAGCTGCCGTCGATCTCGGCATACGTCACCGCGAAGCTGTACGATCGCATCGGCGTCTACGGCGGCGTCCGCACCGGCGTCATCACGCTCCAGGACGCGCAGCTGTTCGTCACGAATACCGATGGGACGGCGATGTTCACCCTGTCGTCCACGTCGTTCGAGTTCGGCGCGCCGCTCGGCATCGACCTCCAACCGGTTCACGGAATCCACCTCACGCTCGAGGCCGCGTACATGCGGCGGATCTTCAACAGCATCAGCTTCGAGCCGACCACGGGCTTTCCGCAGGATTACCCGCGCTCGCTAGACCTCTCCGGTTGGAGCTGGAGCGCGGGGATTCAGTTTCCGCTTCCATAGCGGCGTGTCGCAGGCGCATGTTGTGATGGAGCGTGCCCGCATCGAGCGGGCGGAGCGGTCATCTCAGTGAAGGAGCAGCGACATGGACATCAACGACATCCTCGCCCAGACGGGCGGTCTCCAATCGATGGCGCGCGAGCTGGGTGTCAGCGAGAGCGACGCAGCGAGCGGCGCCGCGGCGCTGGCGCCCGCGATTCTCGGCGGGATGAAGAAGCAGGTGCAGTCGAGTCCCGAAGGACTCGGCGGTCTGCTCAGCCAGCTCGGCGGCGGCGGCCTGCTCGACAGCGTGCTCGGTGCCCAGCCCACGGACGTGAGCCAGGGGAACAACGTGCTCGGACAGATCTTCGGCTCCAAGGACGTCAGTCGCACGGTCGCTCAGAGCGCAGCCTCGCAGACCGGGCTCGATGCGTCGCTTCTCAAGAAGATGCTGCCGATGCTGGCGATGCTGGTCACCGGCTACATGGCCAGGCAGCACGGTGCCGGCCAGGCAGCGCAGTCTGCACCGAGCGCTGGAGGACTCGGCGGCATTCTCGGAGGCATGCTCGGAGGTGGCACGCCGGGCGGCGCCGCACCAGGGATGGCGTCGATGCTCGACATGAATGGCGACGGCAACGCGTTGGATGACATCCTCCGCATGGCCGGCAAGCTGACGCGGTAGTCGCGGCGCAGGCGGTGCCGGACAGGTACTCGGGTCAGTGCCGCGTCCGCACCGCCGATACGTGAATGCTCCCGAACATTCCGAGCATTACGTGCTTCGGCGATCCCGGGCTGTCGGAGAAGTTGCAGACGATCGCGTAGTCGCGACCCGGCAGCAGGTCGACGCGCAGAAGGCCCAGCGGCGAGGTTCCGCCCTGTGCGACGAGCACGCCCAGATGCGCCGCGACGAGAGAATCCACCTCGACTCCCGCGCCGCTCATCTCGGCCAGCTTCTGCACCGTTGCCCCTGGCGCGAGCAGGATCATGTAGGCCTCGTGCCGCACCTTTCCCTCGTTCGCGAACCCGAAGTAGTGACGTCCTGGTGCGAGGGTTCGCGGATACCGCGTGAAGGCGTAGTCCGCGCCGATCACCGAGTCCACGGGAGGCGCCGGCGAGACACCGGCCAGCCGCGGGCCCACGGTAATCGTCGAGAACATGCCCATGGCGGTGTGCCGCTTGGAATCGGGCGTGTCCTTGTTGATGCAGATCACGATGTAGGTGCGCCCCGGCAGCAGATCGGTCGAGAGCGCGGAGGGGGCATCCGTCCCAGGCTCCGCGAAGAGCACGCCGACGGACGTCTCACGTACCTCGGCGACCGGTCGGCCGGCGTTCATGGCGTCGACGAACTGCTGCACGGTGACGTCGCGCTTGAGCAGGCCGATGTTCAGCTCGTGCCCCACCTTCCCCGTGTTGCTGAATCCGAAGGTCGTCCTGCCGCCAGGCAGGGTGCTCGGCGCCCGGAAGGCGTAGTCCATCCCGACGATCTCCACCTCGCGCGGCGCCGCCACGGCTGACTCACGCGCGAGCGCTGGGCCGGATGACCAGAGGAGAGCGAGTACCAGCCAAGGGCCTGCGAGTCGCATGAGCCAGTATGCCGACGTCAGGCTTGGACCGCAACGGCCATGTTTCGGGTTATATTCGGGTAGCCCCCAACGCTGTTGAGGAAACCATGGACGTCTCCGAAAAGCTCGCCATCCTCGCCGACGCGGCGAAATACGACGCCTCGTGCGCGAGCTCGGGCTCCAAGGGCCGTCGAGCCCGGGACGAGGGGATCGGCTCCACAGAGGGGATGGGCATCTGTCACAGCTACACGCCCGACGGCCGCTGCGTCTCCCTGCTCAAGATCCTTCTCACCAACTACTGCATCTACGACTGCAGCTACTGCATCAACCGGAAGTCCAGCGGCGTGCGGCGGGCGCGCTTCACACCCGGCGAGGTGGTGGATCTCACGCTCGAGTTCTATCGGCGCAACTACATCGAGGGCCTGTTCCTGAGCTCGGGGATCATCCGCGGGCCAGACTACACGATGGAACAGCTCGTCGCCGTGGCGCGGTCGCTGCGCATCGATCACGGCTTCGCCGGCTACATCCATCTCAAGGTCATCCCGAACGCGGCGCCCGAGCTCATCGCCGAGGCGGGACGCTACGCCGACCGTGTCAGCGTGAACGTGGAGCTTCCTCGCCAGGAGGATCTCGACGCGCTCGCCCCGGAGAAGGAGCTGGTTCAGATCACGCGATCGATGGGCCTTCTCCGCGATCACATCACCGAAGCGAAGGAGGAGGCGCGCAGCGCGACGTCGATGCGCGGCGCGGTGCGTGAGCTCCCGCGCTTCGCGCCCGCGGGCCAGAGCACCCAGATGATCATCGGCGCGACCGCCGCATCGGACGCCGCCATCCTCGACGCATCGGCGGGCCTGTACGCCGATCAGCGGCTGCGGCGCGTCTACTACTCGGCGTTCAGCCCCATCCCCGACGCAGCCGAGTCGTTGCCGGTGGTCTCGCCGCCGCTCGTGCGCGAGCACCGTCTGTATCAGGCCGATTGGTTGATGCGCTTCTACGGCTTCGGCGTGCACGAGCTCACCACCACCGACGCACCGAACCTCGACCTGGCCATCGACCCGAAGCTCGCGTGGGCGCTGCGCAACCGCGGAAGCTTTCCCATGGATCTCAACCGGGCGTCGCGCGCCGAGCTGCTGCGCATTCCCGGCATCGGCGTCCGCAGCGTCGACCGGATCATCATGTCGCGTCGCTGGCGTCGGTTGCGCCTCGAGGACCTGTCGCGGCTGCGTATCTCGTTGTCGCGCGCGCTGCCCTTCGTCGTCGTCGACGACCACACGCCGTCCGCGCTCCGCCTGGACGCGCTCGATCTGCGCGAGCGGATCGCGCCGCCCCGCCAGCTCGATCTCTTCTCGCTGCAGCGCTCGGCGCGCACGGGGCAGCTCTGATCGCCGCTTCGTTCGACGGCAGCACAGCCGGTTGGCGCGACGCTGCGCGTGCACTATTGGACCAGGGTACGCCGCCCGAGATGGTATGCTGGCATCCAACGCATCAGGAGTCGGCGATCGGCCTGGCGCTCGGCGACGCCGCCTCGGCTCCGCAGCCACCCGCGACGACGCGCGTGCCTCGCGCATTTCTCCAGCTCGCGGCGGCGGTGGCCTGCCACCGCGAGGCATCGCGGTGGCACGATCTCTATCGCGTGCTCTGGCGGCTCACGCACGGCGAGCCGAATCTGCTCGAGGTGGCGACCGATCCTGACGTGCACAGGCTCGCGACGATGGAGCGCGCTGTCCGCCGCGCGGCTCACAAGATGAAGGCGTTCGTGCGCTTCCGGGCGGTGGCGGCGGAGCACGTCGGCGAGGATCCCCGGTACGTGGCGTGGTTCGCGCCTGCGCAGGCGGTGGTCGAGCGGGTCGCGCCCTTCTTCGTGCGCCGCTTCACCGCGATGAGCTGGTCCATCCTCACGCCGGACCGCTGCGCGCACTGGGACCGCGTCGAGCTGCGCTTCACCGACGGGCTGCCCCGCTCCGCCGCGCCGAGCGACGACGCGCTCGAGGAGCTCTGGCGCACCTACTACGCCCACGTCTTCAATCCCGCTCGGCTCAACCTCGACGCGATGCGGGCCGAGATGCCGCAGCGGTACTGGGTCGATCTTCCGGAGGCGCGGCTCGTGCGCGAGCTGACGCGCGAGGCACCGCGTCGCGTGGCGGCGATGCTCGCGCAGACCCGAGCGCCGGCCGAGCCGTTGCCGGATGAGATGCGCGCGACGTCGGACGTCGGCCTCACGCCCGTGCGCGGACCCGGTGCCGCGCAGACGGCGCGCGGTACGGCGGCGAGCTCCGTTTCGCGCGAGCTCGCGCGCGCAGGGGAATGGGATCCCGTTCACGATCCCGGTACGCTGGTCGCCGCGCAACGTGCGGCGCGCGTGCTCTCGCATGCACCGCGCGGCATCGCGTTGGGCGACGGACACGTCGTCGTCGGCGCAGCGGGTTGGACCGATCCCACGCTGATCGGGAGCGGAGCATTCTATCCGGCCGAGGTGCGCACCCCGGAGGACCGGCTCCGGTACTACGCGTCGCGCTATCCGTTCGTCGAGGTGGACGCGACGTACTACGCCCTGCCCACGCGCGGCATGGCGGCGGCGTGGGCCGAGCGCACGCCGCCACATTTCGTGTTCGACGTGAAGGCGCACGCGCTCATGACCGGCCACGGCGCGGACGTGCGGCAGCTTCCCGACTGGCTGCGCCGCGCGCTGCCCAAGCGCACGTCTGCCGCGAACGAACGACGCGTCTATGCCCGCGACCTCGCGCCCGAGCTGATCGACGAGGTGTGGCGACGTTTTCTCGACGCGCTCGAGCCGCTGCGTGTTGCGGGCAAGCTTGGCGCGGTGCTGCTGCAATTCCCTCGGTGGTTCCGCCCGTCGCGCGAGAGCGCCGCCGCGCTGCACGCGTGCAGGGAGCGGCTCGGCGGCGTGCTCGGCGCAGTCGAGCTCCGAAACCGCGCGTGGATGGAAGGCCCGATCGGCGAGCGCACGCTGGCGTTGCTGCGCGACCTCGAGCTGGCGTACGTGATGGTGGACGCGCCGGCCGGTACGGAGAGCAGCATGCCGCCCACAGTCGCGGTGACCTCGGCCCGGCTTGCCGTGATCCGCCTGCATGGCCGCCGCGCCGCGACGTGGGAGGCTCGCAACGATCCAGCCACGGAACGCTACAGATACCTGTACGACCGCGACGAGCTCACGCAATGGACGTCGCGGATGCCCGATATCGCGCAGCGGACGCAGGGCGTGCACGTGGTGTGCAACAATTGCCACGCGAACTACGGCACGACGAACGTGGACGAGATCACCGAGATGCTGATCGAGGCGGATGAGCTTCGGCGGCAGATGGGCCGCGCGGCGCGGCGCGGGTTGGTGCGCGATCCGGCGTAGCATTCCGCGCGCCGCGGATTCGTTCTCCGAGATTCTCCCTCGGCGCGTGCAGTGGAGCTTGGAAACTCTTAAGGTTCCGCGCTCGCGCGGCGTTGGCGCGTTTGCGCTTCGGCCCGTGGAGGGCGATGTTGTCTGCTCGCGCCTCGCTATCAACCGGATGCAGGAGGAGCATCACGATGCCACCGACCGAGCAGCAGGAACGGGAAGAAGATCTTCGCCGCCTGCTCACCGACGCCATCGAAGTGCAGCTCGCCGCGCTCAAGGCGGGAATCGGCTTCTGGACCGAATGGATCGAGAAGACATCGGAGTTCGTTCAGTCCGCCACCAAGACGCTGACTTCGATCAACTCGGAAGACCAGAAAACGAAGGACTCCATCCTCGAGCTGATCGACGCGGGGCGCGCCAGCCTCCGCTCGATGACGGAGATCCCGCGCAACACCGCCACGAGATTCATCGAGGAGCTGGACAAGATCGAGAAGAAGACCGGACCCGCGAAGCCAGCACCCAAGCCCGCCAGTCCTGGCGCCGTCGTCGCGAAGCAGCGCCGCACGAGCGCACGGCCCAAGCGATCGGGCCGCGCAAAAGCCTGAATGACGGAGACTGGTGGCGACGACCGTTTCTGAGAGCCCGGCGCCCGAGGGCCTCGTCATGGCCGAGGGCTTCGATCGTGAGCTCGAGCAACTCAAGGCGTTCCTCGCCGCCTGGACCGCAGCCAGCAGCAACGAGATCAAGCCGTTGCTGCACTGGCAGTTTCTCGGTCGATCCAAATACTTCCGACCGGTCACGGTGTTCGCCTGCCATCGCGCGATGACGGGCTTACCCGTGAGCGAGGCGGCGGTGCGCGCGGCCGCGGCGGTCGAGATGGTGCACAACGTCTCGCTCATCGTCGACGACATCCTCGACCGCTCCCGCTTTCGTCGCGGTATCCTCACGATGCATTGCCGGTTCGGCCTGCTGCCCGCGCTCATGACGTCGGGCTACATCACCGCCGATTCGTTCGAGCTCGTCAAGGGCAACCCGTTCAACACCGATCGTATCGCCGAGCTGTTCAAGCGTCTCGCCGCCGCGGAGAACCTGCAGTGGCGGCTGCGACGCACGCCGCTCGGTGTCGAGGACTGGCGCATCATTGCCGGCGAAGATACGGGTAGCATGTTCGAGGCATGCGCCTGCCTCGGCACCGGCGACGAGAAGCTTCGGCACTTCGGCCATCTGCTCGGCATGCTGTATCACGGCTGCGACGACGTGGGCGACGTGAAGGGCGCCGTCGCGCTGGGCGGAGGTGGCGAAGAGGATCTTCGCGACGGGATCCTCACGCTGCCCACCGCCATCGCCATCCAGGACCCCGACACGGCGCTGCTCTTCCGCAATCCCACGCCGGAAGGCCTTCGGACGCTCCTCTCGCGATTGGAGGCCGCCCTTCCGGCAGCGGAGCGTTATCTCGACGCGATCGCCGCCGAAGCGGAAGACGAGGCGAGGCGTGTCGCGCCCTACGCCGACGGATTGCTCAGTCTCGTGCAGAACACGCGCCGACTGTCAGCCTGACGCGCGCTTGGGTGCGAGCCTGAGGTGCGCCGGGCCCTGAGCGCGGGGATCGCGTAGCCGCACGGTGCGCGGGAGCTTGACCCACTTCTTCATCACGTCGGCCATCCACTGTCCGTGCCACGCCGGATCCTCGGCGATGGAGCCCCACCAGCCGCCGTACCAGCGGCCGAGGTCCATCATTCCCGGGATCGAGGTGAAGCGGCCCGACGCGACCTCCGTCGCCAGACGGCCGCTATCCGCCGAGAATTGTCCGGCGGCCTTCATCCACATGCGGCTCACGATGTCGAGCGGCCGCACGTCGAGACCGCCGAACGCGGCGCCGCTCAGCTTCGCGAAGTTGCGGTCGCGCATGGCCATTTCGCATCCGCGCGCCACGACGCCGAGCCAGTACTCTCCGAAGTGTCGGTTGCGCATCACGCACGCGACGAAGTCGAGATAGCACATCGCTGGATCGAAGTACGCCTTGGCGCTCTTCTCGTACGCGGCGAGCGTGGCCGCGTCGGTGCGCCCGCGGTTCAGCGCGTCGGCGATCACGTCGGCGCCGAGCAGCGCCGATTCGGCCGCCGGCGTGATCCCTTCGCCGGTCATCGGATCCACGAAGCTGCCCGCGTCGCCGATCAGGATGCCGCCGTCGAAGTGCTTGCGCTGTCCGCCACCGTAGGTCTTCACGATGCCGCCGATGGGCTTCGAGGCGAGGCGCATGTCACGACAGCCCGGATGCAGGCGCTGCAGCTTCTCGAGGAATGCCGCGAACAGCTTCGGCACACTGATCTTGTAACGATCGCGGGTTTCCGCGAGGATGCCCACCCCCACGTTGGCGCGACCGTTCTTCATCGGGAACATCCAGCCGTATCCCGGAAAGAGATCACTGTCGAAGACGAACGCCGCCTCGCCGTTCGTGATGCTCACGCCCTCCACATACGCGCGCTGCGACACGGCCATGTAGCGCGGATCGTCCACGAGCAGGTCGAACGAGCGCGCGACCACCGAGTGCACGCCGTCCGCGCCCACGACCATCGGCGCCGACACGCTCGCTTCCTTTCCTCCGTCGCTGTAGCGGACGGTCATCGTCTCGCCGTTCCGCTCCACGGCAGTGGCCTGACACGCTTCGCGCAGCTCCGCGCCGGCCTGCACGGCCGACGTCAGGATCTGCTGGTCGAGCTCTTCGCGCGGAATGATGTAGCCGTGCTGCGGCAGGTCTGTCTGCCCCTCGTAGAACGGGATGTGCTCGCGATATGCGCTCCTGCCGCTCAGGAACAGATTCACATGCGTGATCGCGAGCGGGCCGGAGGACTCTAGGTTCGTCAGGCATCCCATCGTCTGAAAGAGACGGAGGCCGCGCGGCTCCACGAAGTCGCCGCACACTTTCTCGCGTGGGAAGCGTGCACGGTCGAGCACCACCACGCGCAGGCCGCGCTTCACGAGCGACCACGCCATCACCGCGCCCGCCGGCCCACCTCCGACGACGATGACGTCGTACGCGCCCGCGGCCCGGCGCCGTCTGGCGCGCGCGTGCGGAACGGATCCGGCCTCGCTCACGTGCGCTCCACCAGGACATCGCAGTTGACCCACGGCATGCCGGCGGAATGCACCGACAGCCCGGTGAGCGTGAGGCGATACGAGCCTCCCTCCACAGCGACGTCCACTGCGCTGCCGAGGTGGAGCTCTCCGTGCCATTCGTCGGCGAGCAGGGGCGTCGGCTTGGACGAGACGACCACGCCCGCGGGGCGGCCGAGCAGTCGCCCGCACCGCGACGTGGCGGCGACTTCGACGGTCACGAAATCGCGCGAGCGTGGAGTTCGCACCGCCACCACGAGATCTCCGACAACGGCGTACGGCTCGGACTCCGGTGAGTCCACGATCGTGGCATTCCAGGACGCAGGCGACATTGAACCCTCATGAGCGACGAGTCGTCGCAACGGTGCGCGCGCCCGGGAGTGCGCGCAAGGGGCGCCGCTCTGGACTGCGCCAAGAACTTTCTTAGCTGTTCGTCGCGCAGCCGCGGAAATACCGAACCCATGAACGAACCTGCAGAGGCTCGTCGCACCGGCACACTTGACGCTGGCGACCTGACGGGCATATATGGCAGCAACTGCATGGTGCGGAGGCGTGCATGGCGACCGATGTATACGTAACGAACGAAGTCAACGTCGACGTCAACGATCTTCCGACTGTCGACGTGAACGTGCTCGACGGCGTGGACGTGAGCTCGCTGCCGGATATTCGGATCACCGACATCGGTCCGATGGGTCCACTCTCGATCGCGGGCATTCCGACCAACTACACCGTCGGCGTCTCGAGCATGCCGGATGTGAACCTGCGCATCCGCGAGATACCGGCGCTGCGCGTGCACATTCCCGCCAACTTCCGCTTGGGCGTCTCCGTGCTGGGATTCGAGCTGGCCGCGCTGCACCTCTGCGGCGAAGCGCAGGTCATCACCGAGCCGTACGTCGCCAATCCGTGCGAAGGGTGCGGGCCGCAGCGACCGATTCCTCCCAGGAACAACGAGGTTGGCGCGGTCCTTCGCCTCAAGAACGGATGACCGCGCGCGGCGAGAAAGAGATCGCGCTCGCGGGTCCTCCGCGCAATGTGACGGGCCTGTTCCCGTTCGACGTGTCGAGAAGCACGATCGTTCCCATGTCACTCAGGGCAGGAAACGAGGCGGCCGTCTATCGCGCTGTCGTGCGGTCGGCGGGGAGAAGCTTGGGTGAGCTCCGGCTCCGCCTGCCTCTCGACACCCCGCCTGGCAAGTATGCAGGAGAGAGCATGATCGGTGGCGAGATGCGCCGGGTCATGGTGGACGTGCTGGCGGAGATGCGGATCAACGTGCGGCCGAAGATCAGCAACGTGTCGGCCTCCGTCGCGGGCAGCGCAGAGCTGACGCTCACCGTGACGAACGAAGGGAACGTTCCGTTGGACGTGCCGAAGGCCGATACCTTCGATCTCGACGACGCGACCGGCAAGGACCGCGCGCTCGGCAAGTCGCTGCGCGCTCCGCTCACACAGGGTGAGCGCCGCGTCGACCGCTTCTTCGAGGAGCTGCGCGAGCAGCATGGCGGTGAGGCGAGAGTGACGATCCGCGTCGGGGCCGGCCGG
Organism: Gemmatimonadaceae bacterium; assembly: GCA_039920785.1. Lineage (GTDB taxonomy): Bacteria > Gemmatimonadota > Gemmatimonadetes > Gemmatimonadales > Gemmatimonadaceae > AG11. The sequence goes on from JBDSDB010000202.1 coordinate 21,891, forward strand.
CTCGAGCCCGGCCAAACTCGCGAGCTGCGCTGCCTGCTCCAGTTACCGGACACCGCGAAGGAAGGGCGCTCGTACTCCGGCGCGTGGCATCTCGGAAACGCTGCGCACCTCGTCGCCGCCGACGTCGTCGCGAAGGGGAGACCCGACAACACCAACCCAGCGGTGAGGAGCAAGAGATGACGAGCTTCGCCGACAACAAACCCGCCAACGTGCTCGGTGGGATGATCGCCGGGGCCATCCAGGCACCCGCGCAGATCGCCGCTGCACTCGCCGGCGCGTTGATGAAGGGCTACTCCTCATCCGCGTACGCCGCGTCGTCGTACGGCTCGTCCTACGGGTCGTCGTCACACGGCTCGCTGACGAGCTGCGAGATCCCGCCGCCGTGCTGGGAACCGCAGCCGGCCGGCGACTGCTGTTTCGAGCTTCCACCCGGCGGCACAGCCACGATTCGGGTGCGCATCAAGAACTGCGGCTGGACCCGTCAGGTCGTCGCGCTCACCGTGCTCGGCAAGGTTGCCGGCTGGATGACGATCATGCCCACTGCGCTGCTGCTGGACCCACTGGAGCGCGGGTTGATCCTCGTCACGATCCAGGTGCCGACCAATGCGTCCATCGGCGCGACCGTGTCGGCGCCGCTGATCATCCGCGGATGCCGCGACCACTACTCGCGCATCGAGGTGAGGGTGTGCGATTGCGCGGGGGCGATGAACTGCTGCGACGTGAACGTGGACGACTGCGCCGATCAGATCCATCACTGGTACGAGCACTTCTATTGCCCGCGCCCCTGTAACAATCCGCGCATCCCGCCGCCCCGTGGAGGCACGAACAATCCGACGGGAGGCCCGAATGGCTGACGGGGGTGGAGGAGGGGCAGGGATCAGCGGGATCAACCTGTCGGAGCTCGTCAAGCGCACCGCGCAGGCGAACGCGAGGTTCTACAAGGGCTGGATGGACCTGTCGATGGAGTACGTCCGCGGGATCTCGGGGATCCTCGGCGGTGCGGCGCAGACGATGGCACCCGTGGAGGAGATGGATCCTGGTGCGGGCGCGCTCGTGCTCGAGGGCGAGGCGGGCGCGCCCGTGCGCGGCACCTTCCTCGTCTCCAACGATCTGGATCGGCCGGCGTCGTGCAAGTTCGTCGCATCGGACTTCAAGAATCCCAACGGCGTGCGCGTGCCTGCCAAGGTGGTGTTCGATCCTCCTGGCATCGAGCTCGGACCCGGTGAACAGCGCGTCGTCTCGGTCTCCATCTTCGTGGACGACGCATTGAGTCCAGGTGTGGGACACGCCGGCGAGATCTCGATCAGTGGGATGGAGGGCTTCGCCGTTCCCGTCGTGCTACGCCGACAGACCAAGGTGGACGACGCGGTGAACGGTGACGATCTCACCACGCCGGAGACGAAGGAACGGAAGCCCGCGCCGGCCGCACCCCCGGCCTCGAAGCCGGCCGCGAAGAAGAGCGTCGGCAAGCAGGGGAGAGGAAGGGCGGCAGGCCGTTGACCGAGTGACGAAGCAGCCGACGCGGCGAGATTTCCTCAAGACCACCGCTGCTGGAGCGTCTGTGGCGTTCGGGACTCTCGCTCCCATCGCCGCGCTCGCCGTCGGTCCGGACGACGCCGCGGCGTCCACGTCGGCCGAGCTGGCGCGGTCGGCGCTCGCGCCTCCCTCGTGGGTCGACAAGCCGATGCGCTGGGCACAGCTCACGCTCGCCGAGAACGATCCGGGCACCTTCGATCCGCAGTTCTGGCTCGACTATTTCAAGCGAACGAAGTCCGACGCCGTCTGCCTCAGCGCGGGCGGCGTCGTGGCGTACTACCCGACGACCGTGCGCTTCCATCACCGCAGTGAGTGGCTCGGTAACGGCGATCCCTTTGGTCATCTCGTAGAGGGTTGTCGAAGGCTGGGCATGGTCGTCGTCGCGCGCACCGATCCGCACGCCACGTACGACGACGTGCAGGCCGCGCACCCCGATTGGATCCACGTCAGTGCCGACGGCACGCCGCGCCGTCACTGGGCGTCGCCCGAGCTGTGGGTCACCTGCGCGCTCGGTCCGTACAACTTCGAGTTCATGACCGAGGTCAAGCGCGAGATCGCCACGCGCTACCGGCCGGACGCGATCTTCATCAATCGATGGGACGGCCACGGCCAGTGCTTCTGCACGCACTGTCAGACGAACTTCCGCGCCGCCACGGGCTTCGCGCTGCCGCGCACCGACGACCCGCAAAATCCTGCGCGGCGCGCCTACATCCTCTGGCGCCAGGACCGGCTGTTCGCGCTCTGGCAGCGCTGGGACACCGAGGTGCGAACGATCGTTCCCGACTCGTGCGTCATCCCGAACACGGGCGGGGGCGCCGGCAGCTCGCTCGACATGGTGCGCATCGGCCAGCTCGCGCCCACGCTGATCGCCGATCATCAGGCGCGCCGAGGCGTGACCGCGCCCTGGGCGAATGGCAAGCGCGGAAAGGAGTTTCGCGCGACGATGGGCCGCAAGCCGATCGTCGGCATCTTCAGCGTGGGGCTCGAGGAGCCGTATCGCTGGAAGGACTCCGTACAGAGTCCGGCCGAGATCCGGCTCTGGGCCATCGACGGGATCGCGAACGGGTTGAGGCCGTGGTGGACCAAGTTCGCCGGCAGCGTCGCCGACCCGCGTTGGCTGGCACCCGTCGCCGACGTCTACGCGTGGTGTGCAGCGAACGAGCGCTATCTGCGAAACGAGCGCTCGATGGCGCGCGTCGGCCTGGTGTACTCGCAGCAGGCGATGTGGTTCGCGGGCGCGGAGCGCCGCCGCACCATGGACGACGCGTCCAACGGATTCTATCACGCGCTCGTGGAGGCGCGCGTGCCGTTCGAGATGGTGCACGACCGCCTGCTCGACGAGGAGCATCTCGCCTCGCTCCGGACGCTCATCCTGCCCGACGTCGTCGCGCTGTCCGACGCACAGTGCGCGCAGCTGCGCGCGTTCGTGGAACGCGGGGGCGGGCTCGTGGCGACGTTCGAGACGTCGCTGCTCGATGAATGGGGCACGGTGCGGAAGGAGCTCGGGCTCGCCGAGCTGTTCGGGGTGAGCTTCGCGGGGCGCACCGAGAGCGAGATGCACAACGCCTACATCCGGCTCGAGCACGAGCGCGCCAAGGGCAACGCGATGTTCGTTGGTCTCGAGGGCGCGCCGCGCATCATCCACGGCGTCAACCGGATCGAGGTGACGCCGACGGCGAAGTTCGGCGCTCCGCCGCTCACGCTGATCCCGTCGTACCCCGATCTGCCCATGGAGAAGGTGTATCCGCGCACGCCGAAGACCGATGTGGCGGAGGTATACATGCGCGAGGTAGGCAAGGGACGCGTGGTGTACTTCCCGTGGGACATCGATCGCACCTTCTGGGACGTGCTCGACGTCGATCACGGGATGCTGCTGCGCAACGCGGTCGCGTGGGCGACCAACGAGCCGCCCGTCGTCACCGTGGTGGGGCGCGGCGTGCTCGACGTCGCCGTGTGGCGCCAGGAGCGCTCGGTCACCGTGCATCTGGTGAACCTCACCAACCCGATGATGATGAAGGGCCCGGTGCGGGAACCGATCCCGGTCGGGCAGCAGGTGGTCCGTCTGCGGGTGCCGGGCGTCAGACCGTCGCGCGTGCGGCTGCTCGTCGCGAACTCGCCGGTCAACGCGCGCCGCTCGGGCGATTGGCTCGAGATCACGGTGCCGTCGATCCTCGAGCACGAGGTTGTGGCCATCGACCTCTGAGGGGCGCCGGGGCTGCTTGCGGCGCCGGACGCGGGCTACTCTTGTTGAGCAGGGCCGATGCCGGCTTCCTCGTCCAACCTCCAACGTCTCACTCATGCGCAAGCGCTACCTGTCCGCCGGTGCCGCCGCGGTCGTGCTCCTCGTGCTCTCGTGCACCGAGCGACAGCAGTCGCCCGTGCTGCCCACGGAGCCCACGCTCGCGCGGGGCGGCGCGAAGCTCAAGTCGATCACCGTCTCCCCGTCGGCGGCGACCGTGACCGTCGGACAATCCGCGCAGCTCACGGCGACCGCGTCACCGCCGAGCGCGCCGGCCACCATCGTCTGGTCGTCGTCCAACGCCGCCGTCGCCACGGTCTCGGCGTCGGGCCTCGTCACGGGAGTCGCCGCCGGTAGCGCGACGATCAGCGCCACCTCCGGCAGCGTGAGCGGCTCGTCGGCGATCACCGTCACGACCACGCCGCCACCCGGCGGAGTCGTGTTCGTCGGTGCGGGCGACATCGCGAGCTGCTCCTCTTCCGGCGACGAGGCCACCGCGAACCTGCTCGACAACATCGCCGGCACCGTCTACACCCTCGGCGACAACGTCTACGACAACGGCACGGCGACCGAGTACGCCAACTGCTACAATCCCACCTGGGGGCGGCACAAGGCGCGGACGATGCCGACTCCGGGGAATCACGAGTACAACACGCTGAACGCGACGGGCTACTACGGCTACTTCGGCGCCGCAGCCGGCGACCCATCGAAAGGGTACTACAGCTACGACTTGGGCGACTGGCACGTCATCGTCCTCAACTCGAACTCGAGCTGCACGACCATCCTCTGCTCCGCCGGCTCGGCGCAGGAGCAGTGGCTGCGCGCCGATCTCGCCGCCAGCGGCAAGGCCTGCACGCTCGCCTACTGGCATCACCCGCGTTTCAACTCCGGGGCGAGCCACGGCAACAACACGGCGGTCGGTCCGTTCTGGGATGCGCTCTACGAGTTCAACGCCGACGTCATCCTCAACGGCCACGAGCACGTCTACGAGCGGTTCGCGCCGCAGACGCCGGCGGCCGTGGGCGATCCCGCGCGAGGGATCCGGCAGTTCACGGTGGGCACGGGTGGACGGAGTCACTACACCTTCGGCACCATCCAGGCGAACAGCGAGGTGCGGGATGGCAATACGTACGGCGTGTTGAAACTCACGCTCAGCGCGAACAGCTACGCGTGGGAGTTCGTGCCTGTTGCCGGCGCCACGTTCACCGATTCGGGAAGCGGCACCTGTCACTGAGGCCGAGCGCCGCCCTCACGGAATCTCGACGTTGATGAATCCGTCGCGGGCGGCGAGCGGCAGGGCGTCATCCCACGCGACGATGCTGCCGGCGAGCAGGATGCCTTTGATGACCTCGGCGACCGACGCATCGCTCTGGATGGCCATGTGCATGCTGTCGAGCGCCGAGATGGCGGTGGCATGGCAGTACGTGCGACCGTGTTTCGGCGACTGCTGAATCGAGACGCTCTTCTCGGAGAATCGCCCAGCCTTCCTCGGGATCAGGGAGACGCTCGCTTCCTCCACGACCCCATCGTGCGGCCGCTCGATCTTGATCTCGGCCCAGCTCCACAGCGCCAGCGCGCGAAGTACGAGCGTGCCGATCGTGAAGGGAAGCGCCGCACCGTCGTCTCCCGGATCCGTGTCTCTGCGTTCGTCGTGGTAATACAGACCCGGAAGCGTGATGTATTCCACACTGCGGGCGCGGCTCGCGGCCTGTGGTATCGACGCCGCGACGCTGCGATAGGCGCCCTGCACTCGCGTCAAGTCGCGAAGGCCGCGCTTGCGGGGAAAGACCGGAGTGACGCGGCCCGCGGCGGCGATCGCGACCTGCCACAAGAGGCTCACCTGCGCAGCGGTGATCGCGCCGAAGTTGGGCGTGCCGAGCATGAAGATGCGGCGTACGCACGGAAGATCTCCGCCGATGAGGGCGAACCGGCTCACCAGTCCTCCCATGCTGTGGCCGACCAGCGTCACGTCCGCGAGGGCCTCCGGAAGGCGCACGTTCAGGATGTGCCGCATTCGCGCGGCACTGGTGAGGATCGGCTCGCCCCAGTCGTACTCGTACGTCGCCAGATCGTAGCTGTCGAACCGCCGGTCATTGCGGACCGACGCCAGAAGCGCGTCGAACGTGGCGGCGCTCGAGAAGATCCCGTGCACGAACACCACGACCTTGCGCTTGCCCGGCGCGGGCAGGCCGGCGCGCACCTCCGTGAAGCGTGGGAGGAGCGAGATCATGCCGTCGTCGCCTCCCGCTGCTTCAACTGCAGCTGATTCATCAGAACGATCTTCTCGTCGGCCGGGTTGCCGCCCAGGTCGAGCGGCGCGTCGGCGACACCAACGTCGCGTGTGGTGACGTCGTCCTCGATACGCCGCACGGCGACCATGAAGGCGATGTGCAGCGGGTATCTATCTGGAGCGCCGGCGAGCTGTTCGAACAGGCTGCCGCACGCGAGGCGGAAGGAGCGTACGCGAGCGGCCGTCGGCGGATGCGTGACGAACGCCCGGCTGGTGCACGTCGCCAGAGGGGCCGCGATGAGAACGGAGTCGCGACGCGCCCCGCTCCGCACCACGATGAGCACACTCAGGTCCTCATCGTTCACCGTTGCTCCCGTCTCACCGTTGGGCGAATCGACGAGGGCGAAGTGGATCATCTCGTTGGCGCTCTCACCATCGCTCTGGATCGAGCGCGCGCGGCCCGGCGCGACGCGGAGCCACGACGAGACGCGAACTGGTTCGATGCCCTCGGCAAGACGCTCGTCTTTGCTCAGCGTCGCCATGATCCCTCCCGCGCTCTCCGTGGCCGCTCCCGCCGCGACGGGCACGAAGAACGGAATGCGCGAGGGCAGGCGAAACAGGTCGCCGCGAAGATGCTGCGACGCCGTGATCGCGGAGTGCTCGTTCACGCCGAGATCCGCGGAGAATCGCGCACGCCGAACGAGGAGATCGTCGGAGTTCCTGGCGATGGGCGCATTGGTGAAGGACGACGAGATCTCTGGTGCACCGGCGGGCGAGTCCGGCCCCAGATCCGCATCTGCAAACTCTACGAACTCGATGAGCCCCGACTGCTCGACGAGCGCCCGCGCATTCGGCGAGTGCGTTGCGGTGCCGAGCGCCTTGAGCAGATGGTGCAGCCGCCTCCGGAGGTGGACGCTCTCTTGAAGGCGTCCTCGGGTGTCCCAGCTCCGCGCCGCTTCGAACGTCGCTCGCACCGCGTCGAGCGACGGTTGAGTCGGCAGCTCGGCGCCGTCGACCTCGAGGACGCTGCGCAGATAGAGGAGCGCGCCGAACACCTCGAGATCGCGGTTGGCACGATAGAGAGGCGACTCTGTGTACGCCGGGTTCCGTACGAAGCGGTAGTTCCGCGTCAGAAGGTCCGCGCGCGCGCCGAGTGGATCGTCGATCCCCGCGCTCGTGGAGATGCTCACGTGCAGCAGGGGGACGATGGCGTTGTACGCGCGCGCGAGCCGGAACTCGGTGTCCTCCGTCTCCGAGCGCAGCTCCCACCGGAAGCACTGCGCCATCGGCACTTCACGATTGATGGCGCCCATGATCGCGGCCGACTGCTCTGCAGCGCCGGAGTGGGTCAGGTTGATGTCCGCCATGAATGGCGTCAGCTCGAACAGATCGGGCTCGTCCGACCCTGATCCGAGCACCAGATCCGCGAGGAGACGGCGTGGCAGGCCCCCTCGCGCGGTGATGACGACGCCGATCTCGCGCGCGATCTCTCGCAGCGGTTGCAGCCCTTCGACCTCATGCAGGTAGCGAGGCATCGTCGCGAGCTCACGAGTGGTGCGGCCGAAAATAGTTCATCAGTGTCCGGCTCGACAGGAGCGTCACGCTCAGTCGGCACGTTGGCGCCGGGCTCGGCCGTGAGTCATACGAGGCCTGTTCGCGCCCGGCTTCCCGTCTTGGCGCATGGGCGTGTGAGCTTGGCAGGCCATGCGGGGTGGTCCATCTTGAGCGGTGCCCGCTACGCCGCCAACCCTCGTCCACTAGAGTGAGATGATTCACGGAATGACGTCACTCTTCGCTGGGAATCCAGTTCGTCGCGTCCGTCAGCCGGCGGTGAGCACATCGGTGCTGGTCTTGTTTCTCGCCTGCTCGAGCGCGACGCCGCCAGTCGCGTCTACGGCGCCCATCACTCCCATCCCTCCCATCATTCCTGTCACGGTCTGGACCCAGGTCTGGAGCGACGAGTTCGACGGCGCCGCCGGCGCTCGCGTCGACGCCACGAAGTGGAGCCACGACCTGGGTGACGGCTGCTCGAGCGGCAACTGCGGCTGGGGCAACAACGAGAAGGAGTACTACACGGACGCCGCAGAGAACGTCGCCCTCACTGGTCAGGGGCAACTGGCGATCGTTGCGCGACGCGCCGCCGGCCTCACCTGCTACTACGGCGCGTGCCGCTACACCTCCGCCAAGATCACGACGCGTGGCAAGCTGTCCGCCAAACCGGGCCGGGTGGAGGCGCGCATCAAGCTGCCCGCTGGCCAGGGCCTGTGGCCCGCGTTCTGGATGCTGGGCAACGGATTCCCGTCCACGTCGTGGCCCGCATGCGGAGAGCTCGACATCATGGAGTACAAGGGCAGCGCGCCGTCGCGCTCGAGCTCCGCAGTACATGGACCCGGTTATTCGGGCAACACGCCATTCGCCGGCGTGACGTCGCTGACGCGCGGCACGTACGCGGACGACTTTCACCTCTTCGCCGTGGAATGGGACGCGGAGAAAGTACGATTCTACGTCGACGACGTCGCACACTACACCGTCGCGCGCTCCGACCTTGAGAGGTACGGCGCCTCGATCCTCGATCGGCCCTACTTCGTCATCCTCAATCTCGCCGTCGGCGGCCAGTTCGACGGGGATCCGCTCTCGGACGCGATCCTGCCGGCGACGATGCTCGTGGACTACGTGCGGGTGTACTCGGCTCAACAACAAACCCAGTAGCGGGTACTGGGTATTCGGGTACTCGGAGTGGCATACGAGCTCCCCGAATTTGAACGGAGCGCTGTCCGCGGGGAGCGCACTGAACCGGCGAACGAAGTGGCGTGAACTGCGAACGCCGTTACCCACGTCCCACTACCTGTGCCGAGTACCGAATACTGGAGTTCAATCCCAGCCCCACCTCGTAGCTGCCTGAATGCCGATTCCGAGTGCCCGGATACCAAGTACCCGCTACTGACGTTGCAGTTGTCATCAGCCTCTCCCGCGCACCCGATGTCCGCCCGACACGACCTCGCCATCCTCGACGCACTCGCGCACCGGCTCGCCCAGTCGCTCGACGTTGCCCACATCCTCGAGACGGCGCTCGACACGCTCGACGAACTGCTGCGTTTGGAGACGAGCTGGGCGTGGCTCTATGACGAGACCACCGGGCTCGCGCGAGTAGCTGCCTCCCGCGCGCTGCCGCCCGGCCTGGCCGACCACCCGGAGCGGCTCGAGGGGACATGTTTCTGCCTCGGCACGTACGCGGCGGGCGACATGCGCGGCGCGGCGAACGTGAACGTGGTCTGGTGCACGCGGCTCGCCAAGCTGGTGGACGACGCGACAGGATTGAGCTGCCACGCGAGCGTTCCGCTCTATGCGGGTGAGCGCAAGCTGGGGCTGCTCAACGTGGCGAGTGCCGACTGGCGCGAGCTGTCGGAGGATGAGCTGAGCCTCCTCTACACGGTCGGCACGCTCGTGAGCCTGGCGATCGAGCGGACGCGCCTCGCCGCGCGCGACGCCGAGCTCGCGGCGGCCGAGGAGCGCAACCGCATCGCGCGCGACATCCACGACACCATCGCGCAGCAGCTCGCGGGCATCGCCATGCAGCTCGAGTCGGCCGAGGCGTTCGTCGGAGCGAACAACGACCCGCGCGCCGCCACCACGATCCGGCGCGCGCTGGACCTCACGCGTGCCGCGCTCCACGATGCGCGCCGCTCGGTGCTCGAGCTCCGCACCTCACCGCTCGCCGGCCGAGATCTTCTCAGCGCCGTACGCGCCCTGCCTCGCGAGATCGGCCAGGCGCTCGGGCGCGACGTGAACGTCGTCGTCACGGGCTCTGGCATGATGCAGCGACTTCCCACGGCGTTGGAGATCGGCCTCTATCGCATCGTGTGCGAGGCAATGACCAACGCCATGCGCCATGCCGGCGCGACAACGATCTCCGTGCATGTCGACCGGCGCGGCAAGCGTGTGAAGGCGCGCGTCACGGACGATGGCGCGGGCTTCGAGCTGGACGCAGTGCCGCAGACGCGGTTCGGGCTCCTCGGCATGAACGAGCGCGCGCGGCTGCTCGGCGGGGCGCTGCGCATCGAGTCCGCGCCGGGCAGCGGCACGACGATCGAGGCCACGATCCCGGTCG